>CAMOSA010000127.1 GCA_946624335.1 uncultured Prevotellaceae bacterium
TCTTCTCTTCTGCTGCAGCGGGTTCGATGAGAACGCGGTCTGCTAAAGGTTGAATCTTCATAGTTGTTTGTTTTTATGTTTAAGACTATATTTGATTTCTGCTATTGCAAGTGTGCACTTGCTCTTGTGCGAAAGGTGTGCCAAAGTGACCAAATCTGCCAAACTGTCAGTCTTTAACGTCTTTTGCCCACCAATGTGACATCGTGGCGGACTGTTCGTACCGTATCTGACACTCCCGTGAGAAAATTGTTTTTTCTTTCACTTTTGCACTCACTTTTTTACTCAGCTAACCAATTGAACCCATAGCGTAGTTGGCGGATAGTGAAAAAGTGCAAGAAAATATCATGCTCTCATGGAAAGCATAATTCGACCGATCAACAACGACATATCGCTACCGTGCCTTCACACCCACCCGGCTAACTCAGCCAAGTCACTCAGCTAACTAGTTCAAGTTACCCAGATAGCAACGCCAAGTCACCTAAGCAAATTGATCAGAGCCCTTAACCCACATTACTCGCGTGAATATCTGAGGTAAAGAGCGAATGAGTGAGGCCGAATGCAGAAAAAGGTGAAAAAATTTGGATGAGAACGAAAAAGGTACTACCTTTGCAGGAAAAGAAGTATGATAGAAGCCGATGCGAACGCTCACCTACCTGCTCATCTTCCTCTTCGTCTGTCTCGTGCTGGCTTTAGTGCCTAAGGCGGGCGTCTACAACTGGGATCCACATGTCATCGTGCCGGCCACGGCGGCGATGTTCACGCTCCTGGTGTGGCTGATAGCACGTTTCATCGGTACGGACCGCACGGCGCTGGAGGTGCTCATCACGGCATCCTTCATCCTCTTCTTCGCTCCCGGTTCGTCCATCATCTTTGCCCGCGACGAGACGGCCATCTTGGAACTGGGGTCGCAGTGCATCGTTCCTTTTTTCCTGACGCAGTACACGCGCATCAGCCGCAAGAACTTCCGCCGTGCCTACGCCCTGATGCTGCTTATGGGCATCTTCTGCAGCTTCACGCACGACGGTATCACGCTGCCGTTGTGTCTGGCTTTTCTTTTGTTGGCTTGGCAGCGTCGCAGCGAGTTCTTCCGTCTGGCTTGCTGGCCTATGGTAGCGGGCTGGCTCGTCGGCACCATCCTTCAGTTCGTCACCCGTGGCCATATACCCGACTTGCGTCCCGACATTGTAGAACTGACCAGCCGCACGGCCATGGTCGTGAGTCTGCTGTGGGACACCAAAGTCTTTGTCCTGGCTTTCTGGCTCACGCTGTGGTTCACGACGACGCACTGGGGCCGCCGCGAACTCCTCTTCGCGTTCCGTCGCAACCGTCTGGTGACGTATAGCCTGCTCTTCGCCCTTTTCTGTGTGCCCTTTGCTCCGTTGGGCATCGACAACGCCGTCACCAGTGTCTGCTTCTTTGCCATGCTTTGGGCCATGCTCCTCTGCAAAGGCCTCGAACGGAGGTACATGAGGATAGGAGTGAAGAATGAATAATGACGAATGACAAATGAAGAATAAAAGTTACTTTTTACTTTCAACGATATGAAAATAGGTATACTTTCTGCTATGACCAAGGAGCACGACCAGCTGGTCGGCTTGCTGGCCTCCCCTGTCACGGAACACGAGGGGGGCTATGAGTTCACCATCGGCACCTTGGGCAAGAACACGCTAATCCTGCTTCAATGTGGCATCGGCAAGGTCAATGCCGCCGTGGGCACGACGGTGCTCATTCGCCGCTATGCCCCCGACTGTGTCATCTCTACAGGTTGTGCCGGAGGCATTGACGCCAGCTTACGGGTGATGGACGTCGTCGTGAGCAACGCCACCGCCTACCACGACGTCAGCATCCCGGGTTGCGAGCCGGGACAGGTGCAAGGCCTGCCAGCTCGTTTCCGCAGCGAGGAGCAGCTGATGGAAGCGGCCAACGGCGACCGTATCTTCGCAGGACTCATCGTCAGCGGCGACCAGTTCATCAGCGACCGTCATCAGCTCGATGCCATCAAGGCTCTGTTTCCCGAGGCGCTGGCCGTGGACATGGAAAGCGCCGCCATCGCCCAGACCTGCCACCTCTTGCAGACTCCCTTTGTCAGCTTCCGCGTGCTCAGCGACACGCCGGGTGCCGACAACCACCTCGAGCAGTACTTCAACTTCTGGGATGAGATGGCCTCGCGCAGCTTCGAAGTGACCCGTCGTTTCCTCGCTGCGCTGCCTGAACGCTTCGCTCTGCTGCCCTTTAAGGAGTAGGGATGGGAGCCCACCCTCAACCCCTCCCCAAGGGAGGGGGGAGAAGTTACTAATCGAGTATAGAATTCTTTTAAAATATCAGCCCTCAACTCTCCACTGCCGCTTTATCGAGCGAAGCGAGGCACTCTTCCCTTTGGGGGAGCGGGGAGAGAGGCCTTAACTTTCATCTTTAGCTTCGCTGACTTTCGTCACGACTCGGCAATTCAAGCAAGCTTGATTGCTCTCGCTGCTCCGAAAGTTCAACTTTCAACTTTCAATTTTCAACTTTCAACTTTCATGGAAGTCATTCAGAGTTTTACCATCGACCACACGAAACTGAAGCCCGGCATCTATGTGTCGCGGCAGGACAAAGGCTTTACCACCTTCGACCTTCGTATCACAGAACCCAATCAAGAACCAGCTGTGGCCCCGGCCGCCATGCACAGCCTAGAGCACCTGATGGCCACCTGGTTCCGCAACTCCGAGGCCAAGGACGACGTCGTCTACGTCGGACCCATGGGTTGCCTGACAGGTATGTATATCATCATGACAGGCGACTATACCGTGGAGGATATGCGTCAACTGACCATGCGCTGCCTCGAATGGATACTTACCCAGCAGGAAGTGCCGGCCACACGGCCAGAGGCCTGTGGCAACTACTTGCTGCACGACCTGCCAATGTGTCATTGGGAGAGCCGTCGCTATCTGGAACGTCTGCGCAATGATTTCCACAGCGAGTATGCCAAACTTCAGATAACCTTAGAGGATGGCAAGATCTTTGCCGATGCGTGACGCGTTAACACATTAACACATTAACAAAATAACACATTAATACGTTGACACGTTACTGTAATCCTGCTTTCACATGACTCATCAGGACTTGAACGCGTTCATCGCCGAGGCGGCCGCACAGCTGTGGGGCTGGCCGATGATTGTGCTGCTGTTGGGCACACACATCTACCTGACCGTCCGTCTGCGCTTCCCGCAACGTCGCATTTTCCACGCTATCCGGCTCTCTGTCACCCGCGACGATAAGGCTGATGGCGACGTGAGCCAGTTCGGTGCCCTGGCCACATCGCTCGCTGCCACCATCGGCACGGGCAATATCGTCGGCGTCGCCACGGCGGTAGCCCTCGGTGGTCCTGGTGCCGTGTTTTGGTGCTGGCTGACCGGCCTGTTAGGTATCTCCACAAAATATGCCGAGGGGCTGCTGGCTGTCAAGTATCGCGTCAAGACGAGCGACGGCCAGATGCTCGGCGGCCCCATGTACGCTCTTGAGCGTGGCCTCGGCTGGAAGAGCATGGCCGTCCTGTTCTGCGTACTCACGGCTGTCGCCTCTTTCGGTATCGGCAACAGCGTGCAGAGCAACGCCATCTCGCTGCTGTGCTATGAGACCTATGGCGTACCCGTGGTTGTGACGGGAGTCATTGTCGCCGCCTTAGCGGGGCTCGTCATCCTCTTCGGCGTCAAAGGCATCGCACGTTTCTGTTCCACCTTTGTGCCGCTGATGGCCTTGCTCTATGTCTTAGGCTGTGTGTATATCCTCGTTGTCAACGGGGCCTACGTTTGGGATGCGCTGTGCCTGATCTGTTGCAGCGCCTTCAGCCCGGCGGCTGCCGGCGGCGGCTTTGCCGGCACGACCATCATGATGACGGCCCGCTACGGCATCGCCCGCGGCCTGTTCTCCAATGAGAGCGGCTTGGGCTCGGCACCCATCGTCGCCGCTGCGGCCAAGACCGACAACCCTGTGCGCCAGGCTCTCGTGTCTTCCACAGCCACGTTCTGGGACACCGTCGTCATCTGTGCCCTGACGGGGTTGGTGCTCGTCAGCAGTATCTTGGCTTACCCTGACATCGACTATCACAACGGTGGCGCGCTGACGAAGATGGCCTTCGAGAAGATACCCGTCGTCGGTGCTCCCTTGCTGACTTTCGGCATCATCACCTTCGCCTTCTCGACCATCCTCGGGTGGAGCTACTATGGCGAACGCGCCGTCGAATACCTCAGCGGCAAGCGCTTCCTCATGGCCTACCGTGTTGTCTACGTCCTCGTCATCTTTCTCGGCGCTACGGTGCAGCTCACTGTCATCTGGAACCTGGCCGACCTGCTCAACGGACTTATGGCCATCCCTAACCTCGTCTCTTTGCTCGCTCTGGCTGGCATAATAGTAGCTGAAACGCGTGCTTCGAGAGATTTTTGAAACTTTTTCGGGTCACTTCTTGGTCAAATAGAAAATAAAGTGTAGCTTTGCACCAACTTTTAGGCAACCGTTAAACATACTATCCACCATCCTATATCTCCCCGTCCACCCTCAAATCCCCTTGTCCCCTTTCATCTTTATATCCTCAATACCCATCTCTAATCTCTCATTTTTATTTCTTCCCGATGCTTCCCTGTCCCTTCCATGTCGTTACCGGTCTTGACTGCCCCCTTTGTGGCGGCCAGCGTATGCTTGTGGCGTTGTGGCACGGTCAGTGGACCGAGGCGTTCTGGTTGAATCCGGGTCTGGCCGTCGGCGCTCCGTTGTTGGGCCTGTGGTGGCTATGGCGCCGCGAGCTGACTTCGCAGGCCGCTCTCGTTGTCGTGGGGCTCATGCTCCTTTGGGCCGTCATCCGCAATGTGTTGCAACTTTGACCTGTTTCTTCGCGTCCTATATATATTAAGGTAAAAACAATAACCCTTTTAATAACCGCTAAACAACTCAACAGACAATGAAAAAACTCGAAATCGGAGCTATCGTCTCCCAAGCATGGGATCTTGCCGTGAAGCATTGGCCCATCTTCGTTCTCTTCTCCTTCGTGACGTCGCTCATCAGCGGTCTCGGCGTCAGCGTCGACCCCGAGCGCTATGCCGAGCTCATCACCAACAGCAGCGACCCAGCCGCTCAGGTGGCCATGCTGGCCGAGGTGATACAGGTCAACTACATCTTGGTCACCATCGGCTTCCTCCTTTCCATCTACCTGAGCTACGTCGTCTACAACCTTTATGTCACCGCTTACTGCAAGGGTAAGCCCTACGAGTCGATGGCATCGATCTTCAAGGTCGACCTCAACCGCTTGGCCATCTATTTCTGTGTCGGCTTTGTCTACGGCATCGTTGTAGGTCTGGGCACCTGCCTCTGCATCCTGCCCGGTATATGGATTGCCATCCGTCTATGGTACGCTCCCGTGTTGGCCGCTACGCAGGACGTGACGTTCGGCGAGGCTTTCAGCCGTTCGTGGCAGATGACCAAGGGTCATTTCTGGGAACTCCTGCTCATGGGCATCACCATGATTGGCATCGCCATCGTCGGCTTCGCTGCCTGCTGCGTGGGTATCTATTTTGCTGACGTCATCACCAATTTCATGCTCATCATCTCGATGTTCCTGCTGATGCCTCAGGCTCCTGAACCCGAGAGCGTCATCGGCGATGAGGCAACAGCATCATCCGACTACGTTGAAGTCCAGTAAGACTCATATTCTCTTCATCCTCACGTGGATGTGTGTGGCCACCATTGTGGGCTGCACACATCCACGTGCTCCTTTATCTTCCAGTGCCGATAAGGTGGAGATTGACAGCACGGTGTCTGTCGACTCCCTCTTCATGCAAGGTGAGGAGCTGCTGGACGGTGCCGATTATGTCGCCGCCACCGACCACTTTGTCCAGCTCCTCGAGCTCATCGACACTACCGACCTCGAGCTTCACAGCGACTGTCTCAGCGACCTCTCCGTCTGCTACCTGCGGCGCGGACTCTATGCCGATGCCTTCGCCGCTGCCACGAAAGTCATCGAGCTCGACCAGAGGCTCAACGACAAGGAGCGCCTCGTCTATTCCTACAACACGCTGGGCACGATTTATATCCTCAACCGCCAGCCCGCCGATGCCGAGAAATACCTCCGGCTGTCGCTGCAGATGGCTACGGAGCTGAATGACAGCGTGAAGATAGCCGTCCGCAATGGCATCCTGTCCGAGATCCTGATCTCCATCGACAAGCCCGACGAAGCCCTTGCTGCCGCCGACGAAGCCCTGCGCCTCGACTCGCTCAGGCATGACACGGCCCACTTCGCCGTCCGGCAGGTGCAGAAAGCCAGTGTGCTCGAAGAACTGGAACGGTTGCCGGAAGCCTTGGCGTTGCTCGACAGCGCCGAGCCCGTGCTGCGCCGTACCGGTAACCTCAATTCACTCGCCATCAGCCTCAACCAGCGAGGGAGCATAGCCCTGCGGCAGGAGCGGTGGGGCGATGCCGCTGAAGCTTACGACGAAGCGCTTGCCATTAACCGGCGCACGGGCAACCGCAACGGTCAGGTCAAGAGCCATCTCGGGCTGTGGAAAGCCTTGCGCCCGACTGATGCTGAACATGCCGTGGACCATCTCGAAGCCTACAGCCTGCTGCGCGACTCGCTCTTCCAGGAGGGCACGCTTCAGGTGATGGCCGACTACGATGCCCGCTATGAGCTCGAACGCTTGCGACAACAGAACCAGCGCCAAGAGCGCATCACGCGCCTCTTCATCGCGGGAGCCGTCATCTTTGGCCTTCTGCTCTGCATCGCCGTGCTGCTGCAGATGCGCAGTATCAAGGAGCGCAACCGCCGTGTGCGTCAGTGGCAGAAGAAGTATCTCGCTGCCGTGGCAGCTGCCGAGGCCACAACCGACACCGATGTCTCAGCCGACACCGATGTCCCAACCGCCAACGATGTCTCTGCCGGCGTCGAAGCCTCGACCGGCACTGCCGATAACGGCGCGTCGCTCGCCGGAACAGATTCTGTCCTCACGGTGGCGTCCCCGCCGGCCGCCTCGCCCTCTTCGGCCGCCGTGGATAGTGGCGTTCCGGCCACCGACGTCCAGACAGTCAATGGACAGCACGCTGCTCAGCCGACGGAGGCCGCCGATGCCCCCGCAGATCAG
>CAMOSA010000128.1 GCA_946624335.1 uncultured Prevotellaceae bacterium
GGGTGACGCTTCTCAAGACTCACTTCGTTCGAATGAGCGAGCAGAGCTCGAGCGGGCACTTCAAGAAGCGTAGCAAGCGCCGAGCGGAAAGGTTAAGACATTAGACTGTCAGCATGAAAGAATTTGTCATCACAGAGGCGCAGGCCGAGACAGCTGTGCTCGTGGGTCTGATCACCCCCGAGCAGGACGAGCGCAAGACGACGGAATACCTCGACGAGCTGGAGTTCCTGGCCACGACGGCCGGGGCGGTGACCGTGAAGCGCTTCACGCAGCGTGTGAACGGTCCGAGCCAGGTGACCTACGTCGGCAAGGGTAAGCTTGACGAGATCCGGGCTTACATCCAGGCCGAGGAGGACGCCGAGCGCGAGGTCGGCATGGTCATCTTCGACGATGAGCTCAGTGCCAAGCAGCTCCGTAACATCGAACAGGTGTTGCGCGTGAAGATTCTCGACCGCACCAGCCTTATCCTCGACATCTTTGCCATGCGTGCACAGACGGCCAATGCCAAGACGCAGGTCGAGCTGGCTCAGTATCGCTATATGCTGCCTCGCCTGCAGCGCCTGTGGACCCACCTGGAACGTCAGGGCGGCGGCTCTGGCTCCGGCGGTGGCAAGGGCTCGGTGGGGTTGCGTGGTCCGGGCGAGACACAGCTCGAGATGGACCGTCGCATCATCCTCAACCGCATGAGCCTGCTGAAGCAACGGCTGGCCGACATCGACCGCCAGAAGTCGACGCAGCGTGGCAACCGTGGACGCATGATACGCGTAGCCCTCGTAGGCTATACGAATGTCGGCAAGAGCACGCTGATGATCCTCCTGGCCAAGAGCGAGGTCTTCGCCGAGAACAAGCTCTTTGCCACCCTCGACACTACGGTGCGCAAGGTTATCATCGACAACCTGCCCTTCCTGCTCTCCGACACCGTGGGCTTCATCCGTAAGCTGCCCACCGACCTCATCGAGTCTTTCAAGAGCACGCTCGACGAGGTGCGCGAAGCCGATCTGCTCGTGCACGTCGTAGACATCTCGCACCCCGACTTCGAGGAGCAGATACGCGTCGTCGACAAGACGCTCAGCGACCTCGGCTGTGCTGACAAGCCGCTCATGCTCATCTTCAACAAGATTGACGCCTACACCTTCACGCCCAAGGATGCCGACGACCTCACTCCCGTCACCCGCGAGAACCTCTCTCTCGAGGAGCTGCAGCGCACCTGGATGGCTAAGCTGAATGGCGACTGCCTCTTCATCAGCGCCCGCGAACGCTCCAACATCGATGAACTCAAGCAGGTGCTGTATGCCCGTGTGCGAGAGCTGCATGTGCAGAAGTACCCCTACAACGACTTCCTCTTCCAGCACTACGAGGAGTAAGCACCCCCCTGTCCTTTAGCTCCTTCTCTTCGTCTATACGTAAAGGGCGATACGTCATTTTTTTAAGGCCTGAAGATTCAATTCTTCAGGCCTTAACGTTTAAATCTTCAGGCCTCAATGTTCAGCCCTTCAATCCGGCATATATTATCGGTGTCGCCCGGTTGACTTTGTCTTGTCACGCTTGGATGATGCGCAGGTAGGTCTCGAGCAAGTTCTTGGCGGCGACGAAGGATGTCTTCTGTCCGTCGAGCACGGAACGCTCGGCGGCTGGGAGCAGCGAGGCGATGGTGGGGTGGTTGTAGAAGCTGTTGCGCAGCTGCTCATTGATGCTCTCGTACATCCAGTACTTGGCCTGCTCGGCACGGCGGTGCTCGAAGTAGCCGTTGGCTTTGACGAAGTCGACGTACTCGTAGATCATGTCCCATACCTCCTTGATGCCGAGGCCGTAGAAGCCGGAGTAGCAGAGCACGCGCGGCAGCCATCCGCTCTCGGGCATGGGGAAGAGGTGCAGGGCGTTCTGGAACTGTCGGGCTGCCAGGTGGCACGCGTCGACATTGTCGCCGTCGCATTTGTTGATGACGATGCCGTCGGCCATCTCCATAATACCTCGCTTGATGCCCTGCAGCTCATCGCCGGTGCCGGCGAGCTGTATGACGAGGAAGAAATCGACCATGGAGTGGCATGCTGTCTCGCTCTGGCCGACGCCGACTGTCTCGACGAAGATCTTGTCGAAGCCGGCTGCCTCGCAGAGGATGATGGTCTCGCGTGTCTTGCGGGCCACGCCTCCGAGCGATCCTGCTGATGGGCTGGGTCGGATGAAGGAGTCGGGGTGCACGCTGAGCTTTTCCATGCGCGTCTTGTCGCCGAGTATGCTGCCCTTGGTCTTCTCGGAGCTCGGGTCGATGGCCAGCACCGCCAGCTTGCCGCCGGTGCGCTCGAGCACGTGGATGCCGAACTCGTCGATGCTGGTGCTCTTGCCCGCTCCGGGTACGCCGCTGATGCCTACGCGGATGCTCTTGCCGCTGTAGGGCAGGCATCGCTCGATGACCTCTTGTGCGATGGCCTGATGAGCGGGGCTGGTGCTCTCGACGAGGGTGACGGCCTGCCCGAGAATGGTGACGTTGCCCTTGACGATGCCTTCGACGTAGTCGGAGGCTGACAGCTGCCGACGGGCAAAACGGCCTCGGCGTAGGTAGGGGTTGACGATGGCAGGTTGCTCGACGCCGCTGTTGACGGTCAAGCCTTTATATTCTTCGTTGTTTTCGGGGTGCTCCATGATGACTGAAGGGTGTGAGGGGGGGATGATGATTGTTGCTTACGCTCAGTGGGTGTTGTTGATGTTGATGACGACCTTCGGGTGTGTCGGGTCGTTGGTGATGAGCAGTATGCGCGGTTCCGGGTCGTCGGCCTTGACGTGACTGGTGAGCAGTGTGACCTTGAGCTTTGCCTTCTTGCCCGGGCGTATCGTGCGGTCGCTGAGGCTGATGTTGAGGGCTCGTCCTTCGAGCTGGACACTGCTGATGTGCAGGTTGCGCTCTCCGGCGTTGCCTATGGTGATGACCTGCGAGGCGTTTTTCTTTTGCCCTACGGCGCTGCTGAAGTCTAAGTTCTCGGCCGAGAGCACGATGAGGGGTGCCGTCTGCAGGTCGGTCTCGCTGAGGTGCCTGAAGTCGGGCAGCAGCATGGCCTTGACGCTGAGCTGATTCTCGGCCGTCACCTTGTCGCCGGGTTGTCGTGACAGGTAGACCGTCGTCTCGTTGAGGCCGTAGCTCTTCATCTTCTCGCTGTTCAGCCGTAGCGCGATACGTCCTACGCGCCCTCCGGCCAGCGTCTCGGGATGATAGGTCGCCGTGAGGTACGACGGCAGGTGCATCAGCTGCGGACGTATGTTCTTGCGCGTATTGTTCAGCACGAGGATGCTCGTCTCGGGACGGTCGCCGCGGTTGACGTTGTCGAAGATAATGCTGTCGGTCGACAGCCGCACGTCGCCCATGTCGACCGGGAAGTCGCCCTCGACGTCCGTCGCTGCAGCCACGACGCGCCCTTGCAGGGTGAGGTATGTCGGCTCGGCAGAAGCGTTGCTGTGTACCTCCAGCTCTTTCTGGAAATATCCCAGCATACGCGCATCGTAGGTCGCGGTGATGCGTGCCGACTGGTTGGGCGCGATGGGTGAGTTGGGCCATTCCACCGAGGTGCAGCCGCACGACGGCTTGACGGCGGTGAGCAGCAGGGGAGCTGTGCCCGTATTGGTGAACTCGTAGGTGATGCTGCGCGGCTGCTGGAAGGAGAGCTCGCCGACGTTGACCACATCACTCTTGAAAGTCAGTACGGGCTGAGCGCTCAACGCCGTGCTGAGTACTGCTAAAGTGCTTGCTATGATATATCTTTTAAACATTCTTTTCACATTAACACATTAACACGTTAACAGGTTAACACATTAATACGTTACAATTATTCAACTTTCAACTTTCAACGTTTCCACTTCTTAACCGCCTTCACGCCCGTGTTCGTTGGCTTCACGGGCTGGATTGTGCCGTCGTCATTGAACTTCATGCGGTCGATGCATACCTGTCGGTGGAAGCCAGGCCCTCGGTCACGTTGCAGATAGCCGGCATTGATGCGGTGGTACACGATGTACCACTCGTCGCGTCCCGGCACTTGTAGCACGCTGTTGTGCGCGGGTCCATAGATGCCGTTGGCCGGATCTTGTATGAGTACGACAGGCTGTTCGGCCACACGAATCGGTCCGAGGGGCGATGTGGCCGTGCCGTAGGCGACGTGATAGTTGGGTGAGCCCGTGTCGTCGACACTCCAGAGAAAGTAGTATAGCCCGTTGCGGAAGAAGACGTAGGGTGCCTCGCGGTAGGCATAGTCCTGCAGCGTGCCGCCCTGAGGTGTCATGACGGTGATGGTGGTCGTGTCGATGCTCGTCATGTCGGCGTTGAGCACGGCACCGGCCATATAGCCATTGCCCCAGTAGAGGTAGTCCTTGCCCGAGACGGGGTCGTGAAAGACGTCGACGTCAATCTGCTGGCCGCCGTTGACGCCGTGGGGACGTTGGTCGACGAGCGGGTGCCCGAGGTCACGGAAGGGGCCCGTCGGGTGGTCGGCCACGGCGACGCCGATGGCCTTGCGGTTGTTCTTGGGGTTATGTCCGCTGTAGTAGAAGAAGTATTTCCACTGGCCGTTCATCTTCTTCTCGATGATGCACGGCGCCCAGGCATTGCCCGTGGCCCACGGCACCTGGTCGGTGCCCAGGTCCAGCATGATGCCTTCGTGCTGCCAGTCGGTGAGATCCTTGCTGGAGAAGACGGTGAAATAGTAGCCTCCCCATCCCGGCGCGCCGTCGGTGGTGGAGTAGATATAGAAGCGATTGGTCTGCTCTGCGTAGAGCACTTCGGGGTCGGCGTGGAACTCCGGCAAGATGGGGTTGCCGCTCATGCGGACGTCCTTCTTGGCAGCTGCCGAGAGCGTCAGGCCCGCAGCCATGATCAATATCAGCTTTTTCATCATGTCTTGTCTTTTATATTTATAATTTATACATTATATTATTCATTTAACTTCCCTGTCCACGCTCACCCTTCTCTGAAGAAGTCCAGGGCCTCGAGGATGTCGTCCTTCGTGACCTGCTGGTTGATGCGTATGTCGCCGACGGCGCCGAGTAGGGTGAAGTTGATGTGCCCGGCGGTATTTTTCTTGTCGTGCGTCATCAGCTCGTGGAGGCGGTCGTACTGCTTGCAGCTGATGGCGTAGCGTCCGTAGTTCTCGTCGATGAAATGGCGTATCTGGTGCAACCGCGCGGTGGGGAAAGCGCAGTGAACGGCCGAGAGGTAGAGCTCGCAGACCAAGCCCCACGCGACGGCATAGCCGTGCAGCACGGGGTGGCCGTCGGCCAGCGCCAGGCTCTCGAAGGCGTGGCCCACGGTGTGTCCGAGGTTCAGCGCCTTGCGCAGCCCATGTTCGTGCGGGTCTTCGGCCACGATGCGCTCCTTCACGCCAACGCTCTTCCCCACCATGGCGCTGAGCGCCGCGTAGTCGACATGGTCGAGATCGAAGGTGAGCAGCTCGTTGAGGGCCTCGTCGTTGCTGATGAGGCCGTGCTTGAGCATCTCGGCATAGCCACTGCGCAGGTTCGAGGCATCCAGCGTCCGCAGGAACTGCGTGTCGAGCACGACGGTCCGTGCATCGTTGAACACGCCGATCTCGTTCTTCAGGCCGTTGAAGTTGATGCCCGTCTTGCCGCCCACGCTGGCATCGACCATGGCCAGTAGGGTCGTCGGGATATTGATGAAGGCGATGCCGCGCTTGAAGGTCGATGCGGCAAAGCCGCCGAGGTCTGTGACCATGCCTCCGCCGAGGTTGATGAGCAGGGAGTGGCGTGTGGCGCCGGCCTCACTGAGCGCCTGCCAGACTGCGGCCAGGCTCTCCAGCGTCTTGGCCTCGTCGGTGGCGCCGATGGTGATCATCTGTGCGCCCTTCAGGCAGCTGAAGTCCTTCACTACGGGCCAGCACAGCTCCAGCGTCGTGGCGTCGGTGAGTACGAACAGGCGGTCGGGCCCGACGGCTTCGATGGCCGCCGACAGCTCTTCCACTATATGGTGGCTGATGATGACGTTTTGGGTCATTGGTCGTATGTCGATAATGTGTTACCGTGTTAATTTGTTAATCTGTTAACGTGTCTTTTGCCATCTCGATGACTTCCAGGTCGCGGAAGGCATCGCCGTCGACGGTGAAGCGCACCAGCGTCCGCACCTGATGCCAGCCTTGAAGGCCGGCGGCTCCGGGGTTGATGTGCAGTAGCCCGAGCGTGCGGTCATACTGCACCTTCAGGATATGGCTGTGCCCGCAGATGAACAGCTTCGGCGGACGGGCGTAGAGCTGCTGGCGGATGCGGAAGTCGTAGCGGCCCGGGTAGCCGCCGATATGTGTCATCAGCACATCGGCTTCCTCGCAGCGCCAACGCAGCACTTCGGGGAACATCAGGCGCAGGTCGCCGCCGTCACAGTTGCCGACCACGGCGCGCAACGGGCGGAAGGCGGACAGACGGTCGGCGAGGGCCGTGCTGCCGATGTCACCGGCGTGCCAGATCTCGTCGCACGATTCAAAGTATTGAAGGTACCGGTCGTCCCAGTAAGCGTGGGTGTCGGAGAGGAGTCCTATGCGTTTCACGCCGCAAAGATAGGCATTATTTGATGAAAAACGGGTCTTACGCGCAAAAACTTTAGCCATTAGGCTCAAAACTTTAAACTTTTTCTTACCTTTGCCGCCAATTTAAACAATGAATAACACTAACGATGAAGAAAAGACACTTTGTTTATTTGCTTCTGGCCGTGCTGAGTCTGAGCCGTGCCGTAGCACAGGAATCGTACAGCGGCACAGTCGTGGCCGACGAAGGTGCCTGGTGCTGGTTTGCCGACCCCCGTGCCTTGCACTACGAGAACGCCGCTGGAACCATCAATGCCACCTATATTG
The DNA here is from genome assembly GCA_946624335.1 of uncultured Prevotellaceae bacterium. Classification (GTDB taxonomy): domain Bacteria; phylum Bacteroidota; class Bacteroidia; order Bacteroidales; family Bacteroidaceae; genus Physcousia. The sequence goes on from CAMOSA010000128.1 coordinate 6,837, forward strand.
GTTACATCGACGTCCACGGAAACGTCAAGGCCACGCAGTACGACTGGGTCAGCGGCC
>CAMOSA010000129.1 GCA_946624335.1 uncultured Prevotellaceae bacterium
GTCAGATCGCAGGTCTCGACATCGTGGCCAACTCCGGTAACCTCGGTTCCGGTACCACCATGCGCCTGCGCGGTACCTCTACTATTAATGGTAACGCTCAGCCGCTGATCGTCGTCAACGACCACATCTTCGAACTGCCTGAGGACGCACAGACCGTCAACTTCGAGGATATGGACAACGAGGAACAGTTCTCTACGCTCCTCAACGTCAACCCCGAAGACATCGAGAGCATCGAGGTCCTCAAGGACGCGTCGACGGCCAAGTGGGGTTCGCGAGGCGCCAATGGTGTCATCGAGATCAAGCTGCGTCGCGGACATCGCGGTCCCACCAACGTGACCTTCTCCTACAAGTTCAATGGCACCTGGCAGCCTGACGGCTACAGGATGCTCGACGGTGACGGCTACACCATGATGCTGAAAGAGGCCTACTACAACCCGCAGCAGATTGCCACGACCATTCCTGAGCTGGACTACAACAACAACCTCACCGACATCTACGGCCACTACAGCAACAATACCGACTGGATTGATAAGGTACGTCAGTTCGGTAAGGAACATAAATGGTATGTGACCCTGTCGGGTGGTGGTGAGAAAGCCACCTTCCGCGTCAGTGCCGGTTATGACAAGTCAACAGGCTCCATCATCGCACAGAAGCTCAACCGCTTCACCACCCAGACAGCCCTCGACTACTGGGTCAGCGACCGCATCAAGTTCACCTCGAACATCAGTTTGACGTTCACTACCAACTACAAGAACAACCCCAACGACATCCTCAACCGCGCTTATACCGCCATGCCTAACATGAGCGTCGAAGAACTGATGGCCCAGGATGTCAACGGTGTGCTCACCTACCTGCCCACCGGACGCTATTTCAACATGCTGCCCCTGGACCTCTCGAACAACAACGACAGTCACCACACCAGCTACCAGCTGCGCGATATGTTCATGAACGGTAACCCTGTTGCCTACGCCTATGGCGGTTGGAACAAGGAGAACCAGTACAACCTGACTCCTCAGTTCGCCATCGAGTACAAGTTCCTGGGCAAGGATGATGATCACACCCAGCTGAACTATAAGGGTGATGTGCAGCTGAACATCTACAACACCTCCAACGACAAATATCTGCCCGCTGAGCTCCGCACGATGGACTGGGTCTATGGAGGCGAGAACGGTCAATACTGGGATAACACCCCACACAGCAACAACCGTAACACCGTCGGCAACTCGGAGTACAAGAGCCTCGAGTTCACTACACGCCACGACCTATCCTTCTATCCTAAGTTCAAGAACGAGGACTGGTCACTGCCTCTGCTCGCCCGCTGGGAGATGAAGAGCGGACAGTCCAGCAACCAGTTCACGGACCTCTGGAACGTGCCGACAGGCATCACAGACCCAACGGTCAATGCCCTGCTCACCGGTGCTGGCGCCAGCAACAACGAATGGCGCGAGACGAGCTTCTTCGTGCAGGCCCACCTGTCCTATAAGAGTAAGTACAGCCTCGACGCCAGCGTCCGCTGGGACGGCTCCACAGCCTTTGGCGCCGGCAATAAGTTCGGTACCTTCCCCTTCATCGGAGCCCGATGGAACATCATCGACGAAAACTTCATGAAGTGGTCCAGAAACGTCATCAGCATGCTGGCCATCCGTCCCACCTGGGGTATCACCGGTAATACGGGCGGCGGTGGCTTCAACCAGTACAACAAATACGGACAGTCGGGCTACTACAACCGCCACACCGTCATCTTACCCGAGAACCTCTCGCTGCGTTCCATACGCTGGGAGAAGACACGTAAGCTCAACCTCGGTTTCAACCTCGGTCTCTTCGATGACCTGATCAACTTCGAGCTCGACATCTACGACCACAAGACCACCGACCTGATCATGCACAACCAGCGCATCGCCTCGGCCAACGGCTTCAGCTCTCTGGCCAAGATCAACGGCGGCGTGATGCGCAACAAGGGTTGGGACCTCAACGCCTCGACGGGATGGTTCGCCAAGGTCGGCAAGTTCCAGCTGAAGCTGCGCGGCAACATCGCACAGAACTTCAACGAGGTCGAGGAGATGGATCCCCTCATCCTCGACGACCTGAACCCCTCAGACACCTATCAGCCGGCGAACCTGGCCTACAACGACCTCCGTCGCATCCAGGTCGGCAACGCACTCGGTTCCATCTATGGCCTTAAGTACCTCGGCGTCTATCGCTACGACTACGACCACAGCGGCTACGATCAGAACTCATGGTACGCCTACGGCCGCTACGAGGTGGACGCCAACGGCAACACCTTCGACAACTATCAGGATGCCGTTGCCCGTGGTACGGGTTACGATGCTAAGGGAAATCCCATCAACACGGCATCAGCAGCTGCCCACCGCGGCGAAGTGGCTACTTGTCCTATCGCCTTCGATGCTGACGGCAATATGCTGACCGACCAGAAAGGTGATCCACTGCCTATGTACTACTGCTACAACGAGAGTAGTGCCAAGACCTTCCAGGGTGGCGATGCCATCTACGAAGACATCAACCACGACGGACAGATCGACCGCTACGACATCGTCTACCTCGGTAACTCCAACCCGTCGTGCAACGGTGGTTTCGGCTTCACCGCCAAGTGGGACCGCCTGCAGATCAACACCGGCTTCAACTTCCGTATGGGCAACCAGATCGTGAACCTCGCCCGTGCCAACGCCGAGAGTATGCGCAGCAATGCCAACCAGAGCTTCGCCACCACATGGCGCTGGCGTAAGAATGGCGACGAGACCGTCATACCACGTGCCCTCAGCGCCTCGAACTACTCGAGCTACAACTCGCTGCCCTCTGACCGCTACGTGGAGAACGGTGACTACCTGCGCCTCCAGTACGTGCAGATCAGCTACGACATCGACCCGAAAATCCTGAAGAAGTGGGGCATCCGCCAGCTCAAGCTCTACGCCTCGGCCAACAACCTCTTCGTATGGAGCAAGTACACCGGCACCGACCCCGAAGTGAGCCCCTCGGGCTTCAGCATCGCCGTGGATAACAACCGTACGCCGCGTGCCCGCTCGTTCACTGCAAGTATCAACCTCGGTTTCTAAAACATAGAACGACATGAAACGATTCAAATATCTATCCAATATCGCGCTGCTGGGCATCATGGCCCTCGGTGCCACGTCTTGTGACGACTTCCTGACGCTCTATCCCCAGGACCGAGTCGTGGAGGAGAACTTCTGGGAAGACAAGAATGACCTCGAGGGTGTCCGCTACGGAGCCTACAAGCAGATGTCCTCAACGCTGAACAACCTCATCGTTTGGGGTGACATCCGCTCCGACGCCTATACCCTCAACCCCGTCTACGATAGTCATCAAGACCAATACTACACCTATAAGAAGATTACGGAAGGACAGCTCGATTCGACGCTGACGGTCTATGACTGGGGATCGGTCTACACCACCATCAACTTCTGCAACAAGGTGCTCGCCCATGGTGAAGAGGTACTGGCGCGCGATGCCCAGTTCACACGCACCGAATGGGAACAGATGAAAGCTGAGATGACCGCCCTGCGCGCACTCAACTACTTCTATCTGCTCCGCGCCTTCAAAGACATCCCCTATAGCAACCGGGTCGTCAATTCAGACGAAGACGTTCAGGCCTACGCTGCGACGCCTCAGATGGAAGTGCTCGACATCCTCATCAAGGACGTGCGACAAGTGGCCGGCAAGGGTCGTAACCGCAACACACAGCTCAAAGACACACGCGGTCTGATGACGAACACCGCCATCTACGCCCTGCTCTCTGAGATGTACCTCTGGCGCAGCGCCCTGCGCGAAGGACGCGGCTATTCCGAAGACAGTGTCCGCATGGATGCCGACAGCGTCATCTACTTCGGACAGAAGTCCCTCGACTATCTGGCCACTCAGAACCAGCAGCTCACCAGCAGTTCTCACGACCGTCCACGCAGCAATACCGACGACTTCGGCAGCGGACTCTCCAATGCACCACTCATCAAGAACGAGGACATGGAGAACAGCTACAATGCCCAGCAGACAGTCTACATAGAAAGCTACGAGAAGATCTTCAACAGCGGCAACAGCGACGAAAGCATCTTCGAACTGCAGTATTCCGCCGAAGATGAGCGCAAGAATGATCCTGTCAACCACTTCTGGGGCCACAGCAACGGCACACACTTCTCCTCCAACGAAGCGGCCATGTCCAATGCCGTCGGGAGCAGCCGCGTCGACAAAGACAGCCGTATGTGGTACAGCTGCATGCGTTATACTGACGACATGGCCCGTGACCAGCTGGAAGAAGGCTACTGCCTGAAATGGAAGGAATGCCGCTTCACGTTCAACGGCGGAAAGATCATCACCGTCTCCGAGCAACTCAACTATCACAACTGGATATTCTATCGTCAGACCGACGTGATGCTGATGATGGCTGAAGCCTACGCGGTTCTCGGTGAGTACAAGAAATGCCGCGACATCGTAGATGCCATACAGAAGCGTAATATGCTGGATCAGCAGACAGGTCTCTCCGCCACCTCCGACAACAACAAGGAAAAGTGTATCGACCTCGTCATGCGAGAGCGTCTGATCGAGTTTGTCGGCGAAGGCAAGCGTTGGTTTGACCTCGTGCGCTACGCTGAGCGTATCGGCGGAGGACACAACCCCGACCCGCGTGAACCCCAGTACACCGACGGCGCCGACGGCGTCGCAGCCATGGTCACCAACTACCTGGCCAAAGGCGCATACAGCCGCATACAGCAAAACCTGAAGAACCGCATCAAGAACCGCTACGGTCTCTACTGCCCCATCTATTTCAAGGAGCTCAGAGCCAACAGGTATCTGATCCGCCAGAATCCCGTATGGGATCGCAGGAAAGGAATAGACACTGATGCGACGTCAGATGAAGGAACCGCAGAATAAGTCACATCACTCCAATGCTAAAAAATCATATCAATATGAAATCAATAGCTAAATCCTATCAACTCAAGCTGGCCTTCGTGGCAGCCATCGTGACCGCCCTCTTCACGGGGTGTCAGGAGGACATTGACACGTCGGCACGCTTCACCCTGACGGAGTACACGGTGCTCTCATACCTCGAGAGTGATTCGGCCTACACCGAGTATGTCAAACTGATTCGCCAGGTTCCCGTCAGCTCGCAGTCCGAGTCGTCCGTGGCTCAGCTGCTGTCGGCTCGTGGCAAGTACACCTGCTTCGCTCCCGACAACAAGGCAATACAAGACTATCTGGATACATTATATAATAAAGGTATCATCGCACAGCCCAACTGGGAGTCCATCACCAACCAGACGACACTCGACTCCATCCGCAAGACGATTGTCCTCAACAGCATCATCGACGGCAGCCGCAGCGGCGATATCTACGAGATCGGCGATATTTCCTCCAAGGATGACAACGACGAGTTGGCCACAGCCAACCTCAACGACCGTAAGATCTACAAGACCTCGATCCCGCAGACTGACTCCATCTTCATCAATGGCGTAGCGCTCATCGACCTGAACAACCGCGATATCGAGACGATCAACGGCCGCGTCCACCAGGTGCACGCCGTCATCGCGCCAAGCAACGACACGATGTCCGACCTCTTCCGCCAGTGGATCGCAGAGAACAAGCGTGGCTTCGTCGTCATGTCGAAGCTCATCCTCGCCTGCGGACTCGAAGACACCCTCAGCAAGACACGTGACGACGTGTGGGAACAGCTCTATCTAACGAAGCAGGTCAAGGACCTGCCCAACCACCCCACGGAGCCCGACCAGCCCGGCACCATGCCTGAGCACCGCAAATACGGCTTCACCATCTTCGCTGAGCCCGACGAGTTATGGGAGGCTGAGATCGGCAAGTCGGCAAGCGACATCACCGTCGACGACATCAAGCAATACCTCATCGCCAAGGGTGCCTACCCCGAAGCCTCAACGGACAACAACTACACGAGCGAGAACAACATCATCAATCAGTTCGTCACCTACCATATGTTGCCCGAAAAGCTCAGCCGCGACAAGCTGGTCATCCACTACAACGAGCGCGGCTACTACTGGAAGACATCCGGCCAACGCTACACCATCCCCGTCTACGAGTACTACACCACGATGGGTAAGCGTCGCCTGCTGAAGATCTTTGAGAGTGCTGAGTCAAATGGCATCTACCTTAACCGTTTCCCCATCCTGCAGAACGGACGTGGTATGTTCAGTCCCGAGAATCTTGACAAGGATGACTACCACGAAAGCGGCTTCTTCCGTGAAGTCGGCGGCAGCCAGGCCATGTACCCCGACGAGAACGTAGGTATCAAGATCAACTATGAGACCGAGGACGGTGCCAACCACGAGAACCTCATCAACGGTTGCATCTACCCCATTGACCGCGTACTCGTCTATACCGAAAACGTACGCAAGCGTCTCGCTGGCGAGCGCATCCGCATCGACATGGCGGCTATGTTCCCTGAGTTCATCAACAATGACATCCGCCGCCCCATGTCCTACTATTCCTACGGTGCCACCTTCACGCGTGCCGTGCCGGTCAACTATCCTTATCTGGCCGACGTGCAGATGCAGGAAGGCACGATGTTCTACTATTTCGGTGCCTTCGAGCGCTCCTGGAGTAACTACCAGATGGACGAGTTCAATATCATCGGTAAGTATGAGTTCACGATGAAGCTGCCTCCCGTGCCCACCAAGGGACACTATGAGATTCGCTTCGGCGTCAGCTCAGGATCGAGCGTACGTAGTATGTGCCAGGTCTACTTCGGCGACAACCTCAACTATCTGCCCGCCGCAGGTATTCCTATGGACCTCCGCATCGGTTTCGTGCGCCATCGCTT
>CAMOSA010000130.1 GCA_946624335.1 uncultured Prevotellaceae bacterium
CGTGGAGTTCGTGCGCGCCAAAGCCTTGCTGGCCAAGGAGATTGGCGCTTTCACCTCCACGCAGCCCGAGATAGCACCCCACCCGCTCATCGACTGGACGCTGGCCGTGCACCCGCTGCTGCGCCGCTCGCTCGCCAAGCACGGCAAGAAGGTGGTTCCCTTAGAGATCGAATTGACGCGCCGCCAACGCATACTGCTCATCTCAGGGCCCAACGCCGGCGGCAAGAGTGTTTGCCTCAAGACCGTCGGGCTGCTGCAGTACATGCTCCAATGCGGCCTGCCCATCACTGTGGGCGAGCGCTCGCAGCTGGGCGTATTCGACCACATCATGATCGACATCGGCGACGAGCAGAGCATTGAAGATGAACTTTCAACATACAGTTCTCACCTACTGAATATGAAGCAGATGATGCGCGCCGCCGACCCGGCCACACTGTTGCTCATCGACGAATTCGGCAGCGGCACCGAGCCGCAGATCGGAGGCGCCATAGCCGAGGCCGTGATGAAGCGCTTCGTGGAGCGCGGTGCCTTTGGCATCATCACCACCCACTACCAGAACCTCAAGCATTTTGCCGAAGAGACCGACGGCGTAGTCAACGGCGCCATGCTCTACGACCGCCACCTCATGCAAGCCCTCTTCCAGCTGCAGATAGGTCAGCCCGGCTCGTCGTTCGCCGTGGAGATAGCACGCAAGATAGGCATCCCCGAGGATGTCATCGCTGACGCTACGGACATCGTCGGGCGTGACTACGTCAACGCCGACAAATGGCTACAAGACATTGTGCGCGACCGTCGCTACTGGCAGCAGAAGCGCGAGAGCATCCACAGCCGGGAGCGCCAGATGGAGCAAACCATAGCCCGCTACGAGGAGGAGATAGCCGAGCTACGACGCCAGCGCAAAGAGATCATACGCCGAGCCAAGGACGAGGCCGAGCAGCTGTTACTCGACTCCAACGCACGCATCGAACGTACCATACGCGAGATACGCGAGGCGCAGGCCGAGCGCGAGGCCACACGCCGCACACGCCAGCAGCTCGAGGACTTCCGCATCAAGAACATCGAGAGCAACGAGGGCGAGAGCGATGAAGCCATCGAACGTAAGATGGAGAAGATACGCAGGAGACAGGAGAGAAAAATGAAAAATGAAAAAATGAAAAATGAAAAATCCCAGTTACCCTCATCCAGCACAGGTAAACCAGATTATTCACTTGGAGGCAAAGCCGACCATTTTTCACTTTTCACTTCCGAGGGGCTTTACGTCCGCATTAAAGGCCAGAGTTCCGTCGGACGTATCGAACGCATCGACGGACAAACGGCGACCGTCGTTTTCGGACAGATGCGCACGACTGTCGACGTGAAGCGACTCGTGCCGGCACAGCCGCCTAAGCAGGAGGAGACACCGACAGCAACCGATGGCTTCATCAGCCGACAGACACAGAACCTGATGCGTGAAAAAAGCCTCCACTTCAGACAGGACATCGACGTGCGAGGCATGAGGGGCGACGAGGCCCTCAACGCCGTGCAGCTCTATATCGACGATGCCATTCAGGTCGGTGTCAGCCGCGTACGCATCCTCCACGGCACTGGCACGGGAGCCCTCCGACAGCTCATACGCCAATATCTCCGCACGGTGCCTTCTGTCGTCGACGCCCGCGACGAACACGTCCAGTTCGGCGGAGCAGGCATCACTATCGTCGACTTAAAATAAAAACGAAAATTTATGGGGTCGGATGTAATATTTCGGCCCCATTGTGTGTATATATAAGTAGAGAAGACCATACAACATCGTCATGACGCGAACCGACATCGAAGGCCTCAAGCGCGGAGAGCGGGCAGCGCAGGAGCTGTTCCTGCGCCGTCATGCCGAACGTGTATTCTCACTCATCATAGGGTTGGTAGGCAACACTCAGGATGCCGAGGAACTGACACAGGACGTGCTGCTGAAGGCGCTGAACCACATCGATTCTTTCGACGAACGACGCGCCAGCCTCACGACTTGGGTCAGCCGCATCGCCTACCACGCCGCTCTCAACCACCTTCGACAGCCCTCGTTGCCAACGATCTCGCTCGATGACAACAACTACGGCGTATCAGATGACATCGTCAACGATGCCCTCATGGCGGCTGACAACGACACAACCGAGCTGTTACGCATGGCTATCGAGCAACTGCCCCCCAGCGAGCAGGCGCTCGTCAATATGTTCTACTACGACGACTTGCCGCTCAAGGACATCGCCTATATCGTAGAGGCACCGCCAGGCAACATTGCCACGCACCTCTATCGAATCCGCAAGAAGCTCTATCTCATCATTCAAAAACTGAAAAGACAATGACCCACATCAAGCACATCGACCCCGAAAGCTGGCGCCACGGCGACGCCGGCCTCCGACGTGCTGTGCAGCAGCACCGATCCGGACAGCCTCAGCTGCCCACGGGCTTTGCCGAGAGAATGATGACACGCCTCGACAGCAACATTCCACAGCCCTCGCCACGCCGACGACGCCTGTGGCCACTCGCCGCGGCCATAGCCGCAGCGGCATCGCTGGCCATTGCCTTCTTCGTCATCAGACCTAAGGAGCAAGCTGTGGTTGCCGACGCCCGACCCACGACGCCCCCTGCGACACAACTGCCGGCCGAATCACATGACGTAACAGCCCAGCCTCGAACGCCAGACAAAGCGGTAACCTCGCCCCGTCTGTCAGACGAAAGGCAAGCCACGCCACATGCGGCAGGAAAGCTTACGACCGTGGCTGACAAGATTCCAGCCGAGCTGTTAGCTACAGGAACGACAACAGCGGCACCTGTTGTCAGCGATGCCGACACGGTCACATCAACCGCCGACACCACTTCGGCACCCGCCATCACACCCATTGACCAACCAAGGCAGAACCACCTCGTCGCCGAAGCCACCACACCGTCCGAGGCTCCGCGCTCAGCAGGACAACAGGACTACTCCTCCGTCGGCATCGACTTAAAGCGGACTAAAGCCTCATCAGCACGCATCACACTCGCCACCACTATCGGGTTCGACGGGGCGCTGATGGCCAACAGCAGTAGTTACTCGTCCTATAGCCAACCTCCGTCCCAGCCGACAGACAAACCCGCCAACTACTACCTCCTCATCGGTAACGGCTATGCCTACGACCTCAGCCAGACGGCCAGCGTCAAGTCACAGTTCAACAACGACATCAGCCCTTCCACCTCCGACGAGCAGCCTCAGCAGACGAGACAGCACTATGTGCCATTCACCATAGGCGTGAACCTGAGCATTCCTCTTAGCAGGCTATGGTACGTTGAGACGGGAATCGCCTACAGCCGGCTCAGCTCGTCGTTGCGCGACGGCACCTCCACCGACTTCGTGCTCGACGATCAGCGCATCCACTACCTCGGCATCCCCTTGCGGGCGCAGTATCGCTTCCTTCAGCGGCGTTTCCTGACGGCATACGCCACAGCCGGCGGCGCCATCGACATACCCCTGAAAGCGAAAGTCGAATCGACACATTTCAGCGAGAGCGGACGCACCCCGACCTCGACGACGACTCTCTCGGCTCCCGTGCAGTTCTCCACAAGCCTCAGCGTCGGCCTTCAGTTCAACTGCAACAAGCACTTTGGCATCTACGCCGAACCACAGCTGCTATGGTATATCCCAACAGGCTCCGACATCACGACCTACCGCACCGCCCATCCCCTACGCTTCGTCCCTGCCGTAGGACTCCGGTGGACGCTGTGAGCGACGAGCGTTCAAAGCAGAGCAAATCATACACAACCATCAATGAACGTAAGCATTATGAAAACAGGACAGATCACATACCTCATATATCTACTGACAGGACTCCTGCTCAGCATCGCCATCACCTCGTGTTCTGTCGATGACAAGCCCATCGATCCCAAAGATGAGTATCCTTTTTTTGCCAACGTCACCCCCCCCATCGTCATCAGCATCAAGGTGCTCAGCCTCGACGGCTATCCCATATTGACGGAATCCAACGCAGAAGGCATCTCAGCCATATACCGAGGTAAGGTCTACCCCTGCGGTCAGAAAGCGCGGGGCTACGAGCCTGAGTTCTACGGGCTGAGACGGATGAACGACTTCCTGCTCTTCGGCGAGCTAGACCCGATGCAGACCTATTCCGAGGAAAAAATCATCATCGACTGGGGTAATGCATCCAAGCGAGACACCATCACCTTCAGTCACATCATGCGCGATAAGGCAATCCAGTCATTCTACCTCAATGGTAGCGAAGTCGACGGACAGATTGTCATTCATAAGGATTTAGCAAACGGCAAAGACGACCAGCAGATAGGAGGTGATTACACCGACGTAAGCAAGCTCGTCCTGCTACATGAGCTACAGTGCTTCGGGTTCAGACTGTTCAACAGGCTGTTTGAACAAAACGGAGGCAGCAGCACACTACTCTCGACCATCAGCATCGACTACATCCTCGGTTTGATCATCAACGGAACGACGGAAGGCTCTGCCACTTGGCAGCAGATGAGCCAATGCCTCTTCGGCGTTGCCCAGCAGATGACGCCCGATTCCGTCCTCAGCATAGAAAAAGCCATCCAGGACACACGCGTCTGGTTCCATAACGACTACTCATCCAATACAATATGGCCAATGGCCAACGCCCTTTTCGTGAACAGCCGCCTGGGGCTCTACGCCGGATATGTCAACCTGATGGCAGAGCGATACGGTGCCGACTACGCCCTGCTCGACTTTGCGTCAAGCAAGGCGAGCGACTATATCAACCAGTGGAGTAACCAGCAGACAGCGGGCTTTATCCCCCGCCTCCTCCAAGGTACATCGTCCAACACGCAGGCCCTGATGGCCAGCGCACATACCTTCAAAGCCGGATGGGGAACAGCCTTCGACGAAGCGCTGACGACGGAAGAAGATTTCTTGTCGGACGACGGACGACAGGTCGTCAGGAAGATTCGAATGATGCATCGGACACACGATTTCACGCAAAAACTCACCGAGCGCTACACAGCCGTCAGAATACCTATCAACCAGGGTGAATGGATGTTTGAAGCCTACAGGCCAAACGATGGCTACCACCTGAAGGACATCATAGCAGATATCAGCCAACAGCCTTGGTGGGGCGACGATGGATGGCGTTTGAACTCACAGCAGGCGACGCTCGCCCTGCCACGTTTCAGTATTGACAACACCCACGAGCAGCTGCAAGCGGCCATGAGTGCCCTAGGCCTCACACAGCCCTTCGCACTTGGCGCAGGCCTCCATGAGATTTCGCCATCACCGGACCTCTATATCAATCAGGTCGTTCAACGCTGCCGCCTCGAAGTCAACGAGAAGGGGCTGGGACAGCCTGACGCAGAGGTATCGGAGACCATCAGCAACGTGCCGCAACAAGAAACGCTGAATTTCAACCGGCCCTTCCTCTTCATCATCAAAAACAGCAGCGAGACCATCCATTTCGTCGGCACCTTCTGTGGCTGACAGAAAAAGAATGAGTCCACTTCTGAGTGGACTCATCATAGGAGTTGTGTGAGGGCTCAACTGGTAAGGCAGTGAGGTGATTGGAGACGATGGTGAGCTCGTCGTACGAAGTCGGCTATTTCCTCAGGACTTTCTTTCCGCCTTCGATGACGATGCCCTGGGTGGCGTCATTGGCCGGGATGCCGTCAATGCGATAGGCCCGTGTGGCGGGATGATCAACAACGGCTGCTCGGGGGGCATCGACAGCCGTATCTTCCCCTGTCAAAGCCTGATACTCGGCACGGGCTTTTCTCATCTGCTCGAGAAAACGCTCGCTGGTGTGCAACCGAGCATAGGCTACCGAGGCTGCCAGACGCGCGGCGTCAGTATCGCTCTGCCAGTGGGCACCCACGACCAAGCGGTTCTCGCCGTAACGGTAACCGCGGGCCAATATTTCATTGGCACGTTCGGGATTAATCTCCGTCATCAGTAAGGCTGCGCTCCATCCAAGGAGGGTATGACCGGAGGGATAGGAGCCGTTCTTACGTAGGCTCTCCTCATCGTCGGGTGTCAGCGTCGGCTCATTAAACACCATGAAGGGGCGACGGCGCATATACTTCTTCTTTGGCAGGGTACAGATACTGTCGCATGTGGCTGTTCCTTCGAGCAAAACCTTATATATCTCAGGTGTCTCTTTCTCAGTGATTTTCATGCCGAAAGCTTCTTCGAACTCGGTCAGTATGGTGGCCAGGCCATAGACTCCGTCACGTGTGGCCTGGGCCGCACGCTCCGGATTATTGCGCATCTCCTTACCCCAGTAGTAGCGAGCTACATCATTCATGAAAGCCACCGACGTGCTGTCAGGTGGGCCGGGCAGGAATACCATCATGTCTGGCATCTCTTCAGTGGTGAAATAGGCGTTTACCACGGGCGCATCTTCCTGAGCGTAACTGTTCACGTTACCGCAGAATGTAAGGATGGCGGCTAGCATCCAAAGTCTTGTCTTTTTCATAATCATAGCATTTCGATTTTGTAAATTCGGCGCAAAGGTACGACATTATTTTGAATGAAGACCGCTTTCGGTTGATTTTTATGCTACAAAGAATTCTAATATCATGAATTACTTGTCTTCTAAAGACGCTCAGCCACAATCGAAGAGCCGCTGTCACTGTAACTGAGGCCAGCTGACATCGTGCAGCAAGAAAAGCTGTTAGGCTTGGTCAGCGGGCGATTCCGTCGATATAAAAAAAGGACTCGCAAGCAGCCAAATCAGCGACTTGCGAGTTCACATCTTGGTGATTCCGTCGGGATTCGAACCCGAGACCCACAGCTTAGAAGGCTGTTGCTCTA
>CAMOSA010000131.1 GCA_946624335.1 uncultured Prevotellaceae bacterium
CCTTGCGGCATTGGTGTTTGAGACCAACGCGTCTACCAATTCCGCCATCTGGGCGACGCACTTGCTGTTTGCGCCGCAAAGGTAAGGAATTATTGCGAGATAGCAGACGGAAAAACAGAAAAAATTCCATTTCAGCACGTTTTTTATCCTCTAAACGCCCTTTCGAGCAACTTTCGGAGAGGTTTTTGCCTTTTATGAAGGATTATTTGTGGAAGGGGTGACGAGAATAATGTACTTTTGCAGCGTGATTACGTCGACTTTGTGGCGATGAATGTCCAACAGAGATTGTAATTAACAATAGATTTTACTCAATGAATAGCACGATGAAGAGACTTATTTTGACGACTGTGGTGGCAATGGCTGCCTTTACAATTGCGATGGCAGATGAAATCCGCGTGAGCTGCGATGGTGGTTCTGGCGCTTTCGTCGTGGCTACGCCAACGCTGCAGACGACTATCGTGGTGGCCAACGACGATGCTGAGGTGGTAGCGACAGCAGCGGCGTGCCTCGCCGGTGACATTGAAGCTGTGACGGGGCAGAAAGTAGCGGTGGCTAAAGCTGCAACGCAAGATGCGATGGTTGAGGCGTGCCGGACCGTAGCTGAAGGTGCGGTCAGCGCAGTAGCCGAGCCTATCCTGGCTGGTACGCTCGGGCAATCGTCGATAATTGACACTCTCGCTGCGGCTGGGAAGATAGATGCTGCGGCCGTACAGGGGCGATGGGAGGTCTATGGGATACAGATGGTGGAGCAGCCTGCAGAGGGTATTGACAGGGCTGTGGTCATCTATGGTTCTACTCCTCGTGGAACGGCTTATGGCTTGCTGGAACTGTCACGCCAGATGGGCGTCTCACCCTACATCTGGTGGGCTGACGTCGCCCCGGCTTCGCATGAGCAGATTTATATAAAAGGTGTCAAGACCGTGTCTAAGGAGCCGTCGGTGCGTTACCGAGGTATTTTCATCAATGACGAAGACTGGGGCCTGACGCCATGGGCTGCTAAGAACCTCGACAAGCATTACGATAATATTGGTCCTAACACGTATGCTAAGGTCATGGAGCTGTTGCTGCGCCTCCGGGCAAATACGCTGTGGCCGGCCATGCACCTGTGCTCGCGTGCCTTCTGGGACAATAAGGATAACCTGCCGGTGGCAAAGAAGTACGATATTATGCTTGGTTCGAGCCATTGCGAGCAGATGCTCCGCGACAACGAATGGGAGTGGCGGCGTGCACCGTGGAACGGTACCAATGAGGATTGGAACTACGTGACGAATACGGCAAAGATACAGAACTATTGGGAGGAGCGCGTTGCCGAGAGTGCGGGCTACGACGCGATGTACACCCTCGGTATGAGAGGTGTTCACGACTGGGGCATCTCTGGCTATCCCTCTACGGCCGACAAGGTGCGAGGCCTCACGGAGATTATTGACTTTCAACGGTCGCTCATTCAGAAGCACATAGGCGAACCAACCACGGTGCCCCAGCTGTTCATACCCTATAAAGAGGTGTTGGACGCTTACAACGCTGGTCTGCAGGTGCCTGACGACGTGACGTTGTGCTGGGTCGATGACAATCACGGATATATTCGTCAGCTGCCCAAAGCTCGCGAACAGGCCCGCAAAGGTGGCAACGGTGTTTACTATCACGTCTCCTACTGGGGCACGCCCCACGACTATCTGTGGCTCTGTTCCCACTCGCCTTCGCTCATCAGCTACGAGCTCTCGCGTGCTTACGCTCAGGGCGTTCGAACGCTGTGGGTCATCAATGTCGGCGATATCAAGCCCGCTGAGGCCGAGCTGGATTTTTGTATGGACTTGGCTTGGGATATTGATGCCTGGACGCCAGAGCAAGCCCATACCTATTGTCGCCACTGGGCCGCGGAGACCTTCGGCGAAGCGCTCGCCGATGATATTGCAGCCATCAAGCGGGAGTACTATCGGCTGGCAGCTGCGGGCAAGCCCGAACATGTGTTTGCCGTGGCCTACAGCGATGCCGAGCGTGACCGACGAGTAGCCGATTACGAAGCGCTGGCCTCACGTGTTGATGACGTGCGGACCTCCGTGCCCGAGTCTTTACAAGACGCTTACTACGAGCTGATAGAGTACCCTGTGAAGGGAGCTTGGATGATGAACGTGAAGACGCTGCGTGCTGCACAAAGCCTCGCCCTCGCTGCTTACGGCCAGCGTGACAAGGCGCTAGAGTACGCCAGTGAGGCTCGGCGCGCCTACCGGCAGATCCTGCAGTTGACTCAGTTTTATAATGCGCGCACGGCAGGAGGCAAATGGAATGGCATCATGAGTGCTGCGCCTCGTGGTCTCTCGCAGTTCAACTTGCCCGAAGTGGCTACGGAGGCGACCATCAGTGATCTGCAGGTCGAAGTGCCAGTTGAAGCCACGCGTATCGTCATCCCTGCCACTGCCTATACCGCTGCTAACGGCGCTTTCACTAAACTCGAAGGACTGGGCGTCAGCGATCAAAGTGTGACAATATGGCCATTGGACATGACTAAATATGACGTATCGCGGGCACCATTCCTTGAATATGAAGTACCTGTACGTAAAGGCTACAACAGCATCAGCGTACGTTGCCTGCCTACCTTCCCTGCCAACACGACCTATGATTTGCGCGTCGCCTTGAGTATCGACGGTGGAGCGCCCAAGACGCTGTCGCTGAAGACGGTAGCCACCGAAGGCAAATGGAACCAGACGGTGCTACAAGGATTTAACGACGCTACCGTGCAGCATAAGTCTACGAAGGATGGTAACGTGCGGTTGCGCGTGGCATTGCTTGACCCAGGTGTCGTCGTCAGCGATGTACGGGTAATCTTGCCGGAGAATGACGACCTGACATTGACCGAACAACTCATCGAGAACTATGACTTCGAATTCAACAGCGACTGTCAAGAGAACGCCATTGGCAATATCGGCCGTGGCGTGCCTTGCGGCTGGAATCAGACAGGCCGCATGAATAAGGGTGGCAACGGTCTCGACTCTTACGGCGTCAATCAGGACGCCACCAACTATCACGGCAACAACGTCTGCTGGTTCAACTCCGTACCCATGCCCGCATACTTTGAACTGTCCCAGACAATCCCAGCCACTTCATTGACCCCTGGAGTTTATCGTGTCAGATGTAAGCTATGGGTCGAGGAAGGTAAGAAGACCAACT
The DNA here is from genome assembly GCA_946624335.1 of uncultured Prevotellaceae bacterium. Classification (GTDB taxonomy): domain Bacteria; phylum Bacteroidota; class Bacteroidia; order Bacteroidales; family Bacteroidaceae; genus Physcousia. The sequence continues at coordinate 3,166 of CAMOSA010000131.1, forward strand.
GCCGCCTCTTTGCCAATAAGTATGTCCAATACTATGGTTACAAGAGCGACTATACGAATCTGCTCACCGAGGGCGAGGTGAACAGCTATGCTGGCTATGCTGGGGGCAAGAGCGATGCCGTGGTGTTACGTGATATGCAGGTCTTCGTGCCTGTCGGCGAGGGCGAATCGCTGACGTTCGGCATCAAGAGCAGTAACCGCCGTAACGACGGGACATCATCTGCCACGGACAATGCCGGATGGTTCAAGGTCGATTATTTTCGCATTGATCGTGCCGACGCCGACGGCCTGCATGCCATCGACACTTCCAAGTCTTGCCAAGATAGTGAAGACACATGGTATACACTAATGGGAGTCCGCACCAGTGGTATGCCCTCGCATGAAGGAATATATGTCAAGGCCGGACGTAAGCTTGCCATCAAATAAATGGTCTCGGCATAAGTAATAGGAACGTTTTACACTACATTTTATGTGATTTGAGGCGTAGATGGCGATAAAAAAGGCAAAAAGCGTTGGGGTAAGACAAAAAATGATTATCTTTGTCGCGCCTTTAATTGATTTTACCTAAAAGATTAAACGAGCAAGAACGCAAAAATAAACGTAGATGATGAAGATACCTGTTGGACTGATAGGGTTTGGGCGCATGGGCCGCTACTACCTGAGCGAGCTACAGCGCAATGGCGCCTATGAGGTCGCCTATATCTGCGATGTCGATGAGTCGTGCCGCGCCTTAGCGCGGCGTATGGCTCCGGAGGCCGAGGTGGTCGAGGATGACAGCCGACTATATGCCGACGAGCGTGTCCGGGCGGTGGTGCTGTGTGCCATGGCCGACTCGCGGCCTGGGCAGATTCGGAGGGCCATAGCCGCCGGCAAGCATGTCATCGCTGAGAAGCCTATCGCCGACACCGTCGGGTGCGAATGGGAGCTGGTGCGGCTGGTGGAGGCGGCGCCGGTGTTTACGACCGTGAATATGTACTTGCAGAACGCGTGGTATCACTCGGTGATGCGCGATGCCATCGACCGCGGCGAGCTGGGCGAGCTGGCCATCATGCGCATCTGTCACATGACGCCCGGCCTGGCGCCCGGCGAGGGCCATGAGGCTGAGGGTCCTTCGTTCCACGACTGCGGCATGCATTATGTCAACCTGGCACGGTGGTATGCGCGTAGCGAATATAAGACATGGCACGCCCAGGGCGTGCGTATGTGGTCGTGGAAGGACCCGTGGTGGCTGCAGGTGCATGGCACGTTCGAGAACGGTATCGTCTATGACATCACCCAGGGCTTTGTCTACGGGCAGTTGTCGCAGCAGCAGACGCATAACTCCTATGTGGAACTGATAGGTACGAAGGGCTTCTGCCGTATGACGCATGATTTCAAAACAGCTGTCGTGGACATCCATGGCGTCAGCGAGACGCGCCATATCGAGCGCCCCTTTGGCGGTAAGAACATCGACCGCCTCATCGAGGAGATGGCCGACAGCATCCGCACGGGGCGGCGTAATCCCCTGATGCCCACGTTCCGCGACTCTGCCATCGCCTCTGAGAACGCGTGGCGGATGCTTGACGACGCACGGCAGCATGACTTGCCGGCTATCGGCACACGCGAGGAGCTGGAGGAGATATGGGAGCATCGCCGCAACCTCAAGGATGGCTACGGCCTGCTGCCGCGTAATAACAGGAATGTGTAAGACCCGTCCTCATGGACGCTCAGCACAAGAGCTATACCTGCGGAAGGAATGATAAAAGACATGACACAACATCATCAGAGATAAACCATCAATTCAAGTTTCGGATGATATGGAAGTTAAGTAACTTCCTTAGCTTCTTTGGATTCTGGCGCTTACACAAATTAAACTCTAAACACTAAACATTAACATTAAACCCTAAACTTAAAAACTATCCAATCATGGCAGACGTATCAAGAAGAGATTTCCTCAAGAGAGGTACTGCATCGCTTGCAGGCTTAATCGCAGCCCCCTACATCGTGCCCAGCACCGTGCTCGGCGCCAAGGTAGGCAAGAAAGCACCCAGTGACAAACTGAACATCCTCGGCGTCGGCGTTGGCGGCCGTGGCGCAGCTGACATAGCCGAGATGGCCAAGACGGAGAATATCATCGGTCTGGCCGACGTCGACTGGAAGTACGCTAAGCACGTCCTCGACAAATATCCCGACGCCAAGAAGTACAACGATTATCGCAAGATGTACGACGAGCTGCTGAAGTCGGCCGACGGCGTCATGGTGGCCACAGCCGACCACACCCACGCCATCATCGCTGCCGAGGCTATGATGGCCGGCAAGCATGTCTACGTGGAAAAGCCCATGACCCTCTATGCTTACGAGAGCCGTCTGCTCACTAAGCTGGCTGCTAAATATAAAGTGGCAACACAGCAGGGCAACCAAGGCGCCTCCAGTGCTGGTTCGCGCAAGGCCCTGAACTGGCTGTGGAACGGTGAGATTGGCGAGGTGACCCGCATCGAGGCCTTCACCAACCGTCCCATCTGGCCGCAAGGTATGGCTGCTCCGAAGGAGGCACAGCCCGTGCCCTCGACCATGAACTGGGAAGCCTTCATAGGCCCGGCACAGATGCGCCCCTACAACGAGGTCTACACGCCTTGGAACTTCCGCGGTTGGTGGGACTTCGGCTCCGGCGCCCTCGGCGATATGGCCAACCACATCCTTGCTGTCGCCTTCACAGGCCTTAAGCTGGGTTCGCCCAGCGCTATCATCGGCAGCTCTACGATGCTGATGCCTGATGCTTGCCCCTCGGCACAGAAGGTTACCTACCGCTTCCCCGCCCGCGACAACCTGCCCAAGCTGGCTCTGCCCGCATGCGAACTGACGTGGTACGACGGCGGTCTGCGCCCCAACATCCCGTTCAACATGCCCGAAGGCAAGAAGTTCGACGGCAACGGTGTCTGCATCTTCTATGGCACGAAGGACATTATGGTCGTTGGTACCTATGGCTACAACCCGTTCCTCGTCAGCGGCCGCGAGCCCAAGGTGCCTGAACTCTGCCGCGTTGTCCAGAACGACAACCACCAGCAGGACTGGATCCGTGCCTGCAAGGAACCCGCAGCCACACGCGTGCCTGCCAGCTCGGACTTCAGCATCAGCGGTCCTCTGAACGAGAATATTGTCATGGGTGTTGCTGCCGTACGCTTGCAGGAACTCGACCAGTGGCTGAAGTGGGACGGCGAGCAGATGCGTTTCACCAACATCGCTCCCGGTGCCAAGTTGCATGTCTCCAATGCCATTGCTTTCGAGATTCACGATGGTCATCCCTCGTTCGACTCGGCCGACAAAGTGCTCATCGACGCCAACGAGTATGCTGCACGGCTCATCAAGCCTGTCTATCACAACGGCTTCAAACTGCCTGAGCTGCCGTAATGTTTTTAATACAACGAATTGGACGGATTAGAAGAATTCTAGACTATCAACACTACTTTCAAGATTCATTATAATTCGTTTAATTCGTTGTGAGTAAAAAACTTTGCACAACGCAAATTCATTTTAATTCGTTGTAAGATGAAAAAAATATCATTTATTATAGTTTCCCT
>CAMOSA010000132.1 GCA_946624335.1 uncultured Prevotellaceae bacterium
ATGTGCAACTTTTTTAGCATAAATGTTTTATAGAATTAATTCATCCAACAGGTATTCATTGTCTATTCAGAATTTATTTGTACTTTTGCAACGATTTTAAGGTAAAAAACTTACCTCAACCACCTGGCCGAGATAGTGTGCGCTATCAGCCATGCTACGAGCGTGGCAGTGAAAGGCTCACACCTTTCTCACGGCGACTAAATGGAAATTGGAACCGAGGATATAAATAAGATATTGTAAGTAAATAAGTATTAAAATATGGTGTACGATAGACACATAGATAAGACTGAAGAAGAGCTCCGCGAGTTGAGAGATGTATACAGCAGAAACGAGGTGGATCGTTTTACAGACGGTTTGGTTTCAGGAAGAATCAATAGCGAAGAGAAGGTCATTGAGTTCACAAATTTCATTCGCACCAGTGACGGTCTCACGCAGTTGGAGTTTTCTCGTTTGAAGAGGCTGAAAGATGAAGGCTTCATAGATAAGTTTGCCACCAACTACAATAAACGTTTCAGCACGTGCCACATGCTCATGAATAGGATGCGTAGCGGTGTCAGCAGAGGTATGCAGATGCTTGAGACGCTGTGCGAGAAGAAGCGTTCGCGCGGATACTCCAATTCGAAACGCAAGGTGATAGATCATTCCAAAATGGGTAAAAGCCCCTATACTTTTTCGCTTTGGGGCTTGGAGTACTACATTGATTCAGTTCGAGTCTTGTACAACGAAATCCTTTCCTATGAGAACCATTTGAGCGAATGCATAGATTTGTGCCTATACATCATTCAGCAAGTAGCCTACATCAGGAACCATCCCGAGAGTGCCTATGAAAAGCACCAAAATAGCCGTCAGCAGGTATTGCTGAACAATCGTTCTGTCATTAAGCATTTTATCGGCATGAATGAGGAGATGGAGAACAATCTTATGGAGAAGGTGGAGGGTTGGAAGCACGAAAAGAAGAGCATGGAAGAAATCAGCGCCATGCTCTATCACACGTTGGACGAAGATGAATACAACAACTGGATTATCAGCGAAGAAGTGATGGCGGCCCGCAGGAAGGGCATCACCAATCAGGAGCGTGCGCTCTGGGGTGATGACAAGCAGCAGGTGATGCGCTGCAGGACAGCATATTCACATATTGACGAGCTCAACCCAGAGGGACAAAAAGAGCGCATCGGTGGCAAGTTTCTGGCTTTACTGCTGAATTGGTCCAAGGTTCAGCCCGGGCGTGGGGTAGAGTACTGGCTGACATATTTTACGGACTTTTACAAGTCAAGTGGCGGCGTGTTGACACCAGTCAAAATTGGTGCGGTAAAAAGAGGACTGACCCAGATATTGATGGGTGACATTAAAAAGGAAGAGGTGGATGAATTTAATAAGACCATGGACACGCTCGTACAGAAATACATGATAACACCTGCTGAACAAGAAAAAATTGTGAAAACAGCCGTCAACTTTTGACTTTTTTCAATTCCATACGCACCTATACGGGTTGGTTCTTATGAGGACCAACCCTGTTTTTTTGACCGTAAATTCAGTATGTTCAGTCAAAAGTTTGCCAACTTTTGACGATTCTTGTGCTCTTGCAGTCAAAAGTATCGTCAACTTTAGCTGCCACCGTTCAGCAACCTGTCAAATTTCACACTAACGATGGGCAAAAGTACAAAAGAATCAGTCAGTTTACATCATTTGAGCAAGTCAATAATTTCGTGTGATATTTGAAAGGATATGTGTACCTTTGCAGCTGGAGAAAGCTCTCTCCGGGCGCAAGTTGTATTTGTGGCGGGTGAGTAATCCTCTGCACATATTCTATAGGTTATGTGTTAGGACAAGGAAACATCCTGAGCACGGGACCTGTCAGGCTCTGAAATCGTCTATGGGGCTTGAAGTGCGAGACACAAACTTCCATAAATGATAGAACAAAGATGGAAGCTACAAATCCCCAAGTCCTGGCCGACGCTATCGTCGCCCAGGCAGTAGCCCAGCCGACCTCCGAGGAGCAGGCTCGGGCCCAGCAGTTGGCAGAGCTCATGGCGCTGCGCATTACCACCTCGACCGTCGTCGAGGAGGAAAAGTACGCGCTGTCGGTCGATGGCGTAGGATTCTTCGCCCTCGGCGACATCCACGGCCTCAAAGGCAAGCAAAAGACCGGCAAGAGCGCCGTGCTGAAGGTCTGCGCCGCTGCCTTGCTCTGCGGTCAGATGTTCCGCGTCAAGTCGGAACTGACGGAACCCACGGTGCTCTTCCTCGACACTGAGCAGAAGGCGTCGGACGTCAAGCTCATCATCGACGAGATCAAGCAGATGACACCGTGCTCGGACGAGTACATCGACCAGCACCTGTATCTCTACCCACTGCGTCGCAAGAGCTACGACTCTCTGCTTGCCGACACACGCTTGCTCATCGAGACGATCAAGCCGCAGGTGGTCTTCATCGACGGTCTGGTGGACTACGTCGCCTCGTTCAACGACGAGGTCATGTCGCGTGAGCTCATCCACGACCTCCTGCAGATCTGCGAGGAGCACGGCTGCGCCATCGTCAACGTGCTGCACGAGAATAAGGCCGCCGACGACCCGAACATGCGCGGCCACCTCGGCACCGTGCTCTCGCAGAAAGCAGGCTCCGTGCTGCAGTGCCAGAAGGCCAAGTCGGGCATCATCAGCGTCAGCTGTCCCGATGCACGCCACGGCAACATGCCGACGTGGAACATCCGTTTCAACGACGAAGGCCATCTCGTCGACGCCGACGCTGAGCACCATCAAGAGCAGCAGGCCAAACGCGAACGCAAGCAGGCCGCCAAGCAGGAGGCCCGGGAGCTCGTCGAGAAGAGCCGCCTCGAAGCTGCCCTGCACATCATTGCCGAGGCTGGCGGCACGATAGCCCGCAACGTCCTGACCAAGCGCTTGGAAGAAGCGACCAAGCTATCGCGAACACCGGTCTCCAAGTTCATCACGAAGATGGTGAAGGACGGCAAGCTCTGCGAGAACGGCAAGATGATCACCGCAAGCCCCGAACTGGCTTTGCCATTCTGACGCGGGCTGAGAACATGTTCCTGTGCGTTTGTTCTTCCTCCTTTATATAGGTAGGAAGAACGAACGAACGGGAATTCACAAAGACAAGAACAAAAAACAAATCACTTCTACGATTATATGAATACAGACTACCGATATCAATTGGACAGCCCCCGCGTGACGGGGCGCCGTCAACAGAAGACCACCTGCCCACAATGTGGTCGCCGTAAGTGCTTCGTGCGTTACGTAGATACGCATGACGACTATCGCTACCTCAACGACAACGTAGGCCGCTGCGATCACGAACAGTCGTGCGGCTACCACTACCGCCCGTCGGAATACTTCCGTGACCATCCTTGGATGAAAAAGGAGACGACAAGCGCTCAGCCTCGGACGCAAGCATCACCCTCGCCACAGCGTCTGACACCCTTGTCCATGCAGCTGGTCGACGCTTGTCATTCGCCGCAAAGCACCTTCTGGCTGTGGTACGCCAGCCGTTGTGCCCGAGCGCTTGGCTTCGATTCCGAGACGGTAAGACGTGTCTACGAGAGTTATCACATCGGAGTGGCCGATCATGGCGACATCATCTTCTGGCAAATCGATGAGCAGCAACGCGTGCGTACGGGCCACATCATGACCTATGGCCCCGACGGCCATCGTCACGGCCACAGCGGATGGGTTCACGATGACCTGCAACGCGGACGGATGCGCGGCCAGCTGCCTGATGGCTTCGTCCTCCAGCAATGTCTCTTCGGTCAGCACTTGCTGCCTGCGCGCCCCGAAGCTCACGTCGGCATCGTCGAGAGCGAGAAGACAGCTCTCATCATGGCAGCACGACACCCGCAGATACTGTGGCTCGCCACCTGCGGCAGCAGTGGCTTGAGCCCCGACAAGCTGGAGTGCCTGCGCGGCCGACGCTTCACACTCTTCCCCGACAGCGGCTGCTTCGACAAATGGAAGGGCGTGATGGACAACACCAAAGGACTGCAATACGCCATCTCAGACGGCCTCGAGGCCTATCCGCCAAACACGGACCTGGCCGACTTGCTGCTCAAGTCAAGAGAAGAACCCTCCTAAGAGTCTGCGCCCACCCTCCTAAGAGTCTACGCAAAGTCTCTTAGGAGGGTGGAAGAGAGGTGGCGGAAAAACGTCAAAAAGACAGTAAAAAAGCGACAGAAATATTTGGCTATTAGCGGAAAAAGTGTTATCTTTGCAGTGGCTAAAGGGATAAGGAAAGAGCCGATTGTGAGGCGACCCGACGACCAGGAAAATCGCGCGCGAGATGGACCGAGGACAAGAGGTGACCCGAACAGGAGGTGAGAGGCCGACCCCCGGAGCCGACAGATAACCCCTTTCATTAACCATTTTAAATCTTAGTACCACTATGATTGACTACGCACTTGCACTCATGGCCAACCCCATGAAGCCCGAAGAGGGCAAGAAGGCCTACGCCTTCCTCCAGAGCCGCGGAACGCTAAGCGTCGATGAGATCGCTGACCACATGGTATCACACGGCTGCAACTACGACCGTGGCGACATCATCGCCGTCATCGCCAAGCTGGTGAGCTGCTCCAAGGAGCTGATGCTCGACGGCTACCGTATCCAGCTGGGTGACCTGGGCAAGCTCTACCTGACGGTGCAGAGCGACGGCGCCGAGTCGAAGGAGAAGTTCACGCGCGCCAACATTCGCTCCATCAACGTCAACTTCGCGGCATCCAAGCTCTACAGCGACTTGATCCAGAAGGTCTCACTCCACCGTGTGCCCACACGCAAGGCCGTCGCCGCCACGCTCGAAGCCGAGCTGTCCGGCCAGACCAGCGCCGACTGGACACCCGTCCCCGAAGACGAAGAGCAGCAGCCCTAAGCGTGGCATCGCATCGTGAGTGTGCTCGGCGGTTTTCCCGCCGAGCCTTTTTCGTCTCTCCCTCATCCCCCTACACCCCCTCCCTGTCCCCTCCGAAGGAATCCCCCTCCACCGCATCACAGAACGCGGCGGCTGATAGTTGAAGAACGTTAAAAGGGCGTAAAAACTCTTGGCGCCCCGCCGCCGTTTCGTCTAAAATGCGTACCTTTGCGGCCGATTTTCACGCGATATGTCAAGCACAAAAGACCAACTGCTACTGCGCATACGCCAGCACGGCAAGCTCTCTACCGTCGAGCAGCTGCGGCTGACGGCGCTGCTGTCGTTGCCTGCCATCCTGGCGCAGTTGTCCAGCATCCTCATGTTCTACATCGACGATGCCATGGTGGGTTCGCTGGGCGCCCAGGCCTCGGCGAGCATCGGCATCGTGGCCACGTCGATGTGGCTCTTCTGGAGCATCATCTCGTGTGCCGCCACGGGCTTCTCGGTGCAGGTGGCCCACCGCGTGGGCGCCAACGACCTCGACGGCGCACGCAGCATCTTCCGCCAGAGCCTGCTGGCATCGCTCGCCCTGGCCGTCGTCACGGGCCTGGCCGGCGCCTTCATCTCGCAACCCCTGCCACACTGGCTGGGCGGCGAGGAGGCCATCTGCGGCGACGCCTCCACCTACTTCCTCATCTTCACCCTCGGAGCGCCCCTGGCCATGATCGACATGCTGGCCAGCGCCATGCTGCGCTGTGCGGGCAACATCAAGGTGCCGTCGATGGCCAACATCGTCATGTGCATCCTCGACGTATGCTTCAACTTCTTCCTCATCTTCCCGACGCGCACGCTCGACGTCCTCGGCCACGACATCCTCGTGCCGGGTGCCGGTCTGGGCGTTGCCGGCGCCGCCATAGGCACGCTGACGGCCGAGGGTGTCATCGCCCTCTACCTGTTGTGGTACGCCACGACGCGCTGCCCCGAGTTGCGCCTACGTGGCGTGCGGGGTTCCTTCGTGCCCGAGCGCCCCGTGCTGGGCGAGGCGGCCGACATCGCAGCGCCCATACTGCTGCAGCGCGTGCTGATGAACGTGGCACAGATCACCATCACCGTCATCGTCGCGCCTCTCGGCGCCGTGGCCATTGCGGCCAACGCGCTGGGCATCACCGCCGAGAGCCTCTGCTACATGCCCGGCTACGGCATCGGCGAGGCGGCCACGACGCTCGTCGGACAGAGCTACGGCGCAGGGCGCTACAGGCTCACGGAGCGCTTCGCGTGGATGACGACGCTCCTGGGCATCGCCGTGATGACCGTCATGGGCGCCGTGATGTACGTGGCAGCGCCCCTGATGATGGCTTCGCTCACGCCCGACGAGGCGGTGCGGCAGCTCGGCACCGAGTGCCTGCGCATCGAGGCGTGGGCCGAGCCGGGCTTCGCCGCCAGCATCGTGGCCATGAGCTGCTTCGTCGGCACGGGCGACACACGCCGCCCTGCCATGATGAACCTCTTCTCGATGTGGGCCGTTCGCGTCACGCTGGCGGCCCTGCTGGCGCCGCGCTACGGACTGCAAGGCGTGTGGCTCGGCATGGCCATCGAGCTTTCCTTCCGCGGCCTCATTTTCCTCGCAAGACTCAAGTGGGGGAAGTGGAAGAAGGAAAAAAACAAGTTGAAAGTTGAAAGTTGAAAAGTTGAAAAGTTGAGAGTTGAAAAGTTGAGAGTTGAAAGTTGAGAGTTGAAAAGTTGAGAGTTGAAAGTTGAAAATTGAAAAGTTGAGAGTTGAGAGTTGAAAAGTGACAGATCTTCGCTGAGCGGAGAGTTAAAAGTTTGAAATCCCAAAGGGACTTCGTTG
>CAMOSA010000133.1 GCA_946624335.1 uncultured Prevotellaceae bacterium
GACCGCGTTGCGGTCTCTTTGGTGGTACGATTGCGTATAATCATTTATCGTACTGGCGTTCCTGTGGCCTCGTCATGCCGTGCGCGGCTGGTCCTGGTCGTGCCCTTGGCGTCACAGGGGTATCTCGATGTCTTTGCGGTAGCCTGTGGCGTTGAAGATGGCGAGGAGGTGCTGGCTGTCGTCGGTGATGCGCACCTCGCAGTAGGGCAGGCGGCGGTGGTCGACGATCTCGCGGGCCTCGGCGGTGACGGTGCCCTGGCTGACGCTGCGCGTGAAGGTGATGGTCGACGAGACGGTGACGGTCAGCGTGCCGTGGCTGCACGTGGCGGCGGCGAAGGCCAGGTCGGCCAGCAGGAAGAGCACGCTGCCCTGCACGAAGCCGCCGGCGTTGAGGTGGCGTGGCTCGATGTGGACCTGCGTGCGGGCGTAGCCCTCGCGCACCTCGACGAGCTGCACGCCGTTGCTCCTGGCGAAGGCGTCGCCCTGGAAGAAGGCTATGAGTCGTGTGGCGTCTGTCATGACGGGGTGGCGTTATAGATGGGTTCGATGATGTTGAGCAGCTTGATGGTGGCCTTGATGGCGGCCTCGGTCTGGTCGGCGTCGAGGGCGTGGGTGCGGTAGGCCTGCTGGTTGAAGGTCCATTCGATGGTGGTCTGCACGAGGGCGTCGGTGCGGCCTCCGGGCGGTATGGTGACGCTGTAGTTGGCGAGCCAGGGGAACTGGCGTCCGAGGCGGTCGCGGTAGATGTGCCTGACGGCGCGCACGAAGGCGTCGTACTGTCCGTCGCCCTGGGCGCTCTCCTCGTAGATGGCTTCGTCGATCTGCAGTCGCACCTGTGCCATGGGCTTGAGGCCGTAGGCCGTGGAGACCATGTAGGAGAGCAGGCGCACGCGCTCCTTCTCGTCGGTGTGCTTGAGCACGTCGCGGATGATGAAGGGCAGGTCTTCCTGCGTGACGTGTTCCTTCTTGTCGCCAAGCTCGATGATGCGGTCGGTGACTTTCTTCATGTCCTCGTCGCTCAGGTCGAGCCCGAGTTCCTCGAGGTTCATGCGTATGTTGGCCTTGCCGCTGGCCTTGCCTAAGGCGTACTCGCGGCGTCGGCCGAAGCGCTCGGGCTGCAGGGCGTTCTGGTAGAGGCCGTCTTTCTGGTCGCCGTCGGCGTGGACGCCGGCCACCTGTGTGAAGACGGCGCTGCCTGTGATGGGCTTGTTGGGGGGGATGGCGATGCCGCTGTAGCTCTCCACCATGTGTGCCACTTTGTAGAGCTCTTCCTCGCGGATGCTGGTCTGGGCGTTGAAGTGGTCTTTCAGGATGGCTTCGACGCTGGCCAGGGGGGCGTTGCCGGCGCGCTCGCCCAAGCCGTTGATGGCGGTGTGCAATCCCCGTGCGCCGCCGAACACGGCCGCCAGGACATTGGACACGGCCAGGTCGTAGTCGTTGTGGGCATGGAAATCGAAGTGTATGCCGGGGTAGCGCCTGACCATCTCCCTGACGAACTCGAGGGTCTCCAGCGGGTTGAGTATGCCGAGCGTGTCGGGCAGCATGAAGCGCCTGACGCCGGCGTCGGCCACGCTGTCCATGAGCCTGAAGACGTAGCCGGGGTCGTCTTTCATCCCGCGGCTCCAGTCTTCGAGGTAGAGGTTGACGGCGATGGCGTGCTCGCGGGCCATGAGTATGTTGCGTCGTATGTCCTTGAAGTGGGCCTCGGGTGTCTTGCCCAGCTGCCCTTCGCAGTGTCGCCTCGACCCTTTGGCGAGCAGGTTCATCGCCTGGGCACCGGCGCGCTCGATCCATTGAATGCTTTTGCCGTCGTCGACGAAGCCGAGGACCTCGACGCGCTCGAGCAGGCCCTTGGACGAGGCCCAGCGCGTGATGCGCTGCACGGCCTCCAGCTCGCCGTCGCTGACGCGTGCCGAGGCCACCTCGACGCGGTCTGCACGCAGGTCCTCGAGCAGCGCGCGGCAGATGGCGAGCTTCTCGTGGGGCATGAAGCTGACTCCCGACGTCTGCTCGCCGTCACGGAGGGTGGTGTCCATGATCTCAACGCATCTCATAGGCTTCAATCTTTGGCTTGTTCTCGAGCAGGAAGTCGATGTCGTCGAGACCGTTCATGAGGCAGTATTTCTTGTAGCCGTTGATGTCGAAGTGCTCGGCGTGGCCCGTGGACAGGTTGGTGACGGTCTGGGCGGGCAGGTCGATGTTCACGCGCGTCTGCGGGTCGGCCTCGATGCTGGCGAGGAGCTCCTGGCGGAAGGCTTCGGTCACGACGACGGGCAGGACGAAGCAGTTGAGGAGGTTGTTGCGGTGGATGTCGGCGAACGAGCTGCTGACGACGGCACGGATGCCATAGCCCGCCACAGCCCACGCGGCATATTCGCGCGAGCTGCCGCTGCCCCAGTTGGCCCCCGCCACGATGATCTGATGCACGCCTTCGTGCGGCGCTTCGGAGAAGGGGGCTTGGTTCATGACAAAAGATTGAACAGCACGCCCTCCGGCATCGTAGCGCAGGTCGTGCATGAACGCCTCGCCGAAGAACTGGGGGTCGCGGGTGGTGCTGGCCAGATAGCGGGCAGGGATGATGAGATCGGTGTTGCAATTGTCGATGGCAATGGGGATGCAGGTGGATTCGACAACGGAAAAAGTCTTATTCATCATGATTCTTTTTTCATTATTCATTGAAGGAGGGTACGGACATCAGCGATGACGCCTGTCACGGCGCTGGCGGCTACGGTCAGCGGGCTGGCGAGAATCGTGCGCGAACCGGGCCCCTGACGCCCGACGAAGTTGCGGTTGGAGGTGCTGATGCAAAGCTTGCCGGCCGGCACCTTGTCGGCGTTCATGGCGAGGCATGCCGAGCAGGAGGGCAGGCGCAGCTCAAAGCCCGCCGCCTCGAGCACCTTATCGAGGCCTTCGTCGATGACCTGCTGGCGCACAGCCCACGACCCCGGCACGAGCCATGCCACGACGCCGTCGGCCTTATGCCTGCCTTTCACCACGGAGGCAAAGGCGCGGAAGTCTTCGATGCGCCCGTTGGTGCAGGCGCCGAGGAAGACGTAATCGACGGGCATGCCCAGCAGTTGCTGCCCCGTCTGGAACTGCATGTAATCCAGCTGCACCTGCAGCTGCTGACGCGCTGCCTCGGACAGGTTGTCCATGGTGGGGATGGTGCCGTCCACGGGGATGCCGGCGCCGGGATTCGTGCCGTAGGTGATGCGCGGCGCGATGTCCTCGGCGTGGAATGTGATCTCCTTGTCGAACACGGCATCGGGGTCGCTATGCAATGTTTTCCAATAGGCTAAGTGCTCGTCCCACGAATCGCCCTTGGGCGCATATTCGCGTCCTTGGAGATAGGCGAAGGTGGTTTCGTCGGGAGCGATGAGGCCGGCACGCGAGCCCATCTCGATGCTGAGGTTCGAGAGCGTCAGGCGTCCTTCCATCGACATCGTGCGGATGGTGCTTCCGGCATACTCGACGGCATAGCCCGTGGCGCCTCCCGTGCCCATCTGCGCCATGATGTACAGCGCCACATCCTTGGCGGTGACGCCCTGCGCGAGCTGTCCCTCGACGTTGATGCGCATCGTCTTAGGCTTCTGCTGCAGGATGCACTGCGATGCCAGCACCTGAGCCACCTCGCTCGTGCCGATGCCCATGGCGAGAGCGCCGACAGCGCCGTGGGTGCTCGTGTGCGAATCGCCGCAGACGATGGTCATGCCAGGCAGCGAGAGCCCTTTCTCCGGCCCTACGACGTGGATGATGCCGTTGTCCTTCGAGCCCATGGCGAAGTGCCTGATACCAAACGCCTCGCAGTTGCGCTTGAGCGTCTCGACCTGCGTGCGGCCGTGCTCATCTTTTATCTCTAATCTCTCATCTCTCATCTCGGACGGGTCGGAGGGCGTATTGTGGTCGGGCATAGCGACAACCTGCTGTGGGCGCAGCACGCCGATGCCCTTGTCGCGCAGCGTGTCGAAGGCCTGCGGCGACGTCACCTCGTGGCAGTAGAGGCGGTCGATGTAGAGCTGTGTGGGGCCGTCGGGGATGTCCTGCACGACGTGTGCATCCCATATTTTGTCGAATAATGTCTTCATCACTTCTTAAATTTATTGATACAGTCGATGTAGGCTTCGACGGAGGCGGTGACGATGTCGGTGTTGGCGCCGAAGCCGTAGTAAAGATGTCCGTCGTACTCCACCTGCATGTGCACTTTGCCGACGTCGTCGGAGCCTTTGGAGATGGCCTGAATGGTGAATTCCTTGAGGGTCATCTGACGTCGGATGATGTTCTTCAACGCCTTGATGGCAGCATCGACAGGGCCGTTGCCGGAGGCGGAGGCCTCGAAGCGCTCGCCGCTGATATTCAGCCCTATGGCTGCTACGCTGCGCACGCCCATGCCCGTTGTCACCTGCAGGTAGTCGAGCTTGATGGCGTGAGCTGCCGTGCGGTCGGCACCAGCCAGCATGAGGATGTCGTCGTCGGTGATCTCCTTCTTCTGGTCGGCCAGACGCAGGAAGGCCTCATAGACGCTGTCCAATGCCGCGTCGTCCATCTCGACGCCCAGCACCTGCAGGCGGTGCTTCAAGGCTGCATGGCCGCTGCGGGCGGTGAGCAGGATGCTGTTCTCGTCGATGCCCACGTCCTTGGGATCCATGATCTCGTAGGTGGCCGCGTTCTTGAGCACGCCGTCCTGATGGATGCCGCTGCTGTGGGCAAAGGCATTGCGTCCGACGATGGCCTTGTTGGGCTGCACGGGCATATTCATGAGCGACGAGACGAGTCGCGAGGTGGAATAGATGCGCTGCGTGTTGATGTTGGTGTCGATGCCGATGCCCTTGTGGCACTTGAGGATCATCGCCACCTCTTCGAGGCTGGTGTTGCCGGCGCGTTCGCCGATGCCGTTGATGGTCACCTCGACCTGACGTGCTCCATTGATCACGCCTGCCATGGTGTTGGCTGTGGCCATGCCGAGGTCGTTGTGACAATGGGTCGAGAGGATGCAACGGCCGTTGCTGAGGCCATCGACGTGCTCCATGAGGTACTTGATCTTAGCGCCGAACTCATCGGGCAGGCAGTAGCCCGTCGTGTCGGGGATGTTGCAGACGGTGGCTCCGGCCTTGACGACGGCCTCGATGACGCGTGCCAGGTATTCGTTGTCGGTGCGTCCAGCATCCTCGGCGTAGAACTCCACGTCCTCGCAGAAGCGCTTGGCATATTTCACGGCCGCCACAGCACGTTCGATGATTTCCTCGCGGGTGGAGTTGAATTTATAGCGTATGTGCGGGTCGCTGGTGCCGATGCCGGTGTGGATGCGGCGGCGCTTGGCGTAGCGCAGGGCCTCGACGGCGATGTCAATGTCTTTCTCGACGGCACGCGTCAGGGCACAGATCGTGGGCCACGTGACGGCCTTCGAGATCTCGATGACGCTATTGAAGTCGCCGGGTGACGAGACGGGGAAGCCCGCCTCGATGACGTCGACGCCAAGGGCCTCGAGCTGCTTGGCAACCTGGATCTTCTCGATGGTGTTGAGCTGGCAGCCCGGCACCTGCTCGCCGTCGCGCAGCGTGGTGTCGAAAATGTAGAGCCTGTCGTTCATCCTTCTTTCGTTTTTGTATGTTTGCGTTTGACGTTTTGTGTCCGCTGACGGACGTTTCGTTGTAAATCGGCGCAAAAGTACTGCTTTCTGCTTACAGAAGCAAATAAAATGATGCCTTTTTGTTGAAAGTCGTTTCTTTGATGATGAATCTTTTCTTTTTTTCAAACTTTTGCCGTACCTTTGCGCCGCAAAAACGAATAAACGTAATCTGTCATGACTCAAGTCAACACTCCCGACGAGGGCGCCACGCGGCTGTACACCATCCTCGTCTACTCGGAGAATATCGCGGGCGTGCTCAACCAGATCACCGCCGTCTTCACACGCCGCCAGGTGAACATCGAGAGCCTGAACGTGTCGGCATCCAGCACGCCCGGAGTCCACAAGTACACCATAACGTGCTACTGCACGGCGGAGATGGTGAAGATGCTGAAGGCGCAGATCGAGAAGCGCATCGACGTGCTGCAGGCCCGCTACTTCGAGGACGAGGACATCTTCCTGCGCGAGACGTCGCTGCTGAAGATCTCCACGCCGTCGATGCTTGACAACCCCGAGGTGTGCCGCATCATGCGACACCACGGCGCCAGCATCGTGGAGGTCAACCCCACGTACACCGCGATCGAGAAGACGGGCCGCACCGACGAGATTCTATCGCTCTATGAGGCTCTCAACGCCCTCGGCGTCGTACGCCAGTTCGCACGCTCGGGACGTATCTGTATCACAAGAGGTACGCGCGAACAGCTCGACGACTACTTGGCAGAAAGAGAAAAAGAACGCACGCATGGATAAGATAGAGAACTATCGCTTTGCCGTGGAGCCTTTCCACGTGGATTTCACCGGACACCTCTTCCTCGGTGTACTGGGCAATCATCTGTTGAACGCCGCCGGACGCCACTCGCACAACCGTGGCTGGGGCATCGATCAACTGAACGAACGGCATTACACATGGGTGCTCTCACGCCTGAGCATCGAGCTCGACGAAATGCCTGCGCAGTACGAGCACGTAGAAGTGGAGACCTGGGTGGAGAGCGTCATGAAGCTGTTCACCGAGCGTAACTTCCTCATCCGCAACGCCGA
>CAMOSA010000134.1 GCA_946624335.1 uncultured Prevotellaceae bacterium
CGGTGAGCTTGCGCAGGGCCTGGCTCATCAGGCGGGCCTGCAGGCCGACCTTGTTGTCGCCCATGTCGCCCTCTATCTCAGCTTTCGGCGTCAAAGCGGCCACCGAGTCGATGACCACGAGATCGACGGCCGACGAGCTGATGAGCTGATCGGCGATGGCCAGTGCCTGCTCGCCGTTGTCGGGCTGCGAGATCCACAACTGTTCCAGGTCGACGCCCAGCTTGCGGGCATACGTCGGGTCGAAAGCATGTTCCGCGTCGATGAAGGCCGCTATGCCGCCGGCCTTCTGAGCCTCGGCGATAGCATGGATGGTCAGCGTCGTCTTACCCGACGATTCCGGGCCGTAAATCTCGATGATACGGCCGCGGGGATAGCCGCCGACGCCCAGCGCTGCGTTCAGGCCGATGCTGCCGGTGGGGATCACTTCCACACGTTCCGACGCTTCGCCGCCGAGACGCATAATGGCGCCCTTGCCGAAGTCCTTCTCTATCTTGGCCATCGCCATCTGCAACGCCTGCAAACGTGAGGCGCGCTCATCCGGGGACTGTTCTGTCTGTTTTGCCATAATGATATTTTGCTAATGTTCGATTGGATTATTCGTTATTACGTGATGCACGACTGACGACCTCCGGGGCATCAGAGCTCCAGGTCGATGTCGTGCAGCTCGTGCCACGGCAGGCCCTGCTTGTTGAGCTGTTCCATGAAGGGATCGGGGTCAAACTCCTCGACGTTGTGCACGCCGGGCTTCACCCACTGCCCCGTCAGGAACATCATGGCGCCGATCATGGCCGGCACGCCCGTGGTGTAGCTGACGCCCTGCATGCCCGTCTCCTCGTAGGCGGCACGGTGCGAGCAGTTGTTGTAGACGTAGTAGGTGTGCTCCTGCCCGTCCTTGCCGATGCCGCGGATACGGCACCCGATGCTGGTCTCACCCTCGTAGTTCTCGCCCAGGTCCTGAGGGTTGGGCAGCACAGCCTTGAGGAACTGCAGCGGCACGATCTTCACCTTGGCCACACCGCTGCCGTCGGCCAGCGGAGCCTCGTACTCGATCTCGTCGATGCGGCTCATGCCGATGTTTTGGATCACCTCGAGATGCTTCAGGTACTGCTGCCCGAAGGTCATCCAGAAGCGGGCGCGCTTGATCGTCGGATAGTTGATCACGAGCGACTCGATCTCCTCGTGGTGCAGCAGATAGCTGTCGCGAGGGCCTATGTTGGGATAGGTCAGGTCCTTGTGTATCTCCAGTGGCTCGGTCTCCACCCACTGGCCGTTCTCCCAGTACAGCCCTTTCTGCGTGATCTCGCGGATATTGATCTCCGGGTTGAAGTTGGTGGCAAAAGCCTTGTGGTGGTCACCCGCGTTGCAGTCCACGATGTCGAGGTACTGCAGCTCACGGAAATGATGCTTGGCAGCATAAGCCGTGTAGATGGACGTGACGCCCGGGTCGAAGCCGCAGCCGAGGATGGCCGTGAGGCCAGCCTGCTCGAAGCGCTCGCGATAGGCCCACTGCCATGAGTACTCGAAGTGAGCCTCGTCCTTGGGCTCGTAGTTCGCCGTGTCGAGGTAGTTGCAACCGGTCTGAAGGCAAGCCTCCATGATCGTCAGGTCCTGATACGGCAAGGCCAGGTTGACGACGATGTCGGGACGGTAGTCACTCAGCAGCGCCACCAGCTCCGACACATGGTCGGCATCGACCTGCGCCGTGCGAATGCCTTTATAGCCCGTGGCACGCTCCACGGCGGCGGCCAGACGGTCGCACTTCGACTTCGTGCGGGAGGCTATCATGATGTCTGTGAACACTTCAGGGTTCTGCGCAATCTTGTGCGCGGCCACCGTGGCTACGCCTCCGGCGCCGATGATGAGGACTTTTCCCATAGTTGCTTTCGTTATTCTTTTTGGTCGTTAAGCGTTTTTACGCTGCGAAGATAGGAAAAAGCTGCGGTACTACAAAATAAATGCCGCTTTTTTATCAAACTTTCGCTAATGAGAGCATACGCCACGGCGGCGGCACACATCTTTGAAGAAAGTTTAATTGGTGCGAAGAAAGTGAAAAAGGATTGCACACATGACCGAAAAAGCGTACTTTTGCGCTCGTATTCTATTGCGCAGACGCTTATGCCGGCCTCACTACTCACCATCGCCTTGGCGGCGGCATTATCCGCACCCGAGGACTCACTCGTGCACATCCAGGACTCGATGCGCACCGATACGCTGCGTGAGGTCACCGTACGCCCGCTCAAGCAATACCACCTCAGCGACATGGAGTTCTCGGGAACGATGGACGACATACACACGCCGCCCAGTCTGGGCGACATCCTCGACAAGCTGTCGCCGGGACTGAACGACAAGATCACGCATCCATTTGCCATCAAGCAGCGCAAGAAAGAACGCCGACGCAAGCGGGCCCTCAAGAACCTCGAGAACTACGACCGCGTAAAGACCTTCGACGTACTGCTGCAGGAAGCTTACGAGAGGCAGAAGAAGGAGGACGAAGGCAAGGAATAACCTTCCTTCACCCTTAATGTCCACTCTTCACTCGTTCACGCCTAATACCTCACTCCCCTCCCCAGGGAGGGACTGGGCGTGGGCTCCCCTTCATTTTTCACTTTTCATTTTTCACTTTTTAATTCCTACTGTATCACCCGGTCACCGCACTGCTTGCCGAGATCCCTCTGCACCTGCTTCATCTCTTGATAACGTTTCAAGAGCGATGTCGACAGTTCTTTGTCGGCCATCGTCTCGGGCTTACGCAGCTCCAGCATGATGTTGCGCAACGACTCATCGACGATGGCCAGCTTATAATCCGTCATCACATGAGGCACCAGCTCCAGCAGCCGCTCCTCCTCGGGCTTCACCACAGCACCTTTACTGTGGATCTTGCTCAGCGTCTCGGGGTCATGGGCCAGCTCGTTGGCCAGGTTGGACACGGCAATATCGGGATGGTTCTCGAAATAGCGGTCACAGCGGAAGCCCTCCTCGCGGTAGTGCTCCAGCGCCTCCGTCAGGATCTGGCGATGCAGGGGGCTACGCAGCTGTAGCTCGTCGGCCTCCAGCGCATACTGGATATACTCCACCACGGTCATCGGACGCTCCGCGCCCGTCTCCTCATCCTCGACGTCGCACATCACCTTCTCGCCATGCCGAACGATCATCTGCACCAGCAACGCCTCGGTCTGCAGGAACTGCAGGTCGTTCTTCGTCGTGGACAGCTGGCTCTGTGTGCTATTACCATTGCGTGCCCGAGTGATCTCATCGACCGACAAGGCCTCCGGCACCTCGTCATCCTCCGGCGCCACGCTGACCTGAGAGCCGCCTGCCTCGGCGCCGTCCACAGGGCCTGATGCCTGACTCTCAGCACCCGACGGAGCGGCTGCGCCACCGCGCTCTGCGCTGAGACGCTCGCGCTCCTTCTGCTTCTGCCGGTCCTCACGCTGTTGCTTGCGCACCTTGGCGACGGCACTGGTGATCAGACGCTCGTCCATGTCAAGCGTGTGCGCCGTCTCCTTAATATAAAAGGTACGCGTGATGTCGTCAGGGATCACCGACAGGCTCTGGACGATATTGTTCACCAGGCGGGACAACTTGATCGGGTCGTTCTGAGCCTCCTGAAGCAGCAAGTCGGTCTTGAAATGGATGAAGTCGACCTGATGCTCGCGCAGGTACTCCTGATACTCCGTCGACGTATGCTTACGCGCAAAGCTGTCCGGGTCGTCGCCGTCGGGCAGCAGCAACAGCTTCACATTCATGCCCTCGGCCAGCAGAAGGTCGATGCCGCGCTGCGAAGCCTTGATGCCGGCGGCGTCACCGTCGTAGATGACAACGATATTCTCTGTGAAACGATGAATGGCATGAATCTGCTCGGCCGTCAGCGCTGTGCCGCTCGAGGCCACGACATTCTCAACGCCCATCTGGTGCATAGCCATCACGTCAGTATAGCCTTCCACCAGATAGCAGAGCTCGTTCTTCACGATGGCCTGTTTGGCCAGGTACAGCCCGTAGAGCTCACGCTTCTTGGAGTAGATGGACGACTCCGGCGAGTTCTGGTACTTCACCTGCACACCCTTGGTGCGCGAGTCCAGCACACGACCGCCAAAGCCCACCACCTTGCCCGAGACCGTGTGGATCGGGAAGATCACACGGTTGCGAAAGCGGTCATACGTCTTGCCGCTCTGATCATTGCGGATGCACAGGCCCGTCTTCAGCAGGTAGTCGCCGTTATAGCCGGCGGCGATGCCGGCCTGCCACTGCGCGTCAAACTTGTCAGGGCAGAAGCCCAGCTGAAACTTCTTGATGATGTCGTCACGGAAGCCACGCTGACGGAAGTAGGCCAAGCCGATGGCGCGACCGTCGACGGTGTCGTTCATCTGCGCCTGGAACCACTCATTAGCCCATTCATTGACGGCGAACAGACTCTCGCGCTCGCTCTGCTCAGCCTTCTCCTCGTCGGTCTGCTCACGCTCCTTGACCTCGATATGATACTTCTTGGCCAGGTAGCGCAGCGCGTCGGGATAGCTCAGTTGCTCGTGCTCCATGATGAAGTGCACGGGCGTACCGCCCTTGCCACAGGCAAAGCACTTGCAGATATTCTTCGACGGCGACACCATGAACGACGGTGTACGGTCGTCATGAAAAGGGCACAAGCCCTTCAAGTTGGCGCCCGCCCGCTTCAGGGTCACAAAGTCTGAGACGACATCCACGATGTTCGCCGCATCCAATATCTTATCGACCGTTAACCTATCTATCATATCTAACCTTTCTCCGCAAGCCGCGGCTTTGTCGCGGCCAGCCCTTTCCGTAAGCCCCGCCTCTGTCGCGGCCAGCCCTTTTCCGCAAGCCCCGCCTCTGTCGCGGCCAGCCCTTTTCCGTAAGCCCCGCCTCTGTCGCGGCCAGCCCTTTCCGTAAGCCCCGCCTTTGTCGCGACCAGCCCTTTCCGTAAGCCCCGCCTCTGTCGCGGCCAGCCCTTTTCCGCAAGCCGCGGCTTTGTCGCGGCCAGCCCTTTTCCGCAAGCCCCGCCTTTATCGCGGCCAGCCCTCTTTTACTTCACAGCCTCGCCCTTGCCATCCTCTGTCAGGTAGAACAGCGGCGAAGGATTGGTCTGCTCCTGCTCATAGTAGTGCAGCCCGCTATCATTCGTCCTCGGATGCCATTCACTGAGCAAGTTGATCATCTCGGCAGCAGCCCAGAGGACAGGCCCATAGCCATGAGCCGCTGCGGCGCTGACAGGCCGATAGTAATAGAATGCAGGGTCAAAGGCCATGCCCGTGCCGACGCAGGTCCCGTCCACCTTGCCTTCCTCTGTGATCTTCGTGGAGATGGCGTGCCATGCCAGCTGCGCCACACCACCGTACGTGATGCCCTCGATCCAGTCCTTGCGGATGGCATGGGCGATTGCGTAGCAATAGATTGCCGTGGCGCTCGTCTCGAGGTAGCTGTCGTTACGGTCGAGCAACTGATGCCAGAAGCCTTCGCTCGACTGCAAGGCACAAAGCCCTGCGATATGTTCACGCAGCTGGTTGAGGATGAACCCGCGGTCGCGATGCGGTTCCGGCAGGATATCGAGCAGCTCGACAGTAGTCAGCAAGGCCCAGCCGTTGGCACGAGCCCAGTGGTACGTCGGCTGTTGCTCCAAGCCCTCCACATAGCCGTGGCGGTAAATCTTCTTCTCCGGCACCCACATACGCTTCACGAAGTTCTTATACATCGTCGCGGCCTCGTCGAAATACTTCGGATCCTTGAAATAGATGCCCGCGTAGGCTATCGTCGGGATACCCATATACATATCATCCAGCCACACGGTATTATGCTGCGGACGATGGCGGGCAAACATACCGTCCGGCAGACGGTACTGACCATGCTCCACGAACTGGAAGTAGTTGTTGATGAGCGTGTCAGGCGTCACATCGAGTTCCAGCACATCACCCTCGAAGGAAGAGGAATCTTCCCCTACATCCTGATGACGCTTCATCCATTTCATCAAAGCCGTGCACATCGTGCCGCAATCGTCCAGAGCACGCGGGTGGATGACCTGCTCCATCTGGGCATCCTCTACGCTCTCCTTGGCAGCGTCGCGCTCCTTGAACAAGGGATAAGCGCTTGTCAGCAGCGAAAGACACTGATCCACGTAACCCTCATAGCGCGTGTCGCCCGTGGCATCGGCAGCAGCCAGCAACGCCTGATACGTGATGCCCCACTCGTAGGAGCCGAGACGAAAAGCGCCGCGCTGCAGCGTCAAGCCCTCCTCCAGCGGAGAGAGACGCTTCAGGTCCGTAACCTCCTTGCCATCCTTATCGACCAAATGGTCGCTAGGACGCTCTGAGTCGATGTAGGCAAACACACGTTCCAGGTCAGCTTTCACCTCATCAGCTGTCAGCTCACCGTAAGGAACCTTGTAGTCGGGCTTCAAGAGATGAAGCGGCGTATTCGAGTCATTGACTTCCTCGGCCTGCTGAGGCGTTTGCGTACAGGCTACCACGAATGTGGTCATTGCCACAAAGGCTGAAGAATAAGCAAAAAAATGTGTTCTCATAAGACGTAAATATTGATTACGGGCACAAAGATACAAGAAATCCCCGACATTCTCTCGAATATCGGGGATTTTCTTCTGAAAAAGTGGCGGCTACCTACTCTCCCACGGGTGTGCAGTACCATCGGCG
>CAMOSA010000135.1 GCA_946624335.1 uncultured Prevotellaceae bacterium
ACGACCTACGGTGGAGGCTTTGTCGATGCCTCTCGCTGAATAACCTCGCCAGAAGAGGGGGAAAGACACAGACAGTGGCACACCTTCAGCGTGCCCTCAATGAAAGTTTAGCGGACACCAATGGTTGATAACAGATGATTGAGTGGAGCAGCAGAGAAATATAGTGCTTCAGTTCCCTGCCAGGACGACCCCCTCCTTCTTCATGCCGTCGACTTTGATGGTGAGGGGTTTGGGGAAGTGTACGACGCGGACGTGGTCGGTCTCCAGGGTTGCGGGCATGGCGTCGAGGAGGTCGTGGCGGTAGATGCCGTCGCCGAGGTAGTCGTTGATGGTGAAGTAGCCGACGCCGAAGGAGGTGAGGTTCTGGAAGAAGTGCGTGCCCTGACTGGGGTCTACGCGGTAGTTCTGCAGGCCGGCCTCGACGATGACCTTGGCCGCGGATATGGCGGGCCACTTGACGGGTATGCCGAGCCAAGGGTCGCTGCTGCCCCAACGGCCGGGCCCGACGAGGACGTAGCCGCGTTCTTGCTGGAGGTATTGACGGTTGATCTCGGCAATCTCGTCGGCGATGGCGGGGTTCATGGAGGCGCTCCAGTGGTCGGTCTTGATGTACACGATGTCCTCGACATCGGTGATGATGCCGTGGCCGATGGCGTTGTGCGAGCGCAAGACGCAGTCGTCGTCGGCGATGGCGGTGAGGTTTTCGTCGAGCATGAGCTTGTTGTCGACCATGGGTCGTATCTGCAGGAGGTAGAGCTCGCCGGTGCGGTCGGCGTGTATGTTGGCCGCGAGCTCTATCTCCACGGGCCGCCGCATCTCGTCCTGCCCGTAGCGCATGACTTTCTGCAGGAGCTCGGGCAGCGGGAAGACGTCCTGCTGGAGGACGCCGCAGAAGGTGATGACCTTGCGTCCGCCTTCGTAGATGCCGTCGCGTATGACCTGGTCGTATGGGTCGTAGGTCGAGGCGATGTACTGCAGCGTGCCGTCGGGCTCTGCCTGGTTGACGCGCAGCTTGAGCAGGTTGAAGCCGTCATCTTTCTTGAAGCCGGTGGGCGGGTTGGCGAGGTCGAGGGCGTAGAAGCGTGTCTGTGTCTCCTTCAGGGCAATCTCCATCTCGGAGGTCTGCAGGATCTGATGGGGGTGTGCCGGGCATACGCGCAGGCACTGTCCGCCGTCTACGATGTACTTGCCGAGTCCGAGGGCGAGGTTGACGGTGCCCTCTTCGGCCTGCTCGTCGCCGATGGGATAGTAGTTGACGGAACGTGCGACGCCGGAGAGGGTGGGGTAGAAGCGGTCGCTATGGGCCTCGCCGACGACTTCCTGCAGGATGACGGCCATCTTCTCCTGGTCGATGACGTTGGACGTGGCGGTCATGTAGGCTTTTGAGTCGCGGTAGTAGACGCTGGCGTAGACGGCTTTCACGGCGTCGGACAGCATGTGGAGCCGCTCGTATTTGTCGGCCACGTGAGGTATCATGTAGGTGGAGTATATGCCTGCGAAGGGCTGGTAGTGGCTGTCCTCGAGCAGCGAGCTGGAGCGTATGGCGATAGGCGTGTCGACGACGTCGAGGAAGGCCATGAGGTCGCCGATGAGGCGTGCCGGCAGCCGTGCGTGGAGGAAGTAGCGGAGGATATCCTCGTCGGGGATATCGGAGAGGGCCACCTGGTAGAGCTCGTTGGTGTCCATGAACTCGTCGAAGATGTCGGTGCAGAGGACGACCGTCTTGGGTATCATGACTTCGGCCTGCGGATACTCGGAGAGGTCGGTGTGGCGCTTGATGATATGGTCGATGAAGGCGATGCCGCGTCCTTTTCCGCCCAGGGAGCCGTCGCCGATGCGTGCGAAGTTGGAGTAGCGGTCGAAGCGTTCGCGGTGGAACACGGCCACGACGCCCTGGTTCTTCATCCGTCGGTAGGAGACGATGGCGTCGAAGATGATCTGGCGGTGCTGGTCGACGTCCTGCAGCGAGTTCCATGTGATGCGCTTGAGGAAGTCGGCGATGGGGAACAGTGCGCGTGAGCTGAGCCAGCGTGATACGTTGTTGTGCTGCACGTGGTAGAGCAGCGACTCGCGGGGCAGCTTGAAGATGTTGTCCTGCAAGTCCTTGAGGTTGCGCAGTCGTGCCACCTCCTCGAGCGTGTCGGGGTTGCGGAACACGAAGTCTCCGAATCCGAAGTATCGCAGGATGAGCTCGCGCAAGTCGACAGCCATCTTCTTCGAGTTCTTGTCGACGAAGCGTACCTTCTTGCCTTCCATGAGCTTAGCCTTCTCGGGCTCTGAGCTTTCCATGATGAGGGGCACGAACTCGTCGCGCTCGCGTATGGCGTTGAGCAGTTGTACTCCCGCCAGCTCGTCGAGTGCTCCGTCGTGGGGGAAGCGGCAGTCGGAGATGACACCGAGGACGTTGTCGGCGAAGCGGTCGTAGAGCGCCCATGCCTCCTCGTAGTTGCGTGCCAGCACAATCTTGGGTCGTCCGCGCATCCGCAACGTCTCGAGCTGTGAGTTCAGCGCCTCGGTGGCGAACTCGAGGGACTGCTGGAGCACGAACTTGTAGAGGTTGGGCAGGATGGAGGAGTAGAAGCGTACGTTGTCCTCGACGAGGAGGATCATCTGCACGCCGGCTTCGAGGTCGTGCTCGAGATTCATCTTGTCCTCGATGAGCTTGATGATGGACAGCAGCAGCTCCGTGTTGCCGAGCCAGCAGAAGACGTATTCGAAGGCGCTCAGGTCCTCGTCGGCCATGCGCTTGCTGATGCCGTGGCTGAAGGGCGTCAGCACGATGCACGGGATCTGTGGGTGTGAGTCCTTGATGGTTCGTGCGATATCGAAGATGTCGTTGTTGTCTGTTCCGGGCATGACGATGACGAGGTCAAAGGATAGCCGTTCCATCTGCTGCAGGGCTTCCTCCTCGGAGGCTACCTGGATGAAGCGTGGCGGGTAGCGGAGCCCCAGCTTGGCATACTCGTCGAAGATCTTCTCGTCGACGCGTCCGTCGTCCTCGAGCATGAAGGCGTCGTAGGGGTTGGCGATGAGCAGCACGTTGAAGATTCGACGTGCCATGAGGTCTACGAAGCTGGTGTCGTGGAGCATCAAACTGTCTTTTTTCATGTCTCTTTGCGTCTTTTTGGCGACAAAGATAGGCAAAAAGCGTAAAAAAGTGAGAAATGAGAGCGTGAAAAGTGAAAAATAAAAGCTGCTGAAGCAAAATCTATATGCTTTGAACGCTAAACTTTACATTTTTCCTTATCTTTGCCGAGGAAATCACAAGAATCACACGCCATGGAATCCTTTCTGAACGACAACTTCATGCTTTCGTCGGCAGTAGCGCGCGAACTCTATCATCGCCACGCCGCGCCGCAGCCTATCATCGACTACCACTGCCATCTCGACCCGGCCATGGTGGCCTCCGACCATCGCTTTGCCAGTATTACGGAGCTGTGGCTCGGCGGCGACCATTATAAATGGCGGGCGATGCGCGCCAATGGCGTGCCGGAACGTCTTATCACGGGCGACGCCGACGACTGGGATAAGTTCGAGGCCTGGGCCGCTACCGTGCCCTACTGCCTCCGTAACCCTCTCTACCACTGGACACACCTCGAGCTGAAGACGGCCTTCGGCATCACGCAACGCCTGAACCCCGAGACGGCGCGTAGCATCTACGACGCTTGCAACGAGCGTCTGCAGCAAGACCCGTCGTTCACGGCACGAGGTCTCATGCAGCGCTATGGCGTCGAGCTTGTCTGCACCACCGACGACCCTGTTGACGACCTGCGTCACCACAAGGCCTATGCCGCCGAGGTGAACGAAGGACGTGCGAAGGGCGAGCGTCTGCCGTCGATGCTGCCTGCGTGGCGCCCTGACAAGGCCATGGCCGTAGAGTCGCCCGAGGCCTTCAGGGCTTATGTCGAACGCTTGGGACAGGCCGCTGACATGAGCATCAGTACCTTCAACGACTTCGTGGATGCCATCCAGTGTCGCCACGACTATTTCCACGCCAACGGCTGTCGCCTGAGCGATCATGGCATCGAGGAATTCTATGCCGAGCCCTTCTCGGACACGGAGATTGCCGTCATCTTTAATAAGGTGTATGGCGGTCTGTCGCTCACGACGCAGGAGGTGCGTAAGTTCAAGAGCGCCATGCTCTATCGCTTTGCCGTTCAGGATCACGAAACGGGTTGGGTGCAACAGTACCACTACGGGCCGCTTCGCAACACCAACAGCCGCATGATGAGCGCTGTCGGGCCTGACACGGGCTTCGACAGCATCGGCCAGTGCACTACGGCACGGGCCATGGCGCGCTTCTTCGACCAGCTGGATTACGAGGGCTGTCTGGCCAAAACGATCATCTATAACCTCAACCCCGCCGACAATGAGATGGTGGCCACGATGGTCGGCAACTTCCAGGACGGCAGCGTAGCCGGCAAGATGCAGTGGGGTGCCGCGTGGTGGTTCCTCGACCAGCAGAGCGGCATACAGCGTCATCTCGACACCCTCTCGCAGCTCGGGCTGCTCAGCCGTTTCGTCGGTATGCTCACCGACTCGCGCTCTTTCCTCTCCTATCCGCGTCACGACTATTTCCGTCGCATCCTCTGCAACCTGCTCGGCAGCGACATCGAGCGTGGCCTCATCCCGTTCAGCGGCTACGAAGAACAACGCGTGCGTGATATGGTCGAAGACATCTGCTATCGCAACGCGAAGGCTTACTTCGGCTTTTGACTGTCCTGGCAGCCCTGAAAACTCCAAATCGTCTGAAAAACCTGATCACTCTGAATATTCCGACAATGAAAAAGACCTCATGGCGCTGGGCTATCTGCTCGCTGCTCTTCATGGCCACTACGGTCAACTATCTCGACCGTCAAGTACTCTCCCTGACCTGGAAGGATTTCATCGCCCCTGAATTCCATTGGTCCAACAGCGACTATGGCGCCATCGCTGCCACCTTCTCGCTCTTCTACGCCTTCATCAGTCTCTTCGCAGGCAAGTTCATCGACTGGGTGGGCACCAAACGTGGTTACCTCATCGCCATATTCATCTGGAGCATAGGCGCTTGTCTTCATGCGGGCTGTGGCTGGCTGACGATGCACTTCCATGGCCTCGAGAGCGTTGAAGCCCTCCGTGCCGTTGAGGGCGGCAGTGTGCTGGCACTCGCCATCTCGTCGACGTCAGTCTGGCTGTTCATGGTCTGCCGTATGGTCTTGGCCATAGGCGAGAGCGGCAATTTCCCTGCTGCCATCAAGGTCACGACCGAGTATTTCCCGAAGAAAGACCGTGCGCTCGCCACCAGCATCTTCAACGCAGGCTCGTCGGTCGGCGCGCTGGTGGCGCCGCTGAGCGTGCCCTTCCTGGCTCGTGCCTATGGCTGGGAGTGGGCGTTCATCATCATCGGCGGCCTCGGATTCCTATGGATGGGATTCTGGTGGAAGATGTATGACAGGCCCGACGAGAGTCCTCATGTCAACGCTGCCGAGTTGGAGTATATCAATCAGGACGATGAGTCATCAGCCGAAGCCAAAGACCCATCCTCGGCGGCTGAGGCTTCCGGGATTTCGCTCGGACAATGCTTCCGTCTGCGTCAGACGTGGGCCTATATCTGTGGCAAGTTCTTCACTGATGGCGTGTGGTGGTTTCTCCTCTTCTGGGCACCCGCCTATTTCAGTGACCAATATGGCTATCGCTCAGACTCGGCCATGGGCGCCACGCTGCTCTTCGTCGTCTACCTCATCATCACCGTCGTCAGCATCGTGGCCGGTGGCCTGTTGCCCAAATACTTCATGGTTCGTCGAGGCATGGAACCGTATGCCGGTCGTCTTCGTGCGATGCTCATGTTCGCCTTCCTGCCCGTCTGTGCCCTGTTGGCGCAGCCCTTAGGCGCCTACAGTGCCTGGTGGCCGGCCATATTCATCGGTCTTGCCGGTGCCGGTCATCAGTCGTGGTCGGCCAACCTCTACAACACGATAGGCGATATGTTCCCCAAGTCGGCCGTGGCCACCATCACAGGTATCGGCACGATGACGGGGGGTATCATCTCTTTCATCGTCAACTGGGGCGCCGGCCTCCTCTTCGACTATTGTGCTGCCAAGGGTGCGGCTTTCCAGTTCCTCGGCTTTGAAGGTAAGGAGGGTGGCTATATGATTGTTTTCTGCTACTGCGCCGTCGCCTATCTCTTCGCCTGGCTGTGCATGAAAACGCTCGTGCCACGCTTTCGCCCTGTGACCATCTGACCTTCAATAAAGGGACTATACGTATGGCCTTTTACGTACTGTCCTTAAGCGCTCAACGGCACGTCCTTAACCGCTTAAGGACGTGCCGTTGATGTCTAGGGGTAAAGGGTCTTGACGTCAGAAGGTATGGCGGGCGCACCAGGTGTCCTTCCGAGCGGTTTGATGCTGAGGTTGTCGAAATAGGGCGTTGAGATGCTGCGCTCATGCTGGGGAGCTATCAGACCGGCCATACCACGGCGGTAGTGGTCGGACGTGGCGCTGACCACTTCGTGTCCATCGACGTAGCCCGTGATCTGGTCGCCGAGGAAGCGCAGGCGCAGGTTGTGCCACTGGCAGGCCGCTATGC
>CAMOSA010000136.1 GCA_946624335.1 uncultured Prevotellaceae bacterium
ACTGCGCAGTGGACTGGTGGTGCATAAACTGCAATAAAAGAGTATAATCACACAGGAAATGGCCCAGCCAAGCCCCCATAGGCAAGACATTCCACTCTCCCCCTCTGAGGGGGAGTGGGGAGGAGGGCTTGATTCCTTTCTGACCATAGCCTCCCCCTCTGAAGGCCAAATAACGGAGAAGCGAAGCAAGTTTCTTGCTTTCGCTTTTCCTGTTTCCTCTGTTGACCAGGTGAAAGAGTTGGTTGACGCTTATTCCAAGAAGTACTACGATGCCCGCCATGCCTGCTATGCATATATGCTCGGCCATGAGCGCAAGGACTTCCGAGCCAACGACAATGGCGAGCCAAGTGGTACTGCCGGCAAGCCCATACTCGGACAGATCAACAGTAATAACCTAACCGACATACTCATCATCGTTGTTCGCTATTTCGGCGGTGTCAAGTTAGGTACAAGTGGACTCATTCAAGCCTACAAGGCCGCCGCCGCCGAAGCAATTGCTGCCGCCGACATCATTGAAAAAACCGTGGACCGACAAGTCACAATAGCCTTTGAATACCCACTGATGAACGCAGTCATGCGTATCGTCAAGGAGGAGTCACCTGCCATCGTCTCACAATCCTTCGAGGGCGACTGTATGATGACCCTTTCCATTCGAGCTTCCCTCATGCCTCGACTATGCCAACGACTTGAGAAAATCGATGGGGTACGGATCACGCCCTAGCCATTCTTTTTTAATCAACTTATTTACAAACACTTTTAAACCTCAAGAATCATGATTGCATTAGTTATTCTACTCGTATTATTGGTTATCGTCATCATGTGGGTGATCTCCACACAACGTGAGCTCGTCAAGCTCGAAGAACTCTGCAAGAACGCCCTCAGCCAGATCGAGGTACAGCTTAACTCTCGCTGGGACGCACTGTTGAATCTCGTCGGCGCAGCCCGTGAGATGGCCAACATCGAGAGCGAAACCATCATCAAGACCATCGAGGCACGCCGCCCATCAGCCGTCAAGACTGCTGCCGACGTCAACGCTTCACAGAGCGGGTTCGCAGAAGTCATGAGCCGTCTCATGGTTGTCACTGAGTCTTATCCTGAGATTAAGTCACACCCTCTCTATGCCAGCCTGATGAACGACATCAATGGCTACGAGGAAAAAGTACGCATGAGCCGCATGGTATACAACGACAGTGCCACAAAGCTCAACCGCTACGTTCGTCAGCTACCCTCCAGCATCATCGCATCCATGCTCCACTTCGAGACAATGGAATACATCAAGATTGACGACGAGAAGAAGCGAGACGCCCCCAGCCTCTTCCCTAATCAAAGTCCGCGTCCTGCCGCTAATTAAGCGGCCCCACGGCCTCACACCCCCACATACAATGAGACAACCACTTGTCCCGTCCTTTCTGCCGAGATTCAATCTCGGCCAACACCCCTACATACAATGAAACGCCTACTGACAACCCTGTTGGCTGCGGTTATTATTGTCGTTTCCGCTACCGCACAGCACCAATTAGACAGCCTCTTCATCAACGTCTGTCTTCACCGCGACGGCAGCGCTGACATCCAGGAATTTCGCACCATGTATATCGGCGACGAAGGCACCGAGTGCTTCATCAAGATGTATAACTTGGGCGATATGTCTATCTCTGACTTCAGCGTATACGAAGACACCATCGAATATCTGAATGAAGGCTCATGGGACATTGACCGCAGCCGTTCAGAGAAAGCCTTCCGCTGTGGCATCAATGAGGTCCCCGAGGGGCAGGAGCTCTGCTGGGGGGTAGGCTCCAGCGGTCGTCACGACTACGTCATCAACTATAAGCTGCAGGGCCTCGTCAAGAGCTACATCGACTACGACGGCTTCAACCATTGCTTCTACGATGCCTCCAATCCGCCTGCGGACTACGCACGTGTACTCTTCTATCTTTCGCCCGAAGAGTACATCAATCTCGACGTGACCACCCCCGAGGGCCTACGGCATTTTACGCCCAATCATTACACCTTCTCCGGCAATCGTGAAAAGGGCGTCGTCATCGCCAATCTCGCCGATACCACCGATGTCATATTGGCCAAGTATGAAGACTGCCATCTCCAGCAGGATTCCTTGCGACAAGACTCTACATCGGTCTGGGCATTTGGTTATTGGGGAACTATTGATTTTGTCAACGGCTTTGTCATTGCCGAGACCGAACAGGAAATGGAAGAGTATGACAGGATGATCATCATGATACGATTCAAGAAAGGCCTGTTCGAACCCACTGCATGCTATCCCGACAAGTCGTTCGAGACCGACGTCAAGGAGCTCGCCTTCATCGACAGCGACTACACCCTTGAGGACGAAGGACTCGGCAGCAAGGCATCGCTCGCTGGCGGCGACATGACACCAAAATGGGTGCGCACGCTGGCTTTGATCATCGGCGGCTTGTGTTGCTTCGGTGTACCCTTTCTCCTCCTCTTCTGGGCCATCTTCGGCAAAGCAATCAAACGGCGACGCGAGCGAAAGCAGGTACAACGGCTTTTGAGCGATATGCCTGAGTACTACCACGATATCCCATTGAAAGGAGACCTGTTACAATCACGACGCATCATCCGCACCCTCGAGCCCAGTGCCGACAGCAGCGAGATGAAACTCGTCGAAGCCTACGTTCTGCGGCTGGTCGACCGTAACGCCATTGCCGTCGTCAAGGAGATGAACGACAAAGGAGAGACGCATGAGCTCTTCCGCATCACCAATCCCGATGCCGTCCAATCCATGTTTCAGCCTTACAGCCAGGACAACGAGTTTGCCCAGCGGCTGCTCACACTGCTCTACACCGCTGCCGGCGAAGACCATCTGCTTCAACCCGACGAGTTCAAGCTACTGGTGAAGACAGATCCTGTCACTGTACGATCCTTTGCACGAAGGCTGCGTGACATGAACGGCATCACCCTTCGTGCATCACAGATAAAGAAAGAAGATGCCCAGCAAGTCTACGGCTTCTGGCGCTACCTCAAAGACTTCTCACTCGTCGGCGAAAGGGCGTTGCAGGAAGTGGCCTTGTGGAAGGAGTACCTCACCTTTGCCACCCTCTTCGGGATTGCCGATCAAGTGCGTAAGGACATGAAGCGCATCGCTCCAGACCTACAAACCTTCGATGAGCTAACCCGACATATCGTCGAGGACGACTCAGAGATGTCGGCCCTCTTCTCTGCCCTATCGGCAAACATCATCGACGCGGCAACGCGTACGATTAACTACGAGACCGACTATGAGCGCGCAGCACGCTTGGCACGAGAAGCACGTGAGGCACGACAGCGACGATACAGTGGCGGTGGAGGACGATCTTCCTTCGGTGGCGGAGGGGGCTTCAGTGGAGGAGGAGGCAGCGGCGTAAGATAGCTGCCCAAACAAGACTCAGGTCTTCACCGCCGATGACAATATCGGTACGCCGTGGGACAAGGTCTCATCGCTCACCCTCCTAGGACACTACGCTTACCCTCCTAGGAGGGTTTGCGTTGTCTCTTAGGAGGGTTGGCTGACACACATAGGTATGTTGGCCGATGAGCATAGGTGTGTCGGCCGATGAGCATAGGTATGTTGACCGATGAGCATAGGTGTGTTGGCCGATGAGCATAGGCTTGACGACCGACACGCATAGGCTTGATGGCCGACACGCATAGGCTTGATGGCGTTTTTAGGCAACAAGACGACAGGGGAACTCCTATTTTATAGTTTTTTAGGGCTCTTTTCTTCTCAAATTCCACAAATAAAGGTTATCTTTGCAGCGGACAAGACTAAAATCACAACAAACAGAGCACCGAATGATCAAAATGAACAGGAAAAACATCACAGCTGCAGTCATCGTCTCAACAATGACTTTGTGCATCTCAACAAGTTGTAAGACAAGCTCGTCGGCCGAGGCTTGCCAATTGACCACGGCACTACCAGAGGACGCGTGGAATAACGCTCAATGGCTGTCCGCACCAGATGCCAACATCTTCAAGGGCCGAGTCCAAGCCAACAGCTGTTCACCCGAAGGAGCCAGCTGGTTCATCACCAACGTTACCAACGAGCACAAGGTCGTCGACGCACGATGGATGACTGCAGGACTCGGCATCTACGAACTCTATATCAACGGACACCGCATCGGGCGTGAAGTGCTACGGCCGGGGTTCACACATCCGCTAAAGACAAAACGCTCTTTCACCTATAATGTCACCGACGCCATACTTCGCAAGCAAGGAGCTGAGAATGTGCTGGCCGTGCAGGTCACACCAGGATGGTGGGGCGACAAGGTGGTCACGCCAGGAGGAGGAGAAGGGATGTGGGGAACCCGGTGCGCATTCCGAGGCGTACTACAGTTGACCTTTGACGACGGAACGACAAAACGCTATGGCACCAACACCACCGACTGGCGCGCCGGCATCGCAGGACCCGTCAAGCACAATGGCATCTTCGAGGGCGAGCGCTACGACGCTCGAACGCCCATGCCCTTCAGCAGGGATGTCAAATTGAACGTACCCGACGTGAACACCGAGTTCCAGGGAGAGATACTGCCTACAGACGGCGCCGAGATCTACCACCGACATGACCTGGCACTGCCCGTCCACGACGCGTACATCTACCGAGACATCGACGGCGCAACCGACGACGCCTACGGACATATCGTCGTCTCACGGAAGTTCAAGGACGGAGACGTCATCACACTCCAACCCGGCGAAACGCTGGTCGTCGACTTCGGACAGAACGCAGCAGCCGTGCCATCATTCTCGTTCAAGGCACCTGAAGGCACCGTGATGACTTGCCTGCCTGGCGAACTACTCAACGACGGCAACGGAGCCAAGAGTCGGGGTATGGACGGACCAGAAGGAAGCGTACACCGCCTGAACCTGCGCACCGCCGACCGTCACATGAGACTGCAGTACACCTTTGCCGCCTCCGACGACTATGTCGACTACCACCCACGGGGCACCTTCTTCGGCTACCGCTACGCTGCCATCACGGCGACAGGAACGATCACCTTCCGACGCATCGAGTCCGTCCCCGTGACCTCCATCGCCAAGGAGATGGAGACAGGACATATCACTACAGGCAACGAGTCTATCAACCAGCTCATATCCAACACCGTCTGGGGTATGCGCTCCAACTATCTCTCCGTGCCCACCGACTGCCCCCAGCGCGACGAACGTCAAGGATGGACGGCAGACACACAGGTGTTCACCGAGACCGGCACCTTCTTTGCAAACACCGACCGCTTCTTCCACAAGTGGATGCGTGATATGCGCGACACTCAAAGCGACAAAGGAGGCTTCCCCGGAGTAGCCCCACACGGACAATACCGAGACGCCGGCATGATGCGACTCGGATGGGCCGATGCCGGGGTCATCGTACCCTGGACGGTATGGAAGCAGTTCGCAGACAAGAGCATCATCGACGAGAACTGGGAGGCCATGAGCCGGTTCATGGACCACATCAACGAGACACGCTATGACCACGAAGCCCTCAGCGCCGAGAACGGCAACTACCAATGGGCGGACTGGCTCAGCTACGAGCCGCTGGAGAGCTGCGGCGGACTGGCCTTTGCCGACGGCCGCCCGAAGCCCGATGCCATCACCTACTGGAGCTATCTCAGTGGCTGCTACTGGCTCATCGACGCCGAGATGATGGCCGACATGGCTGCCGCAACGGGGCGCGATGCCTCACGCTACCGCCAGATGGCCGACACGGCACGTGCTTATCTCCGTGAACGCTTCCTCAACGACGACGGCACCTTCAAGACCGCCATCTTCAATACGATGCAGACGCCGGCGCTGTTTGCCCTGAAGAATCGCCTCGTCGACGGCCAGGCTAAAGCCGACATGATTGAACGCCTGAGGGACAATTTCAGGCAGCACGACGGATGCCTGCAGACAGGATTCCTCGGCACGAGCATACTCATGGCCACGCTCACCGACAACGCCATGTCCGACATCGCCTACGACCTCCTGTTCCAGCGCAAGAACCCCAGCTGGCTCTACTCCGTCGACAACGGAGCGACCACCATCTGGGAACGATGGAACAGCTACACCCTCGACAAGGGCATGGGACCACAAGGCATGAACAGCTTCAACCACTATGCCTACGGCTGCGTCTGCCAATGGCTGTGGGAGACAGCAGCCGGCATCGCAGCCGACCCCGCCGACCCTGGCTTCAGGCACATCATCATGCGCCCCCTGCCAGACAAGCGGCTCGGACATCTCGAAGCCACCTATCGCTCCGCTGCCGGACTCATCAAGAGTGCCTGGCGCTATGACGGCGACGAGTGGACATGGACGTTCACCATCCCAGAGGGCGCCACGGCATCGGTCACACTGCCAGGCGAGCATCAGGGAAAGACCTACAACGCTGGATCCTACAAGATCCGCAAGACATTGAAATAACCTTTAACAAATGATCATTATGAAAAGACTTTCGTTGTTCATCATCACACTGTGCATGGCCTCCATGACCTTCGCACAGAGCCTGCGCAATGCCAGCAACGCCTACATCGGACAGATCCAGAGCGACGGCACCGTGCGCAATG
>CAMOSA010000137.1 GCA_946624335.1 uncultured Prevotellaceae bacterium
GGTTCGTTTCACTGCACCACAGTCTAAATTCACTCGCCCCTCCGGGGCTATCCCAACTAAGCTACTCCCTTGCGGGGCTTTCTGCACATCCTCAGGCCATTATACAAGCACTTTTCACATAACTTCAACATCATCATTCTATGAGAATCGGTTTTGGTTTCGATGTACATCAATTAGTTCCCGGGCGAGAACTGTGGCTCGGGGGCATAAAGATAGAGCATTCGCTGGGTCTGCTCGGTCACTCTGATGCCGACGTGCTTATCCACGCCATCTGCGATGCCTTGCTCGGCGCCGCCAATATGCGCGATATAGGTTTTCATTTTCCTGATACAGGAGCTGAGTTCAAAGACATCGACAGCAAGATTCTGCTGCGCAAGACCGTAGCCCTCATTGCCGAGAAAGGCTATCGCGTGGGTAATATTGATGCCACCGTGTGTGCCGAGCGGCCTAAGCTCAACCCGCACATCCCAGCCATGCAACAGTGCCTGGCCGAGGTGATGGGCACAGACGTCGATGCTGTAAGCATCAAGGCTACCACCACCGAGCGCCTCGGTTTCACGGGCCGCGAAGAGGGCATCTCGGCCTACGCCGTATGTCTGATTGAGAAATCCTGACGAGGAGTTTATTATAAAGGGAAAAGGCTGAGTCACTTACGAATGACTCAGCCTTTTTTGCTGTTGTACAGTATTGTTCTCTACTCTGACTTTGCGATGCGAAGAGAATCCTTAATGCTCATTGACATAAGGGTCAATGAGGTCAGAAGAGGAACTTGACGGCATCGTTAAAGAGGGCCAGAGCCATGAGTGCAAACAGGAGGATCATACCTAACATCTGGGCTCGCTCCATGAATTTGTCTGACGGCTGACGCCCTGTGATGCCCTCGATGAGGAGGAAGAAGATGTGGCCACCATCGAGGCCGGGGATAGGCAGAATGTTCATCACGGCCAGGATGATGGAGATGAATGCTGTGATGTTCCAGAACGAAGCCCAATCCCACACGGCGGGGAAGAGGTTGCCAATGGTGCCGAACGATCCTACGCTCTGTGCCCCTTTCTTCGAGAAGATGTAGCGCAGGTCGCTGACATAGCCCTTGAGCGTCTCCCATCCGTAGGCTATGCCTGCCGGAATACTCTCCCAGAAGCCGTAGTCGTGGTGGACGTAGGCATCTTTGTAATACAACTGATAGGGGGTCTTAGCGATGCCGAGGTGGTATTCGGCGTCGAGCACGATGAGTGCCGTGTCGGGCGCTGCGGCTCCTTCGTTGCAGAATACGATAGGCAGGGAGCGCAGGCGCACGCTGTCCTCATGCGAGCAATCTGCGGCGAGGACATCGGCCTTGCGCGCCATCAGCTGGTCGAAATCGCCCCACCATTCTATGGGCTTGCCATCGACGGCGAGGATGCGGGCGCCGGAACGCATGCCGGCTTTCGCTGCCGGCGTAGCAGGCATGACGCTGTCGACGAGTGCCGGCACGTTGACGCTGATGAAGCGCGGGTCGGTCTCTATCATATCAAGCAGGTTGACGCCCTCTTCGGGCATCGTTATCGTAACCTCGGAACCATTGCGCAGCACCGTGACGGTCTCTGCGCCGGAGAGCGTGCGGAAGACGCCGCCGTCCCAGGCTTCAATCACCTGGCCATCGGCTTTCACAGGGATATCGCCGTCGCAGAAGCCGAGACCTTCGGCCATCTCGTTGTAGGCAAAGCCATCGCTGATGGCCGTCATAGGCAGCTGGTCGCGGCCCCAGGCATAAAGGATCATGGCATAGATGAACAAGGCGAGCAGGAAGTTGACCAACACACCTCCCACCATGACCAGGAAGCGCTGCCACACAGGTTTGGCCCGAAACTCATCGGGTTGCACAGGCTGCTTCATCTGCTCGGTGTCCATGCTCTCATCGATCATGCCGGCTATCTTGACATAGCCGCCCAGAGGAATCCACCCGATGCCGTACTCCGTCTCATTAGCGGCTATGCGCGGGAAGAGGCGGGCAAACCATTTGTCCTTCGTCGAGAAGAGATGAAATTTATAGTCGAAGAACATAAAGAACTTCTCGACCTTGATGCCAAAGAGTTTTGAGAAGAAAAAGTGGCCGCCCTCGTGCAGTACAATCAGGAGGGCGAAGCACAGCAGCAGTTGAAATGTTTTAATCCAAAAGACACTCATAATTAGGGACCCACCCCTCACCCTCCATGCCAGGGAGGGAGTGTAAGGTTACTGAGAGGGCAACGGGTTATAGGGTCATTCTGTTTTGTTAATATTCTTGTTTGCTTTTTCTATGATGCAGTAGCCAGAGGGCTACTTGTATGACTTAGGAGATTGCCGGTGATGCAGTATGACTTAGGAGATTGCCGGTGATGCAATCAGTTCTTCGGCAATCCGCCTCGATTCTTTATCTGTCTCGAAATAGTCGTCGAAGGTTGGCTTAGAGACGAAAGTAGCCTTTTGCAAGGTTTTCCAAATGACTTCGGCCATCTCGAGGAAGCGGCATCGGCCTTCGAGGAAAGCGCGGTTGACAATCTCGTTGGCTGCGTTGACGATGCATGGAGCGTTGCCGCCGCGGCGCAGAGCCTCGTAGGCCAGGGCAAGGCAGCGGAAGCGCGCGGTGTCGGGGTGCTCGAAGGTGAGGTCGTGCATCGAGAACCAATCGATACGCTCGAACGAGCTCTGCAGACGCTCGGGGAAAGAGAATGCCAACTGAATGGGCACGCGCATGTCGGGCACGCCCAACTGGGCCTTTACGGCACCGTCGGCGAACTGCACTGCCGAGTGCACTACGCTCTGCGGATGCACAACGACCTGTATGCGCTCGGGCTCGACGCCAAAGAGCCATTTGGCCTCGATGACCTCGAAGCCTTTGTTCATCATCGAAGCGGAGTCGATGGTGATCTTGGCTCCCATATCCCAGTTGGGATGGTGCAGGGCCATCGCCGGTGTGACGTCGGCCAGCTGTTCGCGAGTGAACGTGCGGAAGGGTCCTCCCGATGCAGTGAGAATGATCTTCTCTATTGGCGAGACCTCTCCAACGAGACATTGGAAGATGGCCGAATGCTCGCTGTCGACGGGCAGTATTGGCACCTCGTACTGGCGGCACAGGCTGTTGATGAGCTCGCCGGCCACCACCAGCGTCTCCTTGTTGGCCAGCGCTATGGCCTTGCGGGCGCGGATGGCTGCTATGGTTGGCGCCAGACCGGCAAAGCCTACCATGGCAGTGAGTACCATGTCCACTTCAGAGCTCTCGACGACCTGACAGAGGGCATCAGCGCCGGCATAGACGGCAATGGGCTGATCGGCCAGAGCCTCACTGAGCGCCTCGTAGTGCTGCTCGTTGGCTATGACGACGGCTGCCGGCTTGAACTGCCGCGCTTGCGCTGCCAGCATCTCCCAATGGTTGGCGGCGGTGAGTACGCGAGCCTCGAAGCGGTCGGGATGCTCGCTTATGACTTGCAGCGCCTGTGTGCCTATTGAGCCTGTGGAGCCGAGAATGGCTATTTGCTTCTTTCGTTGTTCCTTCATATTGTAGTTGTTTGTTGCAATGGTATTGCAACACACATAACCGTTAACTGTTCAGGGTTAAAAGTTCATCGGGGACGTTGACGTAGAGGCGACGCTCGCGGTGGTCGGCACGGATGACAAAGTCTTCATGGGCCGGCACAAGCACCTCGCCGCCATCGGCGGTGGCAATGACGAGCAGTACGTTGGACGTCTGGTCGAGCACGTCGGTGACATTTCCCAGGACTGCATCAGCTTGCCATACCTCGAAACCGATGAAATGGCGCCATGAGAGCTCGAGCTCATCAGCATCATCGGGCGTCAGTTCTTTCGGGAAATAGACCTCTGCACCTACAAGATGCTGAGCGTCGTCGGCCGAATCGATGTCCTCGAATTTAAGCAGCGCCACATCGTCGGAGCGAAAGCGCCACTCCTCGAGGAAGAAAGGCACGAGCAGACCGTCTAACCGCAAGAAGAGGTAGTCGGCCTCGACGCGGTCCCACACATCGTCGGTAAAACGAAAGGCCAGTTCGCCGCGCACTCCGTGAGTGCGGGTAAGCTGGCCTATCTTGTAAACGTCGGTCTCGAGTATCATGCTGTCTCGTGAATAGCTTCGTGTGCTATGAAATACGTGTGATATTGGCTCCCAGTGCATTGAAGCGCCCTTCAATGTCCTCGTAGCCGCGGTCGATCTGCTCGATATTGCTAATGGTGCTGATGCCTTCAGCACTCATGGCGGCTATGAGCAGGGCGATACCCGCACGGATGTCGGGCGACGTCATGCGACCGGCGCGCAGACGCACCTGATGGTCGTGGCCTACGACGACAGCACGATGGGGATCGCAGAGGATAATCTGTGCGCCCATGTCTATAAGCTTGTCGACGAAGAAGAGGCGGCTCTCAAACATCTTCTGATGGATGAGCACCGAGCCCTTGGCCTGCGTAGAAACTACGAGCAGCACGCTAAGCAGGTCGGGCGTGAGGCCCGGCCAGGGCGCATCGGCAAAGGTCATGAACGACCCGTCGATGAACGACTCTATCTCGTAGTGCTCATGGCAAGGGATGTAAATATCATCGTCCTGGTGCTGAACGTTGATGCCCAGACGACGGAAGGTGTAGGGAATAATACCAAGGTCCTTGTAGCTGACGTCCTTGATGCGAATGCCATCGCCGCACATAGCAGCCATACCGATGAACGATCCCACCTCAATCATATCGGGCAGGATGCGGTGCTCGGTGCCGTGGAGGCGGTCAACGCCATGAATGGTCAGCAAGTTTGAGGCTATACCCTCAATCTGTGCGCCCATCCGCTGCAGCATCTTACACAGCTGCTGTATGTAGGGTTCGCATGCGGCATTATAAATAGTAGTAGTGCCTTTAGCCATCACGGCAGCCATGATGATGTTGGCCGTGCCTGTGAGCGATGCCTCGTCGAGAAGCATATACGCTCCCTTGAGACGGTCGGCAGTGATGTCGAAGATACCACGTTCGGCGTCGTAGCTGAACTTGGCCCCGAGCTTCTGCATTCCAAGGAAATGTGTATCGACGCGCCGGCGTCCTATCTTGTCGCCGCCGGGCTTCGACACCATGGCACGTCCATAGCGCGTCAGCAGCGGACCGACAAGCATGATGCTGCCGCGCAGGCGCGAGCTGCGCTCGAGGAACTCGTCGCTCTGAAGATATTGGAGGTCAACGGCATCGGCCTGAAAGGTCATATCACCTTTGGCGTGGCGCGTCACCTTGACGCCAATGCGGCGGAGCAATTCTATCTGATTGTTGACGTCAGCGATTTCAGGGATATTTGTTATGTGCACGGGGGCATCGGTCAGCAGCACGGCGCACAACACCTGCAGGGCTTCGTTCTTAGCTCCCTGCGGCACGATCTCTCCCGAGAGGCGGTGGCCTCCTTCTATGCGAAATGAACTCATCGTATTCTCGTTTAACGATTAGCGCTTAACGTTTTCTCTTCTTCTTGCTTGCGTTGCTTCCCGGCAGGTGACCATTGGACACCGACGAATATCTGAAATCGTCGGGAACCCGCACCTGTCCATCGGTGTAGGCTGCCACGTCAGCTGCCACTTTCTGCTCGTCCATGGCATCGCGGTTCCAATTGTAGAGACTGCGCTTCATAAAGTTGGCGGTCATCGAGAGGAGGCGGTCGCGCTCAGCACCGGCAGGCATCTCCTTGAGTTCTTTGAGGAAAGCCTCGGTGAGATGTCCGTAGTGGCGGTATCGGATGCGCTGCATCGGGTACTTCAAGGGCTTGGGCTTGGCAGTCATCTCCTCCTTGCGTACCACCTCAAAGGGGTAATCGATATCGAGGCGATAGCCGGACATTATTGCCAGCTGGTCCCATAGTTTATGCTCGTAGTCGGGGTATTTGCGAACATCGGGGTTCATCTGTTCCATAATAGCGACGATGCTTTCAGCACATTGCTGACGCTCGGCGCGGTCATCAAGGGTCACGCAAATGTCCACCATTTGCTGAATAGTCCGGCCATACTCTGGCAATATCAGCTGCTCGCGTTGAGTGTTGTATGTCATCGCAACATTTACTATTTACAAATTTACTATTTACAAATTTACCTTACAGGCTCTTCAAGAGGT
The DNA here is from genome assembly GCA_946624335.1 of uncultured Prevotellaceae bacterium. Taxonomy (GTDB): domain Bacteria; phylum Bacteroidota; class Bacteroidia; order Bacteroidales; family Bacteroidaceae; genus Physcousia. The sequence goes on from CAMOSA010000137.1 coordinate 6,100, forward strand.
CCTTCGGCTTGGTCGCCACGAAGTCTTTGAGGTAGAAAGGTTCGAAATAGGCCACGTCGGCCGTCTCGCCCCTCGAGAGGGCACGGGCAGCCAGAGGGTACATATGCTTGGCCAGTGGCACGACGTCGTCGATGAAGTGTGCGTTGTGATGAGTGATTACGCTCTTGCACTTGGCAGCGCCGTCGCCGAAGAAATATACCGGACCGCGGTCGAGCCATTGGGCGTAAGTGTCGGCGTCCACGATATCTGCCGCAGGCTCGCGAAGCGGCTTGAGGGCACGGTCGTAAACGGCGGCATAGACCTCCATGCGGCGGGCATCGATCATCGGCACGAAGAGAGCCTCATCGGGAATATCGTCGCGATAAAGCAGCAAAGG
>CAMOSA010000138.1 GCA_946624335.1 uncultured Prevotellaceae bacterium
CCGTGCTGCCCGCTGCTGTAGGCTTCCTGCTCGGCATCCTGTTCCTCTTGGCCCTCGACGAGCTGACGCCCCACCTCCACCTGGGCAGCGACAGACCCGAAGGACCACGGTCGCGACTGTCGAGGACAGCGATGCTCGCGCTCGCCGTCACCATCCACAACCTGCCTGAAGGCATGGCCGTCGGCGTCGTCTTTGCCGGTGCCGAACAAGGGGCTGTAGGCCTCTCCATGGCCTCGGCCATTGCCGTGTCGCTCGGTATCGCCATACAGAACATCCCCGAGGGCGCCATCATCTCCATGCCGATGCGTGCCGAGGGCAACAGCCGATGGCGATCCTTCCTTATCGGCAGCCTCAGCGGAGCCGTAGAGCCCATAGGCGGTCTGGCCGTCGTCCTGCTGGCATCGCTGCTGACGCCCGTCCTGCCCTATATGCTGGCGTTCGCTGCCGGAGCCATGTTCTACGTCGTCGTCGAAGAACTCATCCCCGAAGCCTCCACAGGTCGCCACACCAACCTCAGCACCATAGGCTTCGCCCTCGGCTTCGTCCTCATGATGGTGCTCGACGTCGTGATGGGCTGAGGTTACTGGCCGGCCCCATCGCCGTTCAACCCCTGGCATATCTCTTCTGCCATACCATTCAGGGCCACGCAATCGGCACGGCTGATGTGCCGCTTACCGCTGTCGTATGGCCAGGGGCTCAGGATGAGCAGACGGCCGGCAGCACAAGCATCGAAAAACATATCCGCAGGCTTGTAATAGTCGCGGAAACCATTGTCCGTCAACAGGACGAAAGGATGCCTTTCCTTCAGCAACACCTGCATCACCTGCTTCTCGTCGGGCGAGATGAAGGGCGACACCATCACCACCGCCCGCCGCGCTTGCAGCACACAGCCGTTCTTGTAGTCACGTAACTCCTGATCGTCGCCGTGGCGTGCCTGCTCCACCAGCCTATGCCGGACATGCACCGTGGCGTAGGCACCCTCCAGCAGCAGCGCCACATTACCCACGCCGTCATAGCAGCGGCCGCCAATCCTTATATCCTTCTGCACCCTGAAAAAGCCAGGTCTCAGGCGCTTGGTAGCCAGCCGCTCTGGGTTCATCCTGACGTAGTGTATCATCGTCGCCAGCTGTCCACGGCGCGACAGCGGCCGTATAAAAGGCCGTTCCGTAAAAATAGGAAAGGCGTAACCCCCTCCCCCTTCCTCCCTTTCCGTCCTTCCTCCTTCGTTCCTCCCTGCGTCGCCCCCTTCGTTCCTTGTTTCCGAATTTAATTCGGAAGCAATCGCCAAAGTATAAGCCCTTCCCAGTTTCTTCACCCCCTGCCAATATCCGCGAATGACGCTGCGAATGCTCGTCTCCATCCTCCGTGTCACCTGGATGACGGCGTGCAGGTGGTCAGGCATCAGGCAAAACTGCAGGACGCGGATCTCCGGATAATGCCTGCACATCACATACAGCTCATCGACGACAGCGTTGCCCAGCGCCGTCCTCTCTATCCGTGCCAGCGAAGGCTGATTCTCGGGTATCACCAGCCTCCCAAGCAAGGCCTCACGCGACGGCACCGTCAGCGTGACGTGATACACGCCCACGCCCCTCCAAGCCGTCCCTGGCTCCTGCCATTGCCAATGCTCATGCTCCATCATAGTCTCTGTTACGTTGGATGCCACAAAGATAGCGAAATTACGGCTCTGCGCTCCGCCGCGGCCTCCTTATTTAAGATTTTTTTACCTTTAGCCCGTAACGCTCCCGTCCTTAGCCGCACACCCACCTAAAGCAAATGTGATGCCGCCCCAGACGCTGTAGGCGGCATCACACTACTATCGATTTTCCAAAAACATCCTACACTCCTACACCTTTTGCCTCTTATGCGTTCATTATCAGCGCACTGAGTGGGTGTAGGATGGGTGTAGGGGTGTAGGATGAAGGGTCAAATAATGGCTTTCACACAGTATTGCACTCCATGTTTTGACCGTCTGCTGGGCAGGTCGGCGATGCCGTGCAGCGTGCGCCCGAAGGTCACGGGTGAGGGCGTGGCCAGTGCGCTGCCTGCGCGCTGTTTCACGGCCATGATGATGGCCGAGGGTGTCATCCACTCTGCCTCGGGCTCACCGGGTTGTGCCGGTTCGTAGAAGTCGAAGAAGAACTGCGTCATGGAGTCACAGTGCTGGAAGCGCTGGTTGTGCTGCATGATGACTTCCGTCTCCTCCTCGTCGAACCAGCAGCGGACGCCGGCGTCGAGCTCTGCCATGGCCTGCGCATAGAGCTGCTCGTAGTGCGGCGTCTCGGAGGTGTCGATGTCGCCGGTCACCTCGATGCCTACGAAGCGGCGCGAGCCCGTGGGGTCGGCGAGCACGTCGGCGATGTTCGTCGTGGCGATGAACGATGCCAGACGCGGCACCTCCTCGGTGTGCTTGGCGTAGGGCCGTTTCACCTTCACCGAGGGCAGCTGCACGATGTTCTTCAGGAAGCCCTGCTGCTTCTGCGGCGAGATGCGGTTGAACTCGTCGAGGTTGATGAGCAGCATCTGAGCCATGGCCAGGTGCACGGAGCGCTCGTCGGAGAGCGACAGGTTGTCGGTGTAGCCCCACTGCCGCAGCGCGGGCGGCAGCAGCTGACGGCAGAAGGCGCTCTTGTGCATACCCTGGGGCGAGATGAGCAGCGGCACGATGGCGTTGCCGTAGCGGTGGTCGCTGCCCCGCCACTGTGCCACCATCGCCAGGAACCACGTATGGAACCATTCGGCCCACTGGGCTGCGTCGGAGGTAGGCACCGTGGCAGCCAGCCGGCGGATGTGGTCGCGGCCGTCCCAGCGGTAGCGGCGGTCGAAGAGGTATTCCTCGATGGGGTTGTAGTCGCGCACACGGGTCGAGTGGATGTAACGTTTCACGTCGCGGTTCCACACGTTGAGGCCGGCGATCTGAAGGTCGGTGGTGAACGTGTTGACGACCTTCTCGGTCACAGGCGACCAGGGCGTGACCCAGGTGTGGTTGGAACGGTATTCCGGGTAGCCCATGATGGTGTTGTAGCGCAGCACATAGCGGCTTTCGATGCGCCGTATGACCTGTTGCATCAGCGACTCCTGGGCCTTCGTGCCCCAGCTCTCGTCGTGCCGGCTGCCCTCCTCGGTGTATACGGCGCTGACGAGCGTCCTGACGAAGTCCTCTGTCAGGCCGGGCTCGTCCTTGAACGTGAGGTGACGCCAGAGGTGACACACCGTTTCCTCCTCGGGCCAGTGGCTGGCGAAGAGCTCCGTGGCCATCGCCGTGACGAAGTCCTTGTAATAGGTGTTGCCGCGGTGCTTACGACTGCCCATCTTGGCGTGGACACTCTCGGCGGCAGCCTCGTAGATGCGCTCGTAGTTCATGTAGGCCGTCATGTCGATCTCCTCGGCGTCGCGCTCTTCGGGCAGTGCCAGCAGGTGCTGCTCTGTCGTCAAGATCTCTGCCTCGCCGGGCTGTGGGTCGAAGCGGAAGGGCAGTGCCTCGTCGTTGTAGCGGGGCGTGGGGTCGAGAGGCAGCAGGAAGGCGTGGTGCAGCGACGGCGTCATGCGTGTCACGACCGCCGGCAGGGCTGCGTCGTACAGCCGTGCCATGCGGTTGTAGGCGGCGACGTAGAACGTCTCGGCCTCTGACTCCGTGGCGGGCAACGACCCATCGGAGCGTGCCACGCGAACGAGGATGATGACTTCCTGGCCGCTGGCACCCCTGAAGGCGGCCAGCGTCTGGGCCATCGACATCGCGGCATCCTTGACACCATCGACGTCCTTGAGGTTCATCAGGCCGTGCACCTCCAGCACGACAAGCCCGTTGTATGCTGCGAAGCCTATGGCGCCGTTCGTCTGTCGACACAGCTCCACCGCAGCGTAGATGTGCGGGATCTCGTGGTAACGGCGGTACAAGTGCACACGCGACGGCCGGTAGTTTGCACGGAAGTCGCTGATGAGGTATTTGTTGCGGTCTTCGCGGATGCGAGCCACGAAGTCGGCCACGTCGTACTGTTTCAGGGTCTTCGCACCCTGTTGGTCAGTCTTAATGCTTGAAAACTTCATATCTTCTGTGTTCTTCGGTTAGGTCAATCATCGATTCCCATTAGTGGAACTCACGATTCCCATTAGTGGGACTCACGTTGTCAGCTGGCTGTGGATGGGATGTTTAGGGTTCGGGAAAGTAGTAAGCCTCGGTGGTGTTGTCGTAGCGGGGCTGCAGGTCGGGGCAGATGCGATGGAAGATGTCGGCGATGCGCGCCTGCAGCTTGGGGTCGATGAGGTATTCTCCGTTGCGATAGCGGTAGTAGTGCGACTTGCTGCCGATACATCCGATGAGGCTTTTGCGCAGCCGGGGCACCTCCTCCGAGGGCACGCCGGCGAAGATGCCCTTCATGCCGCGGGCCATCGTCACGCGTTCGTTCTTGACGTAGAGCCGGCAGTCGTCGCCCTGTCGCGCGGCGGGCAGCACTACGGCATGGTGTGTCGTGGCGGCCGGCATCAGGCGTCCTGCGGCATGGCGCAGGCACGTCTCACATAGGGGGCAGTCGTCTTGCAGGCACAGTGCCCAGGCGCGGGGCACGTCGTTGTAGCTGAGTTTGTTTTTCATGTCTTTTCTTGACGTTTTTCAGGGTTATACAATCGGTGTTCTTTAACGGGTACAAAGATACGACATTTTTGGCAGTAATGCAATAATTTAAAGCTTAAAAATCCTTAAAACACCCCATAATTTGCCGTTTATCCTACACCTCCTACACCCATCATACACCCCATCCTACACCCTCTAACGTGTTTGTTCATATTTGTTTAAGCTTAAAAGGTGTAGGAGTGTATGATGATTTTGAAAAACTGATAGTATTATTCGTTAAGGATTGTCTTTACATCACTTGTGTTGTCCTCGTGGCATCTTTGCGGATAATCATTAAAAAGCCGACAACTGGAGCGAATAAACGTCCTGACACATCCACACCTATATATATATGATTCATGTTTCGCAAGACTTTGAATGGAACTTAAATCTTCCTTAAATCTAGGAAATGATATAGCAGTTGGCACGAAGCCAGAGAATAAGCCCCTCCGGGGCTTGTGCCAACTGCTATATCATTGCTTATTAATATGACTTTCTTGTTGACGGGGGTATAGATGAGAGCCAACATCAATGAATGACATCTTGCTCACTCGTATTTGAAGTAGCCTTTGCGGAGGGTGATGGTGCCCTTGCGGATGCCGTTGCTGAGTGGGTGCTTGAAGCGGTAGGGGCCTGTCAGGTCACCTCGCTCGTCGAGCTTGAGGTGTAGCTCAAGCCAGATGTCGGAGGCATTGATGTCGTGGCTGTGGTTCTCGAAGACGTCGAGCGTCTCGCCGTCGAAGGTGGCGTGGGCGTGGTCAAAGCCATACATACGGTAGACGTTGCACTCCGTCACCTCCAGCTCGTCGCCCTTCAGCTCCAGCTTCAGCAGCAGCTCCGGCACATCGTCGCCGACCCATCCCCAGTAGCCTTCCAGCTGCGGCAGGGTCTTGCGCCGCACCACTTCGGGGCTGGGGTTATCCCTGTAGTATTGCATGATACGCAGCATTTCCGCCCGTTCGGAGTAACCCTCCTCGCTGTTCTCGTGAAATTCGGGGAAGTGGAAGTCGTCGACGAACCAGTTGCCACGCTCGAAGACGAGGTCCAGCTGGACGCGGTGCTCGTCGCAGTTCTTGACCGTGACCTCGGCCACGGCTGTCGTGTCGGTGATGTCGCGTATGGCTTGGATCGTATAGTCCCATTCCGGGCTGAAGTCCTGTCCTACCACCCAGTGGTCGTAACCCAGGAAATAGCCATCGAAGCCGTTTCCTTCAGACAGCTGTATGCCCTGCTGTAACAGGGTGTTGTACGCCGCGGAGCAATAGAGGCTGTCGTGGTTCCCTCCAAAGTATTCATCATTCCTGATCAGTCCTCTGATATCGCTGTATATCGAGTCGATGCGCGACCGGATAAACGTTTCCGTGTGCTGTACGTCGCCGCCGATGGCGTCGATGGTGTCGTTCTGGGCTTCAGCCACCGAGTCCGTGTCGACGGAGCCGGGATTGGTGCGGCCTCCGCAGGCCGTCAGCATGAGTGCGGCTACCGTTGCCGCAAGATACAATTTGTTCATCGTGCTCATTCTTATCGTTTCGGCGACAAAGATAAGGGGATTTATCGGTTGCGCCAAATTTTTGAACCGAAAACGCTGCGTGAGTCCTGTTGAACAGCTCAAGACATAAGTTTCAGTCGCTTGCTGTTCTTCTTCACACGAATGACCACAAATGAGTTCATCAATGACCATAAATATTCATGACCATTTGTGTACCTATTCATGGGTAACTATTCTGCGAATCCGATGACGTCAACATGGAGTGCCTCTTTCGGGGCAGAAATCTTACAAATCAATACAAATCTAACAGATTATTTGAATGATTTGGACAGATTTGTAAGATTTCTCCAAGT
>CAMOSA010000139.1 GCA_946624335.1 uncultured Prevotellaceae bacterium
TGTTTTGCTTCTGCTGGTCTTGGTAGTTCTTGAGCTCAACGTCTTCGATGATGCCACCGTGGGTGTTGATGGTGACGCGTACGAGGTCGTTCTCGAGGGTGAGGCGCTGCTCGGTGCCTTGTGATGCGGCGAAGAGGGCAGAGGTGGAGTCGATGGGGGTGGGTTTTCCCGAAGCTGATGCTTCGGGCACTGTGGCTGCTGCGGCTTTGGCTTTCTCGGCTTCTGCCAGTTGTGCGGCAGCAATGGAGTCGCGTTCGCGTTGTGCTTTGATTTGCTCCTCGCTGGGACGGCTGTACCAAGAGAAGCCGATGAGCACGAGGGCCATGAGGATGAATCCGGTGATGGTGTTTTTATCCATATAATGTTTTTATGATTTAACGTTTAGAAAAGAGTTTATGCTTGGGTGTTGGCTTGTGCGATTTCTGCGTTGATCGTCTCGATGTAGGTCAATAGCTCTTCTCGCCCGAGGCGTGTCTCGGAGGACGTGACGAAATGAGGCGGCAGGGGATCCCATATTTCGGAGAGCCGCTGCAGGTAGGCCTCGATGCTCTTTGCGAGTGCTTGTTTACCGAGCTTGTCAGCCTTGGTGAAGACGATGCTGAAGGGTATGCCGCTCTCTCCGAGCCATTGCATGAAGTCGAGGTCGATTTGCTGCGGCTCATGGCGGCAGTCGATGAGCAGAAAGAGGTTGGTGAGATTGCGCCTTTGCAGGATGTAGCTGGTGATCATCTGCTCGAGCTTGGCACGTTCTGTCTTGCTGCGCTTGGCGAAGCCATAGCCGGGTAGGTCGACGAGATACCAGATGGCGCTGCCACGCTGGGTGCTGCCGGTGTGGATCTCGAAGTGGTTGATGAGGAGTGTCTTGCCTGGCGTGGCGGACGTCTTGGCGAGCTTACTATTGCCTGTGAGCATGTTGATGAGGCTCGATTTGCCGACGTTAGAGCGGCCGATGAAGGCGTACTCAGGTGCATTGTGCTGTGGGCATTGGCTGATCAGCGTGCTACTCTTGATGTAGTTTGCGTATTTGATGGTCATGTCTTCGGGTTTAACGTTTGTCTGGCCTCAACAATCAGAAATCATAGTTGATGCCGAGCGAGAGGTATTCCTGGAACATCCAGTGGGTGCGCTTGGCACTGTCATCGGAGAGCTTGTCAGTGACATTGCCTGCTTCGTCCTTGACATAGTCAAGACCCCAATAGCGTGTGTCGTCGAAACGCGGGTAGAGGAATAGCTTGGCACTGAGGTACTTGTTGATGGTGAAGTTGATGGTGTGCTCGTTCTCGATGAGCGTAGAGTGGAAGTTGGAGAACCAGTAGAACCGGGACTGCCAGGAGATGTCCTTGGTCATCTTGTAGTTGAAGGTGAACTGCACGTTGGGACCCCAGTCGTGCTTGGAGTTATGTCCCTCGGAGATGCCGTAGCGTGTGACGCGGCTGTCGACGTGTACGTAGGTGATGACGTAGGAGAGCGGGGCGAGCTTGAGCGTGCCCTCGAAGCGCTTTTTCTTGATGTTGAAGTCCATACCGATAGAGCTACGTACGTAGAGCGGCGAGAGGAAGTCGGAGATGATGGTCTTGGAGGTGCCTTGGTAGCCACGGTAGGGTTGCGACTGTAGCTGTAGCTGTGCGGCGTAGTTCCAGTGTCCAATGGCCTTGATGCCGAGGTTGGACGTGAAGCGCAGGAGGTTGTCGGTGGGGCGGAACTTAGGTACGTTGTTCTCTGCAGTCTGGAAGCCGAGGCGAGCCTCGAACTTGTTGTTGAGCTGCACTTTGCGCTGGTTGTTGAAGTTGGCCTCGATGTTGAGTATGCTCAGCATCGTATAGCTGTTGAGGCCTCCCTTGTACCAGTTCTTGGAGATGTAGCTCTGCGTGAACTGTAGTCCTCCGTTGCCCTTGAACGTCCAGAAATTGGGTCTTTTGACCTCGGGCTCTACGGCTTCCACCTCGACGTCAGGCAACTCTTCCGCCACTTTCTCTGCTAGCTTCTGCTCTTCGATGACAGGCTGTGCCAGGTCGGTACGAATCCCGCCCGTCTCGTTGAGCTCGGCTTGGGTGGTCGTGAAGAGTTGTGGGAAGTGTGCATAGGCTCGCGAGAGCTGCGTGTTGGACGCCTGGTTGAGCAACAGTTGGCGGTCGGTTGTATTGCCGAGTGAGGGGAGGTTGGTGGCGGCTTTTGTTGTGGGGGCCGGCTGTCCCATCTGCTGTGCCAGTGCGCTGGTGTATAGCGTTCCGGGTCCGAGTATGCGGAAGAGGTAGGGGTTGGGTTGTGCTTGGGCGTGACCGCCGGCAGATACTCGCTGGGTGAGGACGCTGAGTGAGTCGGCATAGTCTTGAAGAATCGAGTCTGGTGCCGAGAAGGTTGCTGGTGGCAGGGTGCTCTTGGCAGAGGTGCCGATGGCAAGCGTGAGCATGGTTGCCAATAAGATAGAAGATTTCTGCATAGTTGTTTGAGTTCAGTTTTTGTGGGGCAAAGGTACAAAAATAATGCGAAAAGATGTGCAAATTAGCCTCTGAAAGCGTTGTTTTTATATAATAAGGTGCAGTTTTTAGCATTTCTTGGGCTAATAGTGCGACTTTTTGCTTACTTTTGCGCCATGAAACTGATTGTAGACAGTGGTTCGACGAAGGCCACATGGTTATGGATGGGCGACGATGTCGAGGATGTCGTTGTTGAGAGTGTGGGCATTAATCCTGTTCGCGACGATGCAGAGCATATCCGTCTCGTCGTCGATGGCGTGGCTGCGACGATAGCCAGCATGGAGGCGGTGAGGAGGGCTCCGATGGGAAAGCCGTCGGACGCGCTCACGATTTGCTTCTATGGAGCGGGGTGTATTCCGCCCTACAGCGATGTCGTCGGTGAGGTGCTGACAAGTCGTTTCGAGGGGGCTCATGTCACCGTCGAGAGCGATTTGCTGGGTGCCGCCCGCGCGCTGTTCGGTGTTAAAGAAGGCATCGCATGTATCCTTGGAACAGGTTCTAACTCATGTATCTATGATGGAAGGTCCATCGTCGCTAATGTCTCTCCGCTGGGGTGGATCTTGGGCGACGAAGGCAGTGGCGCCGTGCTCGGCCGGATGCTCGTGGGTGACTTGTTGAAAGGGCAGTTGTCATCGGCATTGCGGGATGCCTTTCTGGAGCGTTTCGAGCTGACTCCGTCGGCCATCATCGATCGCGTCTACCGTCAGCCGATGCCTAATCGCTTCTTGGCTTCGCTCGTGCCATTCATAGCTGAGCATCGGTCGGACGAAGGCATCCATGCTTTCCTCACCGACGCTTTCCGCTCATTCTTCCGTCGCAATGTGGAGGTCTATGGGCGTAAGGAGCTGCCAGTCGGCTTTGTCGGAGGCATCGCAGCCCAGTTTGAGGAGGAACTGACGGAAGTGTCACATTCTGAGGGCTTTGAGGTAGAACGTGTCGAAAAGCAACCGATACACGCAATGGCGGCATTTCATCGTATGGGGTAACAAATTGTTACCTTGTCATTTGTAATCTGCGCTTTGCAAATCCGTGTGTTAAATTCAATGAACGGGCTCATTTTCTCTACGAAAAGGTGAAAAAACGAAGCAAATATGTTGTAGAACATAAGTTTTTCTGCACAACGTATTGATTTTCCCTTTATCTTTGTGGCCGTTATCCTGAAATAAACAATCTTTTTACCTTAAACGGACTAATACCTAAAGACTGAAGCATCAGGGCCGCTGTGAAGCGGCCCTTTTGTTGTGCCGGGATGTGATTGTGAGTGGAAAAAAATGTGCCGGCATCGCTTTGTTTTTCACTTTAAGGCTCATTTCTTTTTGCATTTTCGAAGAAAATGCCTATCTTTGCACCGATTTTTTAATACCCAGCGCTCACTTTACCCCTTCACCAAGCCCTATGAAACAAGGATTTGACAACGAGAAATACGTCCGCATACAGTCGGAACACATCAAGGAACGCATCGCACAGTTCGGCGATAAACTCTACATGGAGTTTGGCGGCAAGCTGTTCGACGACTATCACGCTTCGCGCGTCCTGCCTGGTTTTCAACCCGATTCGAAGCTTCGTATGCTGATGCAGCTGAAGGACGATGCTGAGATCGTCATCGTCATCTCGGCCGAGGACATCGAGCGCAACAAGGTTCGCAGCGACTTGGGCATCACTTATGATAAGGATGTGCTGCGCCTGCGCGATGTGTTCACCGAGCGCGGTTTGCTGGTCAGCTCGGTCGTCATCACGCATTTCAACGGTCAGGCCTCGGCTGTGGCTTTCCGCGAACAGCTGGAACGCCTTGGGCGTGTGCGCGTGTACTATCATTATCTCATCGAGGGCTACCCGACGAATGTCGAGCTGATTGACTCGGAAGAGGGCTTCGGCAAGAACGATTTCGTCGAGACGACACGGCCGCTGGTCGTCGTGACGGCACCAGGACCTGGCAGTGGCAAGATGGCGGTGTGCCTCAGTCAATTGTGGGGCGAGAACCGCCGGGGTGTCAAGGCCGGATATGCCAAGTTCGAGACGTTCCCGATCTGGTCTATACCCTTGAAACACCCTGTCAACGTGGCCTACGAGGCTGCAACGGCCGACCTCAACGACGTCAATATGATCGACCATTTCCATCTCGAAGCCTACGGCAAGACTACGGTCAATTACAACCGCGACATCGAGATATTCCCTGTCCTGAACGCTATTTTCGAGTCGATTTACGGCGAAAGTCCCTACAAGTCGCCTACGGATATGGGCGTGAACATGGCCGGTTTCTGCATCTCGGACGACGAGGTGTGCTGCGAAGCCTCGCGACAGGAGATCATCCGTCGCTACTACGCCGCTCTGGGCGAGATGCTGGATGGCCGCAAGGGCAACGAGGAGGTGACCAAGATTGCGCTGCTGATGAAGCAGATGAAGCTCACGACGGCCTCACGACCGACGACCGTAGCGGCCTACGAGCGGCGCCTGCAGAGCGGGTCGCCGGCGGCTGCCATCGAGCTCGAGGACGGCACCATCATCACGGCCGACACGAGCGACTTGTTGGGCCCTTGCGCAGCACTTTTGCTCAATGCGACGAAGTATCTGGCGGGCATCGACCACTCGTTGAAGCTGATTCCGCAGGACATGATCGTGCCTATCCAGCGCATGAAGACGTCGATGTTGCACGGCAACAACCCGCGTCTGCACACCGACGAGGTGCTTATTGCCCTCGCCGTGCTCTCGCAGCACGATGAGAATTGCCGCCGTGCGCTCGACACATTGCCGCTCTTAGACGGATGCCAGGTCCATGCCACGGTCATGCTCGGCGAGGTCGACCGAAAGATTTTCAAGAAGTTAGGCTGCGGTCTGACGTGCGACCCTGTCCGTAAGGTGTAGCGACAGTATGGCGGCGTAAACCGTGCGTCGTGATTTTGTGATTTTGTGACATTGTGACTTGTGACATGTGACATTAAGCACATACGCATTTGGATAGTGGGGGTAACGAGAAAAGTTATAATTATATATATATATATATAATTATAAAATTACCTCTTGCTCCTTTCGTCACTTCCTCGACCTCCTTAATGTCACAATGTCACATGTCACAAAGTCACAAAGCCCCGTGACTCGCTCCGCACGTGATGGATGGCTTGCACCGTAAAATAAACCCAGACAGGTCATCATCATAACTCTAATGGCCGATCTGGGTTAAACATAACAACGGTCATCATCATAACTCTAATGAACCGATCTGGGTTAAAAACAGCCCTTCGGTCCACCCCTCTTTTTCCAATAACTATTGCAGAATCCCTTTTTTTCGCGTACCTTTGCAGCGTCGAAAGGCGTGAGAGTGCTCCTTGCTGCTGCTCGCTGTGCGCAAAGCGAACAGCCGCACCGGCCTTCACGAACAATCGCATGGGCTTATGCTTACAGACGAACAAGCCTGAGCGAATAGTCGCCCAGGCTTGCACGGAAAAAGCGTTCTTTGAAATGTTGGGTAATGGAGATGGAGGCTGTTGAGGCCTCATGACGGATAGGTCGGGGTTTACTTGGTCATGTAGTCGGGGTTACTTGGTCATGTAGATGTCCAGCGTGCCGCCGTGCACGATGTCTTCGTGGCGCAGGATGAGTGCACCTTCCTCGCCGCGACGCGGATGGTCGAGGGCTTGGCGCCTCAGCGGACGGCCGTTGAGCACGGCCTTCTTGACGTACATGGCCTTGTCGCTGGCGCCGTGGGTGCGGATGGTGAAGGTCTTGCCGCCACCGACGTGCAGGGTGGCATCGCTGACGAGCGGCGAGCCGATGACATAGCGTCCGCCGCAGGGTTCCACCTGATAGAAGCCGAGGGCCGAGAGCACGTACCAGGCCGACATCTGCCCGACGTCCTCGTTGCCGCAGAGACCGGCGGGCTGGTCGGTGTAGAGCTCGCGCTGGATCTGACGGACGAGCTTGGCCGTCT
>CAMOSA010000140.1 GCA_946624335.1 uncultured Prevotellaceae bacterium
TCCTGCTCGACGGGCAGATAGTCGGACACCGTATTCTTCTGCGTGATGCGTCCACGACGCGAGATGATACCGCTCTCGAAGAGCAAAGCTTCAGTCAGGGTGGTTTTACCAGCCCCGTCACTGCCAAGCAAGGCAATGTTCTTGATTTCCTTCGTCTGATACGTTTTCATAGACTTAATTTATTTAGTATTAGCTTATAAGAATCTGATTTCTCAGCCTTGGGCGCACGCTCAAAGGCTTTATTCACACCAAATCGCCCGCAAGTTAGCAATAAATATTGAAACTCCTCTCATCTTTTTTGTTTTTTTTGCTAAAAAAGCATTATCTTTGTCCTCGAAACGACGAAAGCAGCCCTAATCCCCCCGCAGCAAAAAGCCCTCCGACCATTCCCCTCGAACTCTGCTCGCTTCGCCCTGCCAAGAACCTTTCAGCCTTCAACTCTCAACTCTCAACTTTCAACTCTCAACTCTCCGCTCGGCGCTTGCGACGCTTCGCTTGCGAAGAACTTTCAACTCTCAACTTTCAACTCTCAACTCTCAACTTTTCAACTTTCCATGTCCGTCCTCTACATTCACATCCCCTTCTGTCGCACCCGCTGTGCCTATTGCGACTTCTACTCGACGACACGCGAGGCCGAGCTGCCACGCTACGCCGACGCCCTCTGCTGTGAGATAGAGGAACGCCGCTGTGAGCTACCACACACACGTATTACCTCTATATATATCGGCGGCGGAACGCCATCGTTGCTCTCCCCCACCCTCTTAAATCGCATCCTCGACACCATCTATGCCCACTACGACATCGACGCCGACGCCGAGGTGACCGTTGAGGTGAACCCCGACGACATCGTTCGCCTTTCGACAAGCCCCGACGACAACGGTCTGGCGGCGCTGCTTCGTCCGAGGGGTAAGGCAGGCGGCGCCATCAACCGCATCTCACTCGGCATACAATCGTTCGACGACGGCCTGCTGAGGCTCATCCGCCGCCGCCACGATGCCGCCACCGCCATCCGCGCCGTCCAGGCCCTGCAGGCAATGGGCATTGACAACATCAGCATAGACCTCATCTACGGCCTGCCCAGCCAAACCATTGAACAGTGGGAGCACGACCTCGACATCGCCTTCTCGCTCAACATACAACACCTCTCGGCCTACGCCCTGAGCTATGAGCCCGGCACGGCACTGACCCGTTGGCGCGAAGAAGGACGGATCACCGAGGTGTCCGACGAGCTCAGCGTTGCAATGTTCAGGCGGCTCTGCCAGCGGGCCAGCAAAGCAGACTTCGAACATTACGAGATCTCCAACTTCTGTCGTCCGGGCTACCACTCACGTCACAACAGCAGCTACTGGACGGCCATACCTTACCTCGGCTTCGGCCCGGCAGCACATAGCTACGACGGCCAGCGCACACGCCGCGCCAACACACCATCGCTCGACGCCTACCTCAGCGCCTGGCTGGATGCCAAGTCCTCGCCAGCCCCTTACACTACGGAGACGCTGACCGACGATGAGCTCTATGACGAAGCCGTCATGTGCGGCCTCCGCACAGCCGCCGGTATCGACCTCTCCGCTTTCAGCCGTCGCTTCGGTCAGCGACATCTCGACACCCTCCTTCGTGAAGCAGCCCCACACATCGTCGCCCATCGTCTCCTCCTGTTGCCCGAGAATGCCAAGCCACACACCCATCTGCGCATCGCCGAGCCGTCGTGGATGGTCGCCGACGACATCATGAGCGACCTCATGACCTCGTAACCTCACAACCTAAAAAAAATATTTTGTTCCAAACAGACTACAGACTACAGCCGAACAGTCAATCGAAAATGAAGAAGGATATGAGAATAAAGGCATTGCTGACTTTCATCATCTGCGCGCTTGCCGCAAACGCTCAAGTCGTGGACATCATGCCGGACACGTGGGTGGCAACGGATGCCCTCGGCCGCGTGATGCCGACCGCGGAGGAGGCGCCGCTGCGGACGGACAAGCAGCGCACGGTGGGTATCTTCTACATCACCTGGCACGACGAGGGGAAATACAACCTCAAGGCGCCTTACGGAGGCGACGTGACACGCACGCTGCAGGAGGCTCCCGAGGCACGCCTCGATGCCTACCACCCGGCTTGGAAGGAGTGGAGCCTGCACTGGGGCGAGCCGGAGGCGGGCTACTTCCTCAGTCAGGACCGCTGGCTCATACGTCGCGACCTGTCGATGCTGGCTGATGCCGGCGTGGACGTGCTGATCCTCGATGTGACGAATGCGGTGCGCTACTGGGACGAGTGGGCGGTGCTGTTTGACGAGATGGCCAAGATGAGGGCACTTGGCAACAGCGTGCCGCAGTTCTGCTTCTGGGCGTTCAACGGAGCCGTGGTGAGCGTGGTGACGGACCTCTACGAACGGATCTATAAGAAAGAGGTGGTGCGGGACTTCTGGTTCATGTGGGACGGCAAGCCGCTGCTGCTCTACAACGCCGAGCCCGACCACGACGCCAATGGCAGCGGCTACGAGGCAGGCCGCTATCCGCAGGAGGTGCTGGAGTTCTTCACGCTGAGGAATATGTGGTGGGGCTACTATGAATGGGGCGGGCATCGCTACGTCGGCACCGAGGACAACTGGAGCTTCGGCTATGAGATGAACGACGTGCGCGTGGCAGGGATGACACCCAAAGACCTGGCATCGCGCCACAAAGGACGGTTGGAGGAGATGGCGGTGACGCCTGCGCAGCACCCGATAAGCATCACGGGCAAGAGCTGGCGACGCGAGACAAAGGAGCCGGCGTTGAACCAGTGGGACATGCCGGACTCGGCCTACGTGCCATGGCTAGGGCGCACGGTGGCTCACCCCGAGGGCTACGGCATTTATTTCCAGGACCGCTGGGACGAGGCGCTCGCCGTGGATCCTGACTTCATCTACGTGAACGACTGGAACGAATGGACGGCGGGCAAGTACCGCTCGGGCCTCGCCCCGGGCAGCGAGACGGAGCCTGGTCCCACCACGTTCCTCGGGCGCGAGAACCCGTTCTACTTCGTGGATCAGTACAACGCGGAGTTCAATCGCACCATACAGCCTATGCGCGGCGGCTACACGGACAACTACTATATGCAGCTGGTGCAGAACATAAGGCGCTACAAGGGTGTGCGTCCCCAACAGGTGGCGCGCGGCAGAAACGCAGTGGTCAGCTACCGCGACACACGGGGCGACGTATTGCACCGCGACCACAACGGCTACGGCGGACTGCACTACACCGACTCCACTGGGCGCAACGACATCGTAGAGTGCAGGGTGAAGGTGACGCGTAAGTTTATTGTGTTTGAAGCGGTGACGGCAGATACACTGACGCCCTGCACGGACAGGAACTGGATGCTGCTGTACATGGATTCTCACCCCTCAACCTCAGCGGCCCAAGGCGCGGAGCAAGGGAGCAATGGTCTGGGCTTCGACTTCATGGTGAAGGATAGTATTTTGTACCGCTGCGGCGATGCCAAGGGCCAGTGGCTGGCGGTGACGTCCGTAGAGCGTGAGATCACCGGCAACAGCCTCATCCTGAAGGTGCCACGCAAGGCACTCGGACTAAGGAAGCGCCCCTTTTCGCTGGAGTTCAAGTGGGCAGACAACCCATCCGACCCCTACGATATCATATCCATTAGCACCACGGGCGACACGGCACCGAATCGAAGATTCAGATATAAGTTGAGAGTTGAAAGTTGAGAGTTGAAAGTTGAGAGTTGAAAGTTGAGAGTTGAGAGTTGAAAGCGCTTCTGCGTTGAAATAAATGAGGTAAAGACGCTCTGAGCTATCTTTGGTATTCACACTAAATCCAATAGAGCCTTTTAATATTTCAATTTGATAATATTTCAATTTTCATTGTTTCCCTCCTTCTCCCTCCTCTTCCTCCTGAATGAAGCCTATTCGTCTGCGGGGCTTGGGTGAAGGAGCACTGGACTGCAGCGCTGCCAGCGACTGGTTGATGAGTTCCAGCTGCATACGTGTGTCCTCATTGATCTCGTTCTGGTCGGCAAGTATCTCCTCGATATCCAGCTTCAACTCTTCGAAGTCGCGACGCAGTTGGGCCACGTCGGCGTTGGGAGCAGGAAGAGTAGCGGCCATGTGGCGCAGTTCCACAAAGGCGCGCATGATGCCGATATTCATCTGTATGGCCAATGGTGAACGAAGCACACTGCTGAGCATAGCCACACCAAGCTCAGTGAAAGCGTAGGGCAAATATTTTGGGTGCTTCCCACGTCCTTTCTTTAAGATCACAAATTGTGATGTTAAAAGTTCTTCTTGCTGATTATCAGGCTGACTTGAAATCACATTTTGTGATATCCAATTTTCTAATGCCGCACTTTGCGATTTCAAAATCTCCAATTCGCTGCGTGTCAACTGAAACATGAAATCCTCAGGGATCACAAAGGACTCATCAAAGACTCAGTTACCGAGGAATTCTCGGCAACTGTTTCGGACGGGAAAAACTTCATGACGCAGTTCTACAACCTCGATGCTATCATCAGCGTTGGCTACCGCGTAAACTCAGTTCGAGCCACCCAACTCCGTCAATGAGCTACAAGTGTCCTTTGCGAGTTTGCAACCCGTGGTTATGTGCTTGACAAGCAACGTGGATAAAACCGAAAGAGGAAAAAATATTTTTTCAAGATAGACTACAGACTACAGCGGGAAGGTTGCAATCTATTGATTCTGATGAAAATTCTAATTCGTCCGCCATGACGGACGAATTGGGAATAGATAAATCGACAAGCATACTTGTCGGATTGCCACACACCCCTGCATATACACAAGTCAAAACAAATCTTTGACACAAACAAAATCCCAATGTATCTTGAATGCTTGATGAACGAAAAAGCCACCGTTGAAGGACGAGGGCGACCTGAATGTCTTCACAACGGAATAATCCTTATTGTGCGCTCGACCCTGGTCGCTTGACACTTCAAGAATTGCTGAAATTCGAGGGCCGCTCGGTTCGGAGAGACGCTTCACACTTGAAGAATGGACACTTCATCAATCATCATTCTTCAATCATCAATTGTCCCTGCCTGCGTAATCTGGCAAATACGTTAATTCACACCAAGACCAATAGAACCATAATTTCTTCTGCCTAGTCAGGAGGCGCTTGTTGCTTGACTCAACTTGAACTATGGAGCTATCCTAACTTCTGTCATCAGGGATCTGATGCCTCCTTGACGAAGTTCTGGAGTGTTTATCCTTATATCACAATCCACGACAAAGATAGTACCGGAAACAGAACGAAGAACGTTCTCGTCGTGCATGTCACTCAAATAGATTTCAGGTGTTGCATATGTCCAATTCTTAGCACTTCGAAGCACGAAGCCCATATGGTTCATATACTCCATTATCTCAGCATCGCTGACAGGAGCCCCCTGAATGTAAGGCTGCTCGACGATTATCTTAAACTCGTCATTATGATCGCGGCCAAAACCGAGCACTGTCAAACGGGTCTCCGGAAAATAAGCATTATGAAGTGAAATCCTATCTAATGCCAATATAGGTTGAATGAAATAATCCAATCCTATCGCCTTAATGAGTGTTGAACCGTGGTCATAGACTTTGGCTTCACCGCCTTCTGCAATTTGTTCACCTAACGCCAGTGGCAAATCCTCATCTGTCACCTCAGTCCAACAGCCAACGGTCTTAGCCCATCTCTCTATGTATGCAGCCTGTCTCGCTCCGCATTTGCATTCTTCTTCGAAATCGAGGACCGCTTGAGCAGTTGGATTTGAGCTAACTTCTGCTCCCGCGAGTATGGATGCAATGACATGAGTTGCACCTCCCGCTGAGCAGCCATGCTGTTCGAACGGTGAAAATCGTTGATATACAAGCCGTCCATCGATAAATAGTTCTGCATAATGTTCAAGTTTGCGCAGTCCTTCGGGCAAGAAACCGTCGCTGATAATGGCATTGATGGATGCCCAAAAGTCTGCATTCTCCATTATTCTTTCTATTTCTTGCTGCAAAGGTATTTATTTTTTGCGGACTCACCAAATTTTAGGTTATCTTTTTAATGAGAGCAGGAGAGGGTAACAGTTCATGCCGAGCATACAATGACTAAAAGCGCAGACCTTCATCAGGGAAGATCTGCGCAATTTCGTTTAGTGGTGTCAATGTGAGGTCAAGGGATTACCATGCGTCGTCCCAGACGTTATAGTTCTCGACATTGCTCTTGTTCTCCTTGACGCCCATCCAGTCGTCGTAGTCGGGTACATTTTCAGGTGGCGTACCACTTGCCTGAAGCAGACATGTACGATGCTGCAGTTCGACAACTAACTTTCGATTTACGTGAGTTCGGTATAAGCTTTATGCAATTAATCTGGTTTTGTCAATGATTTCGA
>CAMOSA010000141.1 GCA_946624335.1 uncultured Prevotellaceae bacterium
GACTGGGAGTTCACCGTCAAGACAATGATGATCATCCGCGACCTCATGCAGGGCAACCCGCGCCTGCTGGAGATGGGCTACAAGGAAGAGGCCCTCGGACACAACGCCATAGCCGGCGGCGTGCAGGGCCAGCGCCAATGGACAGACTACAAGCCCAACTTCGACTTCCCCGAATCGATGCTCTGCACCTCTTTCGATTGGAACGGACCGCGCGAGGCCGACGTGCTGGCCACCGAGAACGATTTCCTCAACGGCATCACGATGCTTTTCGGGCATCTGCTGACCAACCGCGGCGTGATGTTCTCCGATATCCGCACTTACTGGAGTCCCGAGGCCGTGGAGCGCGTGGCTGGCAAGAGGCCCGAGGGAGCTGCCGCCGGCGGATTCATCCACCTCATCAACAGCGGTGCCACGACGCTCGATGCCACCGGAGCCGCCAGCGACAAGGATGGCCACCCGACAATGAAACCTCATTGGGAACTAACCAACGCCGACGTGGAGGCCTGCCTCAAGGCCACCTCGTGGATGCCTGCCGACCGCGACTACTTCCGTGGCGGAGGCTACAGCTCACACTTCGTCACCCGCGGCGGTATGCCTATGACGATGATGCGCCTGAACATGGTCGAAGGCCTCGGACCTGTACTGCAGCTCGCCGAAGGCTGGACCGTAGAACTCGACCCCGCGACGCACGACATTCTCGACCGACGCACCGACCCGACGTGGCCCACGACATGGTTCGTGCCTCGCCTCGACCCGACGAAGGACTGCTTCAAGGACGTTTACAGCGTCATGAACTCGTGGGGAGCCAACCACGGCGCTATAGCCTACGGACACATAGGAGCCGACGTCGTCACGCTCTGCAGCATCCTTCGCATACCCGTCTGTATGCACAACCTGCCCGACGCCGATATCTTCCGTCCTGCAGCCTGGAATGCCTTCGGTATGGACAAGGAGGGCGCTGACTACCGTGCTTGCCAGAACTTCGGACCCATCTATAAATAAATAGGTATAATGGAAACACCCAGTCGGAATCATTCCAGTCTCATCCCCCGCAAATATCTGCTGCCCTTCATTCTCGTGACGCTGTGCTTCGCCCTTTGGGGCTTCGCCAACGACATCACGAATCCTATGGTGAAGGCCTTCTCAAAGATCTTCCGTATGAGCGTTACCGACGGTGCGCTCGTGCAGGTGGCGTTCTATGGCGGTTATTTTGCCATGGCCTTCCCCGCAGCGATGTTCATCCGTCGTTTCTCGTATAAATCAGGTGTGCTCATGGGCCTCGGCCTTTACGCCACGGGTGCACTGCTGTTCTTCCCTGCCAAACTTATCGGCGTCTATGGTTGCTTCCTCATTGCTTACTTCATCATGACGTGCGGCCTCTCGTTCCTTGAGACGAGTTGCAACCCGTATATCCTCTCGATGGGCGACGAGCAGACGGCCACCCGGCGCTTGAACATGGCACAGTGCTTCAATCCCTGTGGCAGCATTATCGGCATGTTCGTAGCGATGAACTTCATTCAGGCACGTCTGAATCCGCTCAACAGCGAGGAGCGTGAACTACTGCCCCCTGAGGAATTTGAGGCGTTGAAGGCCTCCGACCTCAGCGTGCTCGTCTCGCCCTACTTGCTCATCGGAGCGGTGATTGTGCTGATGTTCTTCGTCATCCTCTTCACAAAGATGCCTAAGAATGGCGACCAGAACCATTCCTTGGACCTTGGCCCCACGATGCGCCGATTGCTTCGTCTGCCGCGCTACTGGGAAGGCGTCATCGCGCAGTTCTTCTACGTCGGTGCGCAGATTATGTGCTGGACGTTCATCATCCAATACGGTACGCGTGTGTTCATGGCCGAAGGCATGAGCGAGCAGGCCGCCGAGGTGCTGTCGCAGCGCTTCAACATCGCAGCGATGCTCCTATTCATCTGCTCACGCTTCATCGCCACCTACCTGATGAAATGGTTGCGGCCCGCCACGCTGTTGGTCATCTTCGGCGTGCTGGCGATGGCCTTCACGGCAGGCGTCATCGGCTTCCAGGGTCGCTTGGGCATATACTGTCTGGTGGCTGTCAGCGGATGTATGTCGTTGATGTTCCCAACGATCTACGGCATCGCTCTCGACGGCCTCGGCGACGATGCCAAGTTCGGCGCAGCAGGCCTGATTATGGCCATCCTCGGAGGCTCCGTGCTGCCTCCCCTGCAAGCCATGATTATCGACCGCGGCACCGTCTTCGGCGATTTCCCCGCCACCAACGCATCCTTCATCCTGCCTTTCATCTGCTTCCTCGTCGTGGCAGTCTATGGAAGAAGAATGGGAAGTGCGAAGATTGAATAATAAAGAAATATGAAAGCATTACAAATCACATCCTTACGTCAATTAGACATCATAGAGATTCCCAAGCCCCAACCGGCAGCAGGCGAAGTGCTGCTGCGCATCGCCTTCGTCGGTTTCTGCGGTTCAGATCTTAACACTTACCGCGGGCGCAACGCGTTGGCGCTCAGCCCCGTGATTCCCGGACACGAGATCAGCGCCATCGTGGAGGCGGTCGGCGAAAACGTCCCCAGTGGTTTGCACGCTGGTCAGCGCGTGACCGTCGACCCCTATACGGCTTGCGGGGCTTGCCCCAGCTGCCGGCGCCGCCGCTTCAATGCCTGTCAGCACAACGAGACGCTCGGCGTGCAGCGCCACGGCGCTATGCGCGAATTCATCTGTGTGCCTTGGCAGAAGGTCATTCCTGCCGAAGGCCTTGCGCCGCAGGACATCGCGCTCATCGAGCCCATGAGCGTAGGCTTCCACGCCGTGGACCGCGGCGCGGTGACCGACGCCGACACGGTGCTGGTCATCGGTTGCGGCATGATAGGCGTTGGCGCCATCGTGCGCGCCTCGCTGCGCGGCGCTACGGTCATCGCCATGGACCTCGACGACGAGAAGCTGGCGCTGGCTCGCGAGCTGGGTGCTTCGGCCACCGTCAACAGCGGCACCGAAGACGTTCATGCCCGCCTGCAAGAGCTGACCGACGGTGCGGGTCCCGATGTGGTCATCGAGGCCGTTGGCTCAGCAGTGACTTACGCCACGGCCGTCAACGAGGTAGCTTTCACTGGGCGTCTCGTCTGCATCGGCTACGCCCCCGGCGACGTAGCTCTTCCCACTCGTTTCTTTGTACAGAAAGAGCTCGACATACGCGGTTCGCGCAACGCCCTGCCCGACGACTTCCGGGCCGTCATCCGCTACCTGCGTCGCGGCAAATGCCCTACAGCCCGTCTCATCTCAGGCATCGTCAGCCCCGAAGAAGCATCCAGAGCCATGTCCTCGTGGGACGCCGCGCCTGGCAAAGTGTTCCGTATCTTGGTTAAATTCTGACTTTTATGACGCTTATCATTCAGTTCGGCGAAGGCAATTTCCTGCGCGGTTTCGTGGAATGGATTGTGCAGCAGATGAACCAGCGCCTCGGCTTCGACGCTTCAGTTGCGATTGTCAAGCCACGCCCAGGCAACGGCCTCGACGCCCTGCGACGTCAGCGGTGCCGCTACCACCTCAACCTGCGCGGACGCCTTGGCGGACAAGTCGTCGACAGCCTCGAGGCCATCGACTGCATCGGCGAGGCCATTAACCCCTACACCGAGCATGACGCCTTCCTCGCCCTGGCCGCACGGCCCGAAGCACGCTTCGTAGTTTCCAACACAACCGAGGCCGGCATCGCCTTCGACGCCACCTGCAAGCTCAGCGATGCGCCGCCCGCCAGCTTCCCAGCCAAGCTGACGCAGTTGCTCTACCATCGTTTCAAGGCTTTCAACGGCGACCGGTCGAAAGGACTTATAATCCTGCCCTGCGAGCTCATCTTCGGCAATGGTCACTGTCTGCTCGACTGCATTCAACGCTACATTCACTTGTGGCGCGATGAGCTGGGTACTGACGCCGAGCCCTTCGCCCGCTGGTTCGACGAAGCCTGCTTCGTCTGCTCTACGCTCGTCGACCGCATAGTGCCCGGTTTCCCCCGTGAAGATGCCGCACAACTGCAGCAACGTATTGGGTGGGAAGACAGGTTGATCGTACAAGCCGAGCCCTACCACCTCTGGGTCATAGAGACAGCCCGGAACCTGCCCATCGGGCAGCTGGCACAGGAGTTCCCTGCCGACAAGGCTGGCCTCAACGTCGTCTTCACCCTCGACGAACGACCTTACCACGAGCGCAAGGTGACACTCTTGAACGGGCCTCACACCGTGCTCTCGCCCGTAGCCTTCCTGGCCGGGCTCGACATCGTCCGCGACGCTTGTCAGCACGAGGTCATCGGGCCGTTTGTGCGCCGCGTGATGTACGAAGAGCTGTTGCCGACGCTCAACTTGCCCGAGGACGAGTTGCACCGCTTTGCCGACGATGTGATGGAGCGCTTCTGCAACCCCTTCGTCGACCATCAACTGACGAGCATTATGCTCAACAGCTTCCCCAAGTTCCAGACACGCGACCTGCCCGGGCTGAAGACCTATCTCGAGCGTCGGGGTGCTTTGCCCAAAGGCATCGTCCTCGGCCTCGCAGCCATCTGCGTTTACTATCGCGGCGGAGAGCGGGCCGACGGCACAGCCTTTCAGCCGAACGACGACCCGCGCATCATACAACTGCTTACCGACTTATGGCAGACGGGTGATACACGAAAAGTGGCAGAAGGAGTACTCGGTGCAGCCGACCTCATCTGGAATGAACACGGCAATCTCAACGCCATACCCGGTCTCACCAATCTCCTCACCGAGAGCATCGACAGTATCCTTGAGAAAGGGATGATGGAGACGGTGAAAACCCTTTAACTTTGAACGCTATCCTGCATGAAAGAGTTCCTACAGATCAATCCGGCTGACACTGTGGCTGTGGCCCTGCGAGCACTGCCTGGCATCCCTGCTGGTCATAAATTTGCCCTTCGGGACATAGCAGAGGACGAAGATGTCATAAAATACGGTTATCCCATAGGTCATGCTACGCGTGCCATCGCCAAGGGAGAACTCGTGGATCATCACAATATCGCAACGAACCTCAGTGGAACGCTGGATTATAGTGAGATAAGACTGGACTCTTCCCCCGCCACAGAAAGGGCTGGGGAAGAGCCCTCTACCTTTTGGGGCTTTTTGCGTCCCGACGGTCAGGTGGGCATCCGCAACGATATCTGGGTGATCCCGACTGTAGGTTGTGTCAACGGCATCTGCAGGCAGATTGTGGAGCGCGCTCAGCAAGAAATCATGACGGCCTCGACACCAGAAGGCGGTAGCGAAACGAAGCTCTTGTGTTTCCCTCATAACTATGGCTGTTCGCAGCTTGGCGAAGACCATGAGAACACGCGTAAGATCCTTCGCGATATGGTCCTACATCCCAATGCGGGCGGCGTGCTTATCGTTGGCCTCGGATGCGAGAACAACCAGCCGCACGAGTTCGAACAGTTGTTGGGCAACTACGACCGCAACCGCATCCGTTTCCTCATATGCCAGGAAGTCGAAGGCGACGAGGTCGAGGCCGGCGTGGCGATTGTCAAGGAACTCTACGGGCAGGCACAAGCCCTCGCGCGCGTGCGCGTACCTATATCTTCTCTGCGCGTAGGCCTCAAGTGTGGAGGGTCCGATGGCTTCTCAGGCATCACCGCCAACCCTTTGCTCGGCGCTTTCACCGATTGGCTCTGCATGGAGCAAGGCGGATCGGCCATCCTCACCGAGGTGCCAGAGATGTTCGGCGCCGAGACCATCTTGATGCGCCGTGCCGTCTCTGCAGAGGTGTTGCAACAGACCAAAGACCTGATCAACGATTTCAAGGAATATTATCTCAGCCACGGCCAGCCCGTCGGCGAGAACCCTTCGCCGGGGAATAAGGCGGGAGGAATCTCTACGCTCGAAGAGAAAGCGCTCGGCTGCACACAGAAAGCAGGTTCTGCGCCCGTTTGCGGCGTGCTGAAGTATGCAGAGAGGGTGACCTCCCCAGGCCTCCACCTCCTTTCGGCCCCCGGCAACGACCTCGTCGCTTCTACCGCTCTCGCTGCTGCCGGTTGTCAGCTCGTTCTGTTCACCACCGGGCGCGGCACACCATTTTCCACATTTGTGCCGACCCTAAAGGTCAGTTCCAACAGTAGCCTCGCCCGCCGCAAGCCTCAATGGATAGACTTCGATGCCGGCGTACTGCTCGACGATGTTCCGATGGAAGAGTTGCTAAAGCGCTTTGTCGCCTTCGTCATCGAAACCGCATCGGGCCGTCGGCTGACTGCTGCCGAGAATCACAACAACACCGAGTTTGCCATTTGGAAAAATGG
>CAMOSA010000142.1 GCA_946624335.1 uncultured Prevotellaceae bacterium
GTTCTTCATCAGTCGGAGGGCCAGGGGTATCGTCACGATCACCATCGCCACGCCGACAATGCTCATCCAATAGTTCGCCAAGTCGTCGCCAGCCAACATACCCGGCTCGATGACGTTCGTCTCGAACAGAACGATGATCAGCGCTATCGTCAAGAACTCAGCGCACAACGCAATCCTAAGAAACTTAATCGTATTCATTGTCATCTTATTCAATCAATTATTGCAGAGATCCTAATTCCTGAACGGTTTCCTGTCAACGATGCTTCGTCCGAGTGTCACCTCGTCGGTGTAGTGCAGTTGGTCGTTCTGCGCCACGCCTCGTGCTAATGTGGTTATCTCGACATCGCTGAATGTAGCCAGTCTGCGGAATATGTAGAATGATGTCGTATCGCCTTCCATCGTGGGACTCAAGGCCAGGATGACCTCGTTGATGCCCCCTCTGTTGACGCGTTCCACCAGGCTCTCGATTTCCAGGTCTTGCGGCCCGATACCGTCCATGGGCGAGATGATGCCTCCGAGCACATGATAGACGCCGTGGTACTGCTGTGTCGCCTCGATGGCCATGACGTCCTGCACGCTCTCTACGACACAGATCGTGGCGTGGTCGCGCTTCGGTGAGGCACAGATGGGGCACAGCTCATCGTCGCAGATATTGTGGCACTCGCTGCAGTAGTGGACGTTTGTCGCCAGCTCATGAAGGCTTTCGGCGAAGGCCTCCACATCCTTCTGCTCCCATCGCAGCAGATGCAGCACAAGGCGCATCGCCGTCTTGCGTCCGATGCCAGGCAGTTGGGCAAACTCGCCCACGGCGCGTTCGAGATAGTGTGATGGAATTTCCATATCGGCTGCAAAGTTACAAAAAATTATCCGTTCGCCACTATTTTTTTCAGCAAAAAGGTGTCGAAACGCCGCTCAGCCACAAAAACTGCTGCCACGCGATGAGGCGTGACAGCAGGATGAGTCGCTTGTCTGTGCCGGCGCGGCGTTAAGCCTGAGGCTTGGGCAGATGGTTCTCGCCGTCGGGGAATACGATGGAGGGCGTGAAGGTACGCGCTTCCTCTAAGGGCATTTGGGCGTAGGCCATGATGATGACCGTGTCGCCGACCTGTACCTTACGTGCCGCAGCACCGTTGAGACAGATGCAGCCACTGCCGCGCTCACCTTTTATAATATAGGTGTCGAAGCGCTCGCCATTCATGTTATTGACGATGTGCACACGTTCGCCAGCGATGAGGCCGGCCGCGTCGAGCAGCGCTTCGTCGATGGTGATGCTGCCCATATAATGGAGGTTGGCCTCTGTGACGGTGGCGCAGTGAATCTTGGATTTCAGTACTTCAACGAGCATGTTTTTTAACTTTTATCGTTCCGTTCTCAACTCTCCGCTCGGCTTTGCCGCTTCGCTCTGCGAAGAACTTTCAACTTTCAACTTTCAACTCTCAACTCTCAACCCTCAACCCTTATACCTGATATGGTCGATCAGTCGGATGGGTTTGCTGCCGCAGTAGACGGTGATGCAGCCTACGATGTGCGGTGCATCAGTCCATTCGTTGACGTCGGCCAGGGTGTCGCCGTCGACAATGGAGTAATACTCGACCTCGAGCTCGGGGTGGGCGTTGATGGCGTCGACGACAAACTGCAAGGTCTGTGCCACGCTGTGATCCTCGGCAAAGGGCAGGCTCCACTGCAGCACACGGTAGATGTGTGCTGCAGCGCGATGCTCGAGCGGTGAAAGCAGCGAGTTGCGGCTGGAACGTGCCAGTCCGCTCTCTTCGCGTACGACGGGACACGGGACGATCTGTAGCTTCAGTCCCAGGTCGTCGACCATGCGGCGTATGACGGCTATCTGCTGAAAGTCTTTCTCGCCGAAATAGGCACGGTCGGGCTGCACGTAGTCGAAGAGTTTCGACACGATCTGGCAGACGCCGTTGAAGTGACCTGGCCGACGGGCACCTTCCATCACCTCGTCGGTGGGTGGATAGGAGAAGTGACGTGTGTCGGGCTCCGGGTAGATCTCCTGGACGCTTGGGGCGAAGGCGATGTCGGCGTGGCACGCGTCGAGCAGCTGACAGTCAGCTTCGAGGGTGCGAGGGTAGCGCTCCAGGTCGTTCTTGTCGTTAAACTGTGTGGGATTAAGAAAAATGCTTACCACGGTGACGTCGTTCTCGGCTACGGAGCGGCGAACGAGCGATGCGTGGCCTTCGTGCAGGGCGCCCATCGTAGGCACCAAGCCGATTGTCTTGCCCGCCTCTCGAAAGACGGACAGGGCGGCACGAAGTTCGTTGATTGTTATGATTGTCTTCATTTCAGGGCGCAAAATAACACAATATTTGCCAAATAGAGAAGGAAAAAAGCAAAATAAATACAAAAAAAGCCCATTTCATGCGTTTTTGCTGGTAAAAGATTGTATATATCCGAGATTTTTTATATATCTTTGCAGTGTAAAACGTGATTAGCCAGCATTATGAAGACCAGAAAAGTTCTGTTCATCACACAGGATATCATGCCCTACGTCGACGAGACACCCGTCTCGCTGTTGGGCAGGAGAATCCCGCAGTTCGTTCAGGAGCACGGACGCGAAATCCGCACGTTTATGCCTAAATGGGGCACCATCAACGAGCGACGTTGTCAGTTGCATGAAGTCATCCGGCTCTCAGGCATGAATCTCATCATCGATGACACGGACCGCCTGCTGATCCTGAAGGTGGCTTCCATCCCCTCGGCGCGTATGCAAGTGTATTTTATTGACAACGACGACTTCTTCATGAAGCGACTCGAAGAGTGCGACGAGAAAGGTCGGGAGTATGCCGATAATGGCGAGCGTGCTATTTTCTACGCCCGTGGAGTGCTGGAGACGGTGAAGAAGTTGCGTTGGGTGCCTGACATCATACATTGTCAGGGATGGGCATCGGCCATAGCACCCTTGTACGTCAAGACAAGCTTCCGCGAGGAGCCGTCATTCCGCGACAGCCGCATCATCTTCACCCCTTGCGGCGGTGAGCTGAAGAAACCGTTGACGGATCAGTTCCGAGCGAGTCTTAAGTTCAAGGGCGTGACGGGCCACGAGCTGGACCAGTTCCCCAAGAAGATGACGCCGAAGGACATGATGAAGCTGGCGTTGAACTACAGCGATGCCATGATGCTCTTGCCAGGGTATGAGGATCCTGAGCTCATCGAGTATGCCAAGGAGCGCGGCCTGCCCGTCATGGGGCCAGTGGACGTCTCTACGCCCGGCATATCGGATTCCGTCATGGACTTCTTCGACTCGGTGTGGAGCGCTGGCAAGGAAGAGTTGTAGCACCTTATATATATATTACTATCCCAAGCGAATGAAATACGCACGCTATGTTTGTGCCTTGTCGGCTGCCTTGACGTGTCTGGCAGCGTGCGACGAGGACACCGCCAACTTTGGCGTTACTCACGATACAGACATCATCACTTCTACGACACAGAACTTCAGCTTCACGACACGTTCCGTGCCGATGGACTCCATCGTGGCCAGCAGCACCTATAGCTATCTCGGCAAGGTCACCGATCCAGAGACCGGCGCTACCGTCAAGGCTGAGTTTGCCGCCCAGTTCCACACGTTCGAGAACTACCAGCTGCCCGACGTCGCCACCATCGTCAAGAACGCTGACGGCGAGGTCGAGGCCGACTCCGTCGAAGTGCGCCTCTACTACAGCAGCTACTACGGCGACGGTTCCAACCCGATGCGCATCGCTGTCTACGAGCTCGACCCAGATAATGTGATGAGCGAGGGCGATACGTTCTACTCCGACGTGGACCTGGAAGCCTATCTGCCGGCCGACGCAAAGCCGTTGACGCATAAGGTCTTTACGGCGTCCGACTATAGCCTGGCCGAGAGTGAGCGCACCAGCACGACCCATTACGACAATGTACGCATCAAGCTCCCTGTCAGCCTCGGCACGCGCATCCTCAATGCAGCCATTTACCATCCCGAGTATTTCACCGACTCGTGGCAGTTCACTCACAATGTCCTGCCAGGTATGTATTTCCAGTTACAGGGCGGTTCCGGCACGATGCTTAAGCTCGACGTGGCTGCGCTGAACGTCTACTTCCGCTACGAAGAGTCGGACAGCACCTACGTTGGCGTGGCGCGTTTCTCGGCGACGCAGGAGGTGATACAGAGCACGAGCTTCGAGAACAGCGGGCTGGAAGACCTCATCCGCGACGATGTCGACTATTCCTACCTGAAGACGCCGGCGGGCATCGCCACCGAGATTACCCTTCCCGTCGATGAGGTTTACAGCGGTCACGAGCGGGACAGCGTCTCGCGTGCCAGATTGATACTGACGCGCTATAACGCGCAGGTCGAGAATCCCCTGTCTGCCCCCAGCTCGCTGCTGATGGTGAAGAAGGCAGATCGCTACGCGTTCTTTGCCGACAGACGTGTGGCTGACGGCGTGACGTCCTACACGACATCCTACGACAAGGCTTACAATACGTATTCTTTTTCCAATATCGCGCGTATGCTGGCTCATCTCTACCACGAGAAGCAGCAGGGCATGGCAGCCGCGAGGCTCACGTCTGAACAGTGGAACGCTGCCCACCCGGATTGGAATAAGGTGCTGGTGATCCCCGTTTCGGTCACGACGACGACGAATCAGTCGACAGGTCTGACCACTCAGGTGGCAGTGTCGCACGACTTCTCGCTCTCCAGCGTCCGTCTTGTCGGAGGTACAAAAGCGCAGCAGATGCAGGTCATCTACAGCTCCTACAAATAGGAGACGCGTAGCAACGGCCCATCCTGTTGCTCCCCCTTGCCCAAGTATTCTTTTCAAGCACCAAGGTGTGTTTCGCCCCACACTCCGGTGTTTTCGACTTCACACCTAAGTCTGATTAGCTTCACACTTAGGTGTGTTTGTATTTACACTTAGGTGTGTTTGTATTTACACTTAGGTGTGTTTGTATTTACACTTAGGTGTGTTTGTATTTGCACTTAGGTGCGTTGGGTGGCCCACCTGGGTGATCCACCTCACACACTTAGGTGAGTCAGCCTTCTCACATAGGTGCGTTTGTCCACACACTTAGGAGACTTGCCGTATACACTTAGGAGACTTGCCGTACCCTCTTAGGAGACTTGCCGTACCCTCTTAGGAGACTTGCCGTACACTCCTAAGAGTCATCTGCGCTCACGCCGGGTGCATCGCCGTGCTACCTCATGCCGTCGCCCTTGAAGAGATCGTGGGCGTCCATGATGTTGGCGGGCGGCCGTTGGTTGCGCAGTTCGTCGGCCATGAAATCCATGTAGGGTGCCACGTGTGCGAAGAACTGGCGGTAGTCGTCGCAGAGATAGTTCAGGCCCGGGGTGCCGTCGGCTGTGGTGCGGAACCGGTCTTTAGGACAACCGCCGTTGCAAGCGAATAGCCACGTACACTCCCGGCATTGTTGCGGCAAGGCATCGCGCTTGGCAAGGCCGAAGGCACGCTGGCGCTCGCTGTACATCATGGCTGTGATGGTTTCGTGGCTGATGTTTCCCAGACGGTATTCGGGGACGACGAAATGGTCGCAGGAGTAGACGTCGCCGTTGTGCTCGATGACGGCCGCGTGGCCACAGGTCGAAGCCATGGAGCAGACGCCGGGTTCCTGCCCGACCCAGCAGGCGAGCGTGCTGTCGAAGAGCTGGACGAAGGTGGTGCCGACGTCGTGACGAACCCATTCGTCGAAGATGGTCGTCGCAAAATGGGCGAACTGACCGGGCCGCACGCTGAAGTCGGCTAACTGGCTGGAAGCCGGGTCGGCCGCAGAAGCCAGATGGCGGCCGTCTGCGTGGCGGTGGATGCGCTCTACGATGGGCGTGAACTGAATGTAGTGGCATCCGATATCCTTATAGAAATGGTAGACGTCGAGGGGGTAATCAGCATTGAAGTCGTTGACGACGCCCATGGCGTTCCACTCCACGTCGTACTTATTGAGCAGCTCGATGCTGCGCATCACCTTGTGGAACGAGGGCTGTCCGCCTCGGGCACGGCGATATTCGTCATGAAACTCTTGAGGCCCGTCGATGCTGACTCCGATGAGCCAGTGGTTGTCATGGAAGAAGCGGCACCACTCGTCGGTGAGCAGCGTCCCGTTGGTCTGCAGGCTATTGTCGATGAGGCGTCCGCCGGCGTACTGGCGTTGCAGGGCGATGGCTCGTTTGTAGAAGCTGAGGGGGCGCATCAGCGGCTCGCCGCCATGCCAGGTGAACAGCACCTGCGGCTGTGTCTGTGCCTCGA
>CAMOSA010000143.1 GCA_946624335.1 uncultured Prevotellaceae bacterium
GCGGCGTCGACATCGTCCTGGTCGAAGTGGCGCACATACACGGCCTGCGCTGCGCGGGCCTTTGCAATCATTTGTTCGATTTCTGACATTTCTATCTTTATTTTTTATTTTGTTTCTAAAAAAGAAGGGGGAATTCTATAAAAGTCGCTATTATGATGACACCTTCTTGTACTTTTATAATATTAATCCATAGTATAGGGTTTCCCCCTGTCTATCATTTAATACGTATTAAAAGAGTTCCTTGTAAACGTTGAGGATTTCCTCGCGGCTCAGGGGCACGTAGTTGTTGCCCAGCAGGCGTTGCTGGGTAGTGAGGACACTGTCGGCGAAGAGTTCGCATTCCTCGGCCTTCATGCCGTACTCGTGCAGGGGACGCTTGGCGACCATACAGGAGAGCACCTTGTCGAGCGCTGGATAGAGCACGGCTGGGTCGGACGGGCATCCGAGCAGCGAGGCGTAGAGGGCGTTGAGGTCGGCGATGGCGCCGGTGGCGTTCTTACGGGCATAGATGTTGAGGATATGCGTGAAGAACTGGTAGTTGCTCTCGCCGTGTGGCACGTGGTAGTTGCCGCCGAGGGGATAGCTCAGGGCGTGGACGGCGGCACAGCCCGCGTTGCCGAAGGCTATGCCGGCGTAGTTGCTGGCGCGGAGCATGGGCTCCAAATGCGCCAGACGGTAGTCGGGACCTTTCTCGGCGATGCCTTTAAAGATGGGCAGGATGAGACGTATGGCCTCAACGGAGAAGAGGCGCGTGTAGTCGTTGGCCTTGGGCGAGAGATAGCTCTCGGTGGCGTGGATGAGGGCGTCGATGGCGCTGAAGGCGTAGGGCTTGAAGGGCAGCGACGTGAGCAGCTCGGGGATGAGTACCGCGTCGTCGGCCAGGATGGCGTTGTCGGCCAGGCCGAGCTTGGTGTGGCGTGCCTTGAGTTCGGCGATGGAGATGTTGGTCACCTCGCTGCCGGTGCCGCAGGTGGTGGGCACGATGACAAGGCGTTTCTGCTTCACGATGGGAATCTTGCGCTCGAAGGCGTCGGTGACGTTGGGCAGGATGCCCAGCACGAAGATCTTGGAGATGTCGATGACGGTGCCGCCGCCGACAGCCACGATGCGGTCGAAGCTGACGCCTTTGAGGTCATCCATGATGTGCTGGATCATCTCGTCGCTGGGCTCGCCGAGGCCGTATTTTTCCTGCATCACGAAGTGGCACTTCAGGCCGAGCTTCTGGATGTAAGGCTCGTAGATGAACGACTGGGTGATGACCAGGTCGCTCTCGTCCAGCTGGAACTCGCGGGCAAACTGCTCGAAAGTGGCGAACTGGTGTATGTTGCTTTTTACTGTGAACATTGTTTTCTTTGTTTTTGATTGGTGGTAGCGGTCTTGTTCTCTTTATGAAGAAATTAACTTGAACTGGAATGAGAGACCGCTACGCGCGCAATCATTTGTGAATATAAAACTTTTCGAAATCGTTCCTCAGCTGTTCGCGGAAGTCGGGATGGGCTATGGCAATGAGGGCTTCGGCGCGCTGCCTGATGGTCTTCCCTTTCAGGTGGGCAATGCCATACTCGGTGATGACATAGTCGATGTCGTTGCGAGAGGTGGTGACGGCTGCCCCGGGGGTCAGCGTGGCCACAATGCGGCTCACCTTGCCCTTGGCTGCCGTCGACGGCATGGCCATAATGCTGCGTCCGCCCTTGCTCATAGCGGCGCCACGCACATAGTCCACTTGCCCGCCGGTGCCGCTGAACTGCTTGGTACCCATACTCTCGCTGGCCACCTGGCCTTGCAGGTCGACCTCGATGCAGGAGTTGATGGCCACCATGTTGTCGTTCTTGGCGATGACGTAGGGGTCGTTGACGTAGTCCACGGGGTGCAGGGCCACCATGGGGTTGTGGTCCACGAAGTCGTAGAGCTTCTTGGTGCCCATAAGGAAGGTGGCCACGAGCTTGCCGCGGTGCAACGTCTTGTACTCGCCGTCTATAACACCGGCCTCGACGAGGTCGACCACGCCATCGGAGAACATCTCGGTGTGGATGCCGAGGTGCTTCTTGCCTTTCAGCTCAGCCAGCACAGCGTCGGGGATGGCGCCGATGCCCAGCTGCAGGGTGTCGCCGTCGTTGATGAGCGAGGCGCAGTTGCGGCCTATGGCTTCCTCGACGGGACCTATCTTGGCGGGCTGCAGCTCCACCGGCGGGTAGTTGACCGGCACGATGTGAGTCAGCTCGCTGACGTGCAGCAGCGTGCCGCCCGAGACGAAAGGCAGCTGGTCGTTCATCTCGGCGATGACGATGCGGGCCTTCTTGGCTGCCGCCACAGCGTAGTCGCACGAGAGCGACAGCGAGCAGTAGCCGTCGGGACCCGGCTCGGTGACAGTGACAACGGCCACATCGCACGGTATCTCCTTTCCCAGCATCCCCGGGATGTCCTTGAAGTAGGCGGGGAAGAACTGGCCAGCGCCACTCCAGACTGCTTGTCTGGAGTTGGCACCGACGAAGTTGGTTAGATGACAAAAGTTTTCGTAACATTCGGGGGCGAAGCACTCGCCCTCGCCGAGGGTCAGCATGTGGTAAATCTTCACGTCGTGATAGTTGGCGTGGTGTTCGGCGAGGGTCTTGATGACCTTACGCGGCACACCGGCGCACTCCGACATCACCACCGTGTCGCCGTCCTTGATGCTCTTGATGGCTACCTCGGCAGTAGTCAGTTTGTTCTTGTATTCCGTTTTCCAGTCCATGTCTTATCGAATAAAGGTAGGGGGCGGTTGTTAGCTTCTTGGGCAAATCAATGTCAGAAAATCAGATTGCTCCGCCCCGTGTACCCGTGGTCAGATGATTACTTCTTGATCTTAGCGATGTCCTTGGCCAGCTTCTTCTTGCTCTCGAGGTCGCTCTGACGGCTGATCATGATGCGCTGAGCCTGTGGCGAGCCGGCACCGTGCATGCTCTCGGTGCGGTAGCCGACGGCAGCGGTACCGAGCGTCAGGTTCTCGATGAGGCGCAGGATGCGCATGCGCTCCTCGGTGGTATAGTCGGGCGAAGCCTTGAGGTATTTCTCCACATAGTGGCCAATCTCCTTGCTGCGCAGGTCGGCCTCGCTGGGCATGGTGACCATCAGGCCACCGGCTATGTCCTCGGCTAGACGGGCGATTTCGTAGGGCAGGCGGGTGACGTTCTGCTTGCAGACGTTGGCCAGCAGCAGGTTAATCATATAGTTGCCGGCAGCCATCTTGCAACCCTCGCACGAGCAGGCAATGCCGCAGCTGTAGAGCGTCTCGTTGAGGTGGGTCATCTCGATGATTTTGTCCTTGATGTGGCTGGACTTGGGCACACCGTTGGCCTCGGCGGCCAGTGCGGCAGCACCGATCAGCACGTCGCCCACGCCCACCTTGCAGCCGCCGTAGCTCTGGCGGTGGTAACCGGCGAAGCGCTCCACCATCATGCCGGCGAAGTCGTACTCCTGGCACATGAAGACGCGATCGTTGGGGATGAACACGTTGTCGAAGATGACGAGAGCCTCGTGACCGCCGAACTGCGAGTTGCCGAGGTCAATGTCGTGCCACTCCTCAAGCTTGCGGGTATCGCAGCTCTGGCGACCGTAAATCATGGTGATGCCCTCGGCGTCGGTGGGGATGGCGAAGCTCACGGCGTAGGCCTTGTCCTCCTCCTTCATGGCCTGGGTGGGCATGATGAGGTGCTCGTGACTGTTCACGGCGCCGGTCTGGTGCGCCTTTGCTCCGCGCACCACAATGCCGTCGGGACGAATCTCGGCGATGTGGAGGAACAGGTCGGGGTCGGCCTGCTTGCTGGGGCTGAGGCTGCGGTCGCCCTTGGGGTCGGTCATAGCGCCGTCAATGGTCAGGTCGTTGTCCTGGACGTATTTGAGATATTCGGTGAAGCGTTTGTGATACTCCGTACCATATTTCTGGTCGATTTCATAGGTCGTGCTGTAGATGGCGTTGAAGGCATCCATACCCACGCAACGCTGGAAGCAAGCGGCGGTCTTCTGGCCGCACAGACGCTGCATCTTCACCTTGTTCACCAAATCCTCGGTGCTTTGGTGCAGATGGCAGAAGCGGTTGATGCGCTTGCCAGTGAGGTTGCTCACGGCGGTCATCACATCCTGGTACTCGGGCTGCTCGGCCAGCCAGTAGGTCATAGCCACCGAGTTCAGCGACGGGCGAATCATGGGATGGTCCACAGGGTTGTCGATTTTCTCGCCCATGTACCAGACGTTCATCTTCATCTTGCGAAGACTTTCAATGTACTGTTCTTTTGTCATCATAACTTTAAAATGTTTTAATTGTTAATATTAAATTAAATGAATACAATAAAAATACCGTTCCGTGCAGCGAGGACGCTACAGGGAACGGTATAGGGCATAGCATATGATGACAATACAATAGTGACAACAAGAAACCGCACACGCGACCGTGCGCACCACGCGCAAGGCCACAATTCACTCTACGTTTAAATGTATTAATCAACTTGACAAATGCTCTGTCTCGCGAAAGATTTGCCTATTCCCTGTGCGGCAGGTCTCCTGGCTTGTCCACCGGTGTGCGCCTTCTCAGAGGTGTAGTAACCTCCAATGACATATTGCACATCGGCAATTGTGGACTTTACAGTTGCGCGTCAGCTCACGATTCTCACGTGATTCCCTATTCTCCCTCCGCTGCCGTGCTGTAGTAAGCATCAACGCGGGGGCACCTCACAGACTGATTATTTTATAATCTTATCAAAGAACTTTTTTCTTTAGGACTTCCTTTTCGAAATCGCATGCAAAAATACAAAATAAAATCGAATTACCAAATAAAACTTTTATTATCGAATATATTTCGTTGTCTTACTGTGATATAAAAAAATATAATTCGCACTTTTTTTATCGAACAAGAGATATTGTAATGCTTTTTTTTAGGAATTTGGGCAGAAATGGCATACTGTTATTGGCGACGGCGCAGCTCTGCGATGAGCGCAGCGAGCGAGGCTGCAAGGTTCTCATTCTTGACGAGGATATTGTCGGGCAGGTTGAGAGCTGTGGGGGCAAAGTTCCAGATGCCCTGGACTCCTCCCCCCACCAACATGTCGGCTACGCTCTGCGCCTCCCATGCGGGCACGGCGATGATACCTATATTGATATGAGTGCGCTTGAGGAACGGCACCAGTTTGGCAATAGGCAGCACGGGCTTGTCGCCCACCTCCTTCTCCTTGGGCGTGGTATCGAAACCCGCCACGATATCAAGGCCATATTTGGCAAAACCGCCATAGTGCAGCAGCACATGCCCCAAGGCTCCCACACCCACCAGCACCGCCTCGTCATACTGGTCATAGCCGAGGTATATCTTCAAATCTTCCAGCAGCGTGCTGACGCGAAAACCTACATTCGGGCGTCCCGGCTCGGAGCTGATGCTGGCCAGATCCTTGCGCACCTGCACAGGGTTGATGCCAAGACTCTCGGCAATGGCGGTGGAGGACACATATTCTTCACCACGCGCCACGCGATTCTCAATTTCGCAGTAGTACGACGGAAGTCTTCCTAGTGTCGACTTCAAGATTATCAATGAGTTCTGCCGGTCTTTCATCTATCAATGCACATCTGTTTTCGCCGTGCAAAAATACACATTTTTCCGAAAACAGATGCAAAAAAAATTGTTGCGATTGTATGGTACAGACAGAGAAAGGCGGCGGCAAGAATGCCACCGAGGTGCACGAGAAACGGAAGGGGGATAATTTGACGGTTTTATAGTTATACGTTTTATTTTCAGTGATTTGTATGCAAATTAGACAATGCGCTGGTTTTGTGGTGGTTACGGAGGTTTCAAAGAAGGCACATAGAACCCACATAGAAGGGGCGTAGAAGGAGCACTATTGGAATTGAAAATGGAAAGATGGGGCGAATGGGCTTAATGGGCGGAATGGGCTATCTATCAGAACAGAAGAAAAAATGGCGTTAAAAAAATGGCGTTATTATAAAAAAATAATGATTCCTATTGAAAAAGAAAATGGCGTTAATTTGAATGGCAAAAAGAAAGGGTGCCCGATGGGGACACCCTTTGCTACATGTGATGCGGGGCTAATAGCGATTGCAATGCAACCGTGCCCGCACGGGTCAATTAGAGCTCGGCGAGCTTCTTATAACCTTCATACCTAATCTTGGCATTACGCTCGGTGGCGACGAAGAGTTCTTCGGCCTCCTGGGGGAAGGTCTTCATCAGCG
>CAMOSA010000144.1 GCA_946624335.1 uncultured Prevotellaceae bacterium
AGATGCTGCAGGCCAGCAAGTTCGCCGAGGGCGGCGAGTTCCCCTATGCCTTCGCTCTGCTCAACAACATCGGCGGCGAGAACCACGAGGGCTACATCGGTCTGCAGGACCATGGCGACGATGTCTGGTACCGCAACATCCGTATTAAGATTATGGAATAGAAACGCTTGCGCGTAACGTTCTAAAGGCCGGTTGAGGTCTAATGAAAACTATCCCCTGTCCACGATCTGTTGTGGGCAGGGGATGTTATTTTGGCTGATATGCCTCATGTTTGCCTTTGGGGGTTTATCTCTTCGTCACCTTCAGATAACGGCAACCGTGCGAGGGAATTGTGCAGGTGAGTTCTGTTGTCGTGAGGTCTTTCTGCCGCCATAGGTCGCGGATCGTCTCATGGTCGGAGATGGAGGGGATGACTTGTCTGATGTCCACCAGCTTATCTTCGGAGCCGACATTGAAGATTCCGAAAGCCCGGCTGCCGTCGGCTAGAGGACGCCCCCATACCTCGATGCCTTCGTCCTTGTACTGGAACATACGATCGGCCTGTTGACCGAGGATGTCCTGGTTAATGGCGTTAACCTCATTGTTGCACAGCAGTCCGATTGTGAATTCGTCCATCTGTGCGATATCGCAGCCGATGAGCATATTCGATGCCAGCAGCGTCCACAGCGTGATGTGCGTGTACTGTTCGTCGGGCGTCAGTCGTGAGTCGCGCAAGTTGCTGCTCCAGCCCACTTTGCCCACGATGAGCATGTCTGGGTCGTTCCAATGTCCGGGACCAGCGTAAGGCGCTAATCCTTTCTGCCGCCGGAAACCGATATCAAACATCGAACCCCATGTGTCGTTGATATCGCCTGTGGTGCGCCAGCTGTTGGCGTCCACGAATCGTCCCCACTCCCATACGTTGGCCATTCCGTATTGACATAGGCTGTAGAAGATGTCGCGGGGCTGCTCGCGTAAGAATTTCTGCATCAACAGGTAAGGACGTATGTAGGACGCTACGCCCTTGTCACGTTCCTTGGCGTGAGCCCGTCCGTAGCCGCACCAGTCATATTTCAGGTAGTCGATGCCCCATGAGTTGTACGACTCGGCGTCCTGCAGCTCATGGTCTATAGAGCCCAGGTAGCCTCCGCACGTGTAATCGCCCGGCGACGAGTAGATGCCGAACTTCAGGCCTCGCTCATGCAGCCAATCGCCCAAGGCCTTCATGTCGGGGAACTTTTCGTTGACGGCAATCGTCCCGTCGGGGTTACGTTCTGGCGCTTCCCAGCCGTCGTCTATATTCATATAGCAGTAGCCGTAGTCGGCAAGCCCTTTGTCGATGAGTGCCTGCGCCGAGGCTTTCACCTTCTCCTCGGAAACACTTAGCGCCCAACAGTTCCATGAGTTCCAGCCCATAGGTGGCGTCAGCGCTATCATGCGGTCGCCCACTTTCAGCGTGAAGCGTTGTTCGGCACGTCCCTTGGCGTTTTCAGCCACCACGGTGAATGTGTAGTCGCCGGCCGTAGTCAGCTTTCCGGAAAGCACGCCGTCACTCTCATTCAGTCTGACTCCGTCAGGCAACCCTGTGGCTGTGAACTTCATGGGACGCTCGCCCGATACGGGGAAACGATAGATGACGGGTGAGCCCGGACGTACGCCAAATAGTGGGGCGCCATTGAAGCGGGGCGTACTCGGAGCCTTCGGCGTGAGGATATACTTCAGAGGCAGGTACTGTACGATTTCCTTACCCGTGCGTGAATCCTTGTAGGTCGCTGTCATCAGGCAGCTTTTCGACTTGTCGTAAGGGAGCGTCACGCGTGCAGGCTTACCCTGTTTGGGCGATAACTTCTTCGTGACCTTAGCCACTACAGCTCCGCTCTCGCGGTCAGTGATGATGGCAGTCAGTGTGCCTGTCTGTGAGATTGGGTAGGCATTGGCCACGGTGATGTCGCAGTGTGCATGGCCGTCGTTATAGTCAGCGAACGCCATCGTTATGCCTTCGACCGCATCGGGTACGCGCACCGTGAGTGGTCGGTCAAACAGCCCGCCCGGTTCGCCTCCATTGTAAACGCGGATGGCAATGACGTTATCCTCGTCCCATTTGATGCCTCCCCGCTGTGCGTCGACGGGATAGCTGCGCACCGCGCTCCAGCTGGACTTGTAGCCCCCTTCGTCAGAGGGCATACCTCCGGTTTTCCCAATCAGCCGGCCATTCAGGTAGCATTCGTCGGCATCGTCGGCTTTCGGAAGGTCGAACACGACGATCTTCTGTTGATCCTTGCCATCGAGCAACGAGCGTGGTATCGTCATGTGCACGCGGTACCAGGCATAACCGTTATTGATGACTGTGCCCTGGTCATCCCAGTTGCGGGTCATGTCCATGGTCCCCCAAGCCGAGTCGTCGGCCTCTGTCTTGGCCCAGTTCATGTTATCGCCTTTTTGGAAACGCGCCTTGGTAACGGGGGCCGTCTGTGCGCTGATGCCCGACACCATACCAGTTGCCATGAGCATCGCTAAGATAAGTCTTCTCATACGCTATTCGGTTAGTTAAAGTGAATAAATAATCTATGTTTGCGGCTCAAAAATACATTATTTTCCTGACATGGCAATGATTTTTCTTAAAATATCAGACCTTTTTCCTTTGTTATTCCGATAAGACTGTGTAACTTTGCCACCAAAACAACAACACTAACCCATAAAAACTTACATTGTAGACCTATGAGAATGAAATTCTTTTCCTTTGCCCTGAGTCTGTTGTTGCTGATTCCTATGGGCATCGCTGCCAAGTCCAAGAAGCAGATGGCTTTACAGCTCTATTCTATCCGTGAAATTATTGGTACGCCTGAGCTTTATGCTAAGAACC
Source organism: uncultured Prevotellaceae bacterium (assembly GCA_946624335.1). GTDB lineage: Bacteria > Bacteroidota > Bacteroidia > Bacteroidales > Bacteroidaceae > Physcousia. The sequence goes on from CAMOSA010000144.1 coordinate 2,843, forward strand.
ACGCTGAGGTCTTCCGACAGCTATCTGCTTGGGGCTACACCGCTGTCGAGGCTGCCAGCTACGACCAACGACGCGGCACTTTCTATGGCGTCACGCCCCAGCAGTTCCGTGCCGACTGCGAGGCTGCCGGTCTGGAGTGCCTCAGCAGCCACACCACGCGCGGCCTCAGTGGCGAGGAGCTTAAGAACCACGACTTCACAGAGGCCTTAAAATGGTGGGACAAAGCTATTGCCGACCACAAAGCCGCAGGTATGAGCTACATCGTCACTCCCGGATGGGGCACGCCCAAGACGCTCGAAGAGGCACAGACACTCTGCGACTACACTAACGCAATAGGTCGCAAATGTGCTGCTGCAGGCCTCCGCTACGGCTACCACACCCACTCCCACGAGTACCAGAAAGTGGGCGATGTGCGCTGGATCGACTTCATGATGCAGCACACCGACCCCGAAGTCTTCTTCTGGCAGATGGACACCTACTGGTGCGTCATGGGTCAACAGTCGCCCGTCGAGTATTTCAAACGCTACCCCGGCCGCTTCCACATGCTCCATATCAAGGACCTCTATGAGCTTGGCCAGAGTGGGATGCTCGGTTTCGATGCCATCTTCAACGCTGCCGACACTGCCGGCCTTGACGACTATGTCGTTGAGATGGAGGGCACCGACGGCACCATCGATATCATGGAGGGGGTCCGTCGTTGTGCTGAATTCCTGAATAAGAGCAAGTTCGTGCGTAAGAGTTATCGACGCTGATCTTACAACTTTGTGGTTCCCGCAAGAACGAGTAAGCTGTTGTATGGAGTTGCAAGATAGATCTTGTTGTGACGATGAAAGGATATGAGATTACGACGAAGGGATTAAGCGGCAATGCGCTGAAGGTCATCGCCATCATCGCCATGACGATCGATCATTTGGCGTGGGCCGGCATTGAGACCTATGAGCAGGCCGAGACACCGTTGCAGATTTTCCTTCATTGCATTGGCCGACTGACGGCACCAATGATGATATTCTTTGTGGCCGAGGGCTATTATCACACGCACAACTTCCGCCGTTACCTGCGGCGGCTGCTGATGCTGGCTGTCGTGAGCCATTTTGCCTTTTGCTACTTCAATATGTCTGGCTTCAACCCCCTCGACAACCTGCTCTTTAATGCTACGAGTATCGCTTGGCCTTTGCTGTGGGGGTTGATTCTGTTGAAGGTGTGGGACATAGAGCGTCTGGCACTGTGGCATAAAGTGCTCATCACCTTGGGCGCCTGCCTGCTCACCTTTACGTCTGACTGGAGCTGTGCTGCTCCGTTGGCTATCCTCATGGTGGGGCGCAGTCGTGGTAATTTCTATAAGCAGATGCTGTATCTGATGCTGATTATCTCGCTTTATGCCGTTGCCTTCTTCGTGTTCCACAATAAGACTTACGGTGTTGTTCATTTGGCGTGCTGGCTGGCAGTCCCCTTGTTGGCGATGTATAATGGTCAGCGTGGGCGCTGTAAGTGGCTGGGCAAGTTCTTCTACTATTATTACCCCGCTCATATGGCTTTGATAGGATTCTTAGCTCGATTGTTCAGCTGATGATGGCGTTAGTTACTTCCGGAACTTGAATATTTAACTTTTAATTCCCCGAAGGGGCTGGTAGCTGTATCGTGTGCTGGCCGAAAAAGATATCAGGAGGCAAGTCACCATTGTTTAGGGCGTCTTGCCTCCTGACGGATTATGTCGGCGTTTGTTTTATTCCTTATGCATCGATGTTGGCGTAGTTGGCGTTTTTCTCGATGAATTCGCGTCTTGGCGCTACATCCTCGCCCATAAGCATGGAGAAGACGTAGTCGGCACCGGCAGCATCCTCGATAGTGACTTGCTTCAGGAGTCGCGTCTCAGGGTTCATGGTGGTCTCCCACAGCTGTTCAGGGTTCATCTCACCCAGACCTTTGTAGCGCTGCGTATAGACGCCCTGTTCCTGACCATCGTTGTACTTCAGCAGGAACTGCATACGTTGCTGGTCGTTGTAGCAGTATTCTTCAATCTTGCCTTTCTTGCATCGGTAGAGCGGTGGCGTGGCGATATAGAGGTGCCCTTTCTGAATGAGCTCGGGCATATATCGGTAGAAGAGTGTCATGAGGAGGGTGTCGATGTGGTAGCCATCGACGTCGGCATCGGTCATGATGACGATCTTGTGGTAGCGTAGCTTGTCGTAGTTGGCTTCTTTGGAGTCCTCGCCGAGGCCGTAGCGTACGCCGAGCGCTTGAATAATGTTGTTGACTTCCTCGTGCTCAAAGGCTTTATGCCACATGACACGTTCGACGTTGAAGATCTTACCGCGTATGGGCAGGATGGCCTGGAAGTGGCGGTTGCGCCCTTGCTTGGCACTACCTCCTGCCGAGTCGCCCTCGACGATGAACATCTCGCAGTTGGCGGGGTCGCGGTCAGAGCAGTCGGCCAGCTTACCTGGTAGTCCGCCACCGCTCATGGGCGACTTGCGCTGTACGCTCTCACGTGCCTTGCGTGCAGCGACTCGGGCCGTGGCGGCGAGGATGACTTTGTCAACGATGAGCTTAGCCTCCTTAGGATGCTCCTCGAGGTAGTTGGTAAGGGCTTCGCCTACAGCCTGCTGCACGGCGCCTGCTACCTCGGAGTTGCCGAGCTTGGTCTTCGTCTGGCCTTCGAACTGCGGCTCGGCCACTTTGATGCTGATGACGGCGGTGAGGCCCTCGCGGAAGTCCTCGCCGGAGATCTCCACCTTGTTCTTCTCGAGCTTCTCCAGCTCCTTGGCGCACTGCTCTTCGGCGTACTTCTTCAAGGTGCGGGTGAGCGCCATACGGAAGCCCTGAAGGTGCGTGCCGCCCTCGATGGTGTTGATGTTGTTGACGTAGGAGTGCAGATTCTCGCTGTAGGCCGTGTTGTACATGATGGCCACCTCGATGGGTATGCCCTGTTTTTCGGTGTTGAGGTATATGACATCGTTGAAGAGGTGCGTGCGTGTGGAGTCGATGTAGCGCACGAACTCCTGCAGTCCGTCCTTCGAATAGAAGATGTCCTGCCGTGTATTGCCCTCGTCGTCGGGACGCAGGTCGGTCAGGGTGATGGTGATGCCTGCATTGAGGAAGGCCAATTCGCGCATACGGTTGGCCAGGATGTCGTATTTGTACTCGGTGGTGATGAAGATAGTGTCGTCGGGCCAGAACTGCTGGCGTGTACCACGGAGCTCGGTCTCGCCGACGACTTTGACGTCGTAGAGGGGCTTGCCTTTCTCGTACTCCTGCTGGTAGATCTTGCCGTCGCGGAA
>CAMOSA010000145.1 GCA_946624335.1 uncultured Prevotellaceae bacterium
CTTCCTGCTCACCTACGATCGCCCCGGCAGCCAGTGCACGTTCACCATCGAGGTCTTCGACTTTGCCGGACGCCTCCTGTGGACACACACCGAGACAGGCTCCAATGCCAACGGTCTCTACAGCGTGCCGTGGGGCCTCGTCACAGGCAGCGGCTTCCCCCTCGGCAGTGGCATCTACCTCTACCGTGCTCGCGTCAGCTGCGGCGACAGCGAGGAGGCCACCAAGACCCGCAAACTCATCATTCGTCGCAGCTTTTAACATACGCTATAGCCTCCCGAGGCAATAAATCGGCACTTCTCACGTTAATTGTATAGTATACCATCATAATAGGATTATGTGTCTTCACGAAAGCAACAACAGTCACAAACATATTTTTCACCTCGCCTTCATGAGTGAGCGATGGCCGTTGGCCCTACTGTTACTTCTCATACTTCCCCTGACCACCCATGCCCAGGACAAGAAGAATATGTTCAACCCAGTGACAACCAGTGTCACCTCACTGTCTATAGCGCCCGACGCCCGAGGTGGCGGTATGGGTGACGTAGGTGCCGCCACCGAGGCCGACGTCAACTCGCAGTATTGGAACCCCGCCAAGTATCCCTTCTGCGTCGGTCGCGCCGGTGTCGCCGTGAGCTATACGCCGTGGCTGCGCAAGTTGGTTAATGACATCAACCTGGCCAACCTCGCCGGCTTCTACCGCATCGGCGACTACTCGGCCATCAGCGCCTCTCTGCGCTACTTCTCGCTCGGCGAGGTCAGCCTTGGTTGGGATGACAGCGGTGCCGGTGCCCAGGAGGGTATGACCATCAACCCCTACGAGTTCGCCATTGACGCCGGCTACTCGCGAATGCTCTCCGACTATTTCTCCATGGGTGTGGCCTTGCGCTTCATCTTCTCCGACATCACCTACGACTACGAGGACGGCAGCTCGCCAGGCAAAGCCTTCGCCGCCGATATTGCCATGTATTATAACAACTACCTGATGCTCGGCAACCGCGAGTGTGGCATCGGCGTGGGTCTTAATATCAACAACATCGGTTCCAAGATCAACTATGGCGCCGACGACCGCAGCGAATTTATCCCGACGAACCTGCGTCTGGGTCTGAATCTAACTATCCCCTTCGACGAGTACAACCGTTTCTCCATCGCTGCCGATGCCAACAAACTGCTTGTGCCTACCTTCCCCGTCGACGAGAACGGTAAGCCCTACACCGACAGCGACCCCGAGCTCTACAAGCGTTACTACGATATCTCACCCATCGCCGGTATCTTCAAGAGCTTCTCCGATGCGCCCAACGGCTTCAAGGAGGAACTGCAGGAGATCCAGTGGAGCGTCGGTGCAGAATACAGCTACAACGACCGTTTCTTCGTTCGCTTAGGTTACCATGACGAGCATGAGAACAAGGGCAACCGCAAATATATCACCGCCGGTGCCGGCTTCAAGATGAGTGTCTTCTCGCTTGACGCCTCCTACGTCTTCTCCACCGCACAGTCCAACCCTCTCGACCAGACCATGCGCTTCACCCTCGGCTTCGACCTCGATGGCATGAAAGACTTGTTCGGACGGAAGAGAAGATAAAGACCCTCCCCCTGCCCCTCCCGTCAGGGAGGGGAGTATATATCATTCAGAAAATGAAAAAGGATAGTACACAACAGTCATCAGTAACTGCTCCACAGCCTACAGGAGGGTTCAGAATCGGTTTCGGATACGATGTCCATAAGCTTGTAGAAGGTCGCGAGTTGTGGCTCGGGGGTATAAAGATTGACCACACGCTGGGTCTGCTCGGCCACTCTGACGCCGACGTGCTGATCCACGCCATCTGCGATGCCTTGCTCGGCGCTGCCAACATGCGCGACATCGGTTATCATTTTCCTGACACTGGAGCTGAGTTCAAGGACATCGACAGCAAGATTCTGCTGCGCAAGACGGTTGCCCTTATCGCTGAGAAAGGCTATCACGTTGGGAATATCGACGCTACGGTGTGTGCCGAGCGTCCAAAGCTCAACCCGCATATCCCTGCTATGCAAGCTTGCCTGGCTGAAGTGATGGGCTGCGAGACCGATGCCGTCAGCATCAAGGCCACCACGACCGAGCACCTCGGCTTCACGGGTCGCGAGGAGGGCATCTCAGCCTACGCCGTCTGCCTCATTGAGAAGGATTGACAACGCGTCCGCCCCGTTCTGCCCACAGCGTCTCGGTCTCGGTGTGGCGTTTCACCTTATTTTATTACTTGATGATCGCAGCAGAGATGCTGACAGGTCCAGCCTGTCCGTCGGAACGTAGGATGGCGAGCGCTCGTCCCCGGAAGAGTGTGATGTCCTTCGATCGGAAGCTCGACATATCCGTCGGCGATGCCGAGCCTGATGCGATGAGCTGTCCGCAGCCCGTGTTCTCGATGTGTACCCGCGTGGAGCAGTCGCTGGTGACGACGCGCCCTTCGGCGTCGACAAGTTCGATGGTCACGTAAGCCAGATCAGCGAGGTCCGCCGTGAGCCGCTGATCCTCATAGACCATTCGCAGTCCGACGGGCGCGCCGGTGGTGGTCAGCACAAAAGCTTCGTGGGGCCGTTCATTACCGGCCTCGTCAAGGTTGACCGCGCGCAGCGTGCCCGGCTGATAGGCTATGGTGTAACCGGCCCAGTAGGTATTACCGGGTGTGCGGTCGCCCATCGGCGTGTCGTTGAGGTAGAGCCTCACTTTGGGTGCGCGGCTGTATACGTTGACGCTCACGTCCTGCCCCTCGCGTCCCGGGAAGGTCCAGCTCTGCTCTTCCAGCTGCCAGCCCCAGGCGTTATTGAACGAAGCGGTGGGCTGCATGGCCATGGTTACGGGTGCCTGTCGCCAGACGACGTCGCGGTAGTAGCTCTGCGGCTTTTTCTGTCCGATGAGGTCGAGATCGCCGCAGTAGCCGTTGAACCAAGGCCAGTCCTGGAACATCGGCGGCTGGCGGTCGGCGTAGGCGGCTCCGATGCCGGCTTCGCCCAGATAGTCGACGGCGGTCCACACGAAGTCGCCGATGACGTAGGGCAGGCGTTCTACCAGATTCCAGTTCTCGGAGGCCTGTTTGGGGAAGCTCTCGAGGCCGCACATCACGCGGTCGGGATGGGTCTGGTGGTCGCGTTCGTAGAGGCCGTAGAGATAGTTGTATCCGCCTACGTCCAAGCTCTCAAAGGCGCGAGCGTCCTGCACCTCCCAGTTGCTGCCGGCGCTGTTCCATACGTCGCCTGCATCCCAGCCGCAAATGGCTGCGGTGACGGGACGTGTGGTGTCGTAGCTCAAGACGTCGGCTCTGAGGCGTGCCGCGACAGCCATTCCCTCGTCCTCGACACGCCCGGGTATCTCATTGCCGATGCTCCACATGATGACGGAGGGGTGGTTGCGGTCGCGGCGCAGCATCACGGCGATATCCTCGTCGCTGTGCTCGCGGAAGAAGTTGTGGTAGTCGTCGCTGTTTTTCTCCAGGAGCCATTGGTCGAAGCACTCGTCGATGACCATCAGTCCCAGCTCGTCGCAGACGTCGAGGAAGTTCTCCGAGGGCAGGTTGTGGCTGCAGCGCACAGCGTTGAAGCCCTGCGCCTTCAGGATCTTGAGCTTGCGGCGCTCAGCCTCGTCGAAAGCAGCGGCGCCGAGCAGACCGTTGTCATGATGGAGACAGCCGCCGCGCAGCAGGGTCGGACTGCCGTTGAGGCGGAAGCCCTCGGTGGCCGAGAAGGCCAGCGTGCGGAATCCGACGCGCTTGGTGAAGCTGTCGAGCGTCTGTCCGCTGCCGTCCATGATGCTGATGACGGCGGTGTAGAGGTCGGGATGCTCGGGGCTCCATGCCCGCGCTCCGTTGATGTCGAGGTTGAGGCTGACGGGCTGCTGGGCGTGGCCGGTGACGTCGAAGGGTGCACTGGCGGAGGCTATGGCGACGTCTCGTTCGTCGTTGAGGGCGACGCTCACGGTGCCTTTGCCGGCCAGCTCGGACGTGTTGTGCACGACGGTCTCTACGGTAACCTTGCCTCGTACCTGGTCGTTCGTGACGGTCAATTGCCCGCCGTCGACTTTCACGAAGGTATCCCATTCGTCGACATACACCCGATGAGTCTTGAGCAGCCACACATGACGGTAGATACCGCTGCCGGCATACCATCGGGTGTTGTTGCCTCGGTTGACGACGCGCACGACGATGCTGTTCTCGCCTTTGCGCACACGGTCGGTCACATCAACACGGAAGCTACTGTAACCGTAGACGTTGTAGTTGCAGAGGGCCCCGTTGACATATACCCATGATTGGTTGTAGGCTCCTTCAAAGTAGAGTTCTACGCGTCCTTCGAGGTCGGCGTCGGTGAGTTCGAAGGCGCGTTGATACCATCCCTCGCCGCCAACGGTGTGCCCCGTCTGGTATTTGCCGATGCTGTTGGTGGAGAAGGGGCCAACGACGTGGCCTCCGGCTTGCGCCGCAGCTTCCGTCTCGACGCTCCAGTCGTGAGGCAGCGTCAGCGTGCGCCAATTGCCGGCCAGCGACGAGTCGCTGACGACGCCACGTCCGTCGCCGTAGAAGAAACGCCAGTTGTCATCGATACATTGTCGACGCTGAGCTTGCGTCGTGAGGCTGACAGCCGCCATGAGAGCGGTCAGGAAGAGAATGATGCAGGTCTTTTGTCTCATAGTTTATGATTTATTGAATATCATGGCAAAGATACGCTTTTTTTAATTACGGGCTATTATCTTGCACCAAAAATTTTATATGAACCTTTATTTTTTGCGGTGCTACCGACATTCCAAGTGATACGACAGTCATAGGTGCACCCATTTTACGCGATTTGCGAAAATAAGCTTCACCCTTCACCGCAGCCATTAACCAAAAGACTTTCAATACGTTCCATGGTGAACCTTCCTTCTGAAAAGGTTCACCAAGCTTCACCCCTCTTGAAGCCACGAAGGCTGGTCGCACGGTGGTTAATCTGTGAGATAGCGAGATCTGCGTGACTCAGTCAAGCGGCACCCGTGAGCGACATCGGTGCCAGGACAGCAATCTGACGGTGAACCTTGGTGAAACTTACGAAGACAAAGGTTCACCTCAGAACCATCTCGTCCACAGCACATTAAGCACGAAAGTGAAGGGTGAAGCTTATTTTGGGTATTTTCATTTTTTACTCATACGCCTATAGTCGCTCACCGTCACACGTCTATTCGCTCACGCCCCTACGTCTATTCGCTCACACCCTTAGGCCTGATCGCCTACACCCCTAGGCTTGATCGCCTACACACATAGGTGTGTGGGCTCACACACCTGGGTATCTTTGTGTAGTCACGCAAGCGAGTATGCTACATGATGAGCCAGGAACAGAAAAAAAAGATACAGAAGCTGAAACGGCCACAGCGATTTTTCACTATCTTTGCGCCATCAAATACCGCACATCAATAAACCTAACAATAAACCTAATCAGATGAAACGAATCATGTTCATGGCCGTACTGCTCTGCACAACGGCCTGGTCAGCGGCACAACAGCTGCCTTACAAAAACCCATCGCTGTCGGCACGTGAGCGTGCCGTGGACCTCTGCGCACGCCTCACCCTCGAGGAAAAGGCGCAGCTGATGCTGGATGAGAGTCCCGCCATACCAAGACTGGGCATTAAGAAGTTCTACTGGTGGAGCGAGGCGCTGCACGGTGCTGCCAACCAGCCTAACGTCACCGTCTTCCCCGAGCCGATCGGCATGGCGGCCAGCTTCAATCCCGACCTATTATATAAGGTCTTCGACGTCGCCAGCACCGAATTCCGCGCCCAGTACAACCACCGTATGCTCAACGGCGGCGAGGACGAGAAATTCCACAGCCTCTCGGTCTGGACGCCCAACGTCAACATCTTCCGCGACCCGCGATGGGGACGAGGACAGGAGACCTACGGCGAGGATCCCTACCTGACGGCTGTCATGGGTACACAGGTCGTACGCGGCCTTCAAGGCCCTGAGACGGCCAAGTACCGCAAGCTGTGGGCCTGCGCCAAGCACTATGCCGTGCACAGCGGACCCGAAT
>CAMOSA010000146.1 GCA_946624335.1 uncultured Prevotellaceae bacterium
TCGCCATCGGTCCTATCCTCCAGGGCATAGCTCGCCCCGTCAACGACCTCAGCCGCGGCTGCTCCGTCGACGACATCTACTATCTCATTGCCATCACAGCGTGCCAGGCCATGGATGCACGCTGAACGTTGTTCAGCGAAGTGAAAAGTGAAAGAATGAAAAGTGAAAAATAAAAGTATCATTTGCAATGGGTTATATTACTCGCCAAGGTGCTGATTCCCCTCTTCATGTGAAGAGCAAGTATTTTGCTGTTGCTATAGTTAGAATGGTCAAGCAAAACAATGATTGGCGTGTGAATAGTCTGTTCCAACAGATACTACGTTCGGGCACTTCCATTCATGCCAATGTGCGAGAGTCGGAATTTGCGCAAAGTCCACCAGATTTCATTACTAAACTCACTATTTCACTTAAAGAAGCCAATGAGACAAAAGGTTGGTTAGAAGTCTTATACGAAGCGGGTTGCTTGGATGAGTCCACCTTTTGCAATTTGCATTCCCTTTGTAAGGAACTCATAGCCATCCTTGTCGCATCAATTAAAACAGCAAAGAATAATAATCAACAAGTTAGTCAGGAAAGGGAATTGTGAGCATAGGTAAATCTTATTTTTCACTTTTCACTTTTCACTTTTTACTTAAAATGAAAATCCTCGTACTCAACTGCGGAAGCAGCAGCATCAAATACGCTTTGTACAACATGGATGACCACTCGGTCATCACCTCCGGCGGCATCGAGAAGATCGGGCTGCCCGACTCCTTTATCAAATATAAGGCCAACGGCGGTAAGTTCCAGTTTGAAGCTCCCGTGCCCGAGCATACGGCCGGCGTCCAACTCATCTTCAAGGTGCTGACCGAGGGCGAGCACGCCGTGCTCAGCGACCTCCATGAGATCGACGCCGTAGGCCATCGCATGGTGCACGGCGGCGAGAAGTTCTCGGAGAGTGTCATCCTCACGCCAGAGGTCATGGAGCAGTTTGCTGCCTGCAACGACCTGGCTCCCCTGCACAACCCCGCCAACATCAAGGGCGTCAACGCCGTCAAGGCCCTGCTGCCCGAGCTGCCGCAGGTGGGCGTCTTCGACACCGCTTTCCACCAGACGATGCCCGACTACGCTTATATGTATGCCCTGCCTTACGACCTCTATCGCAAGTACGGCGTGCGCCGCTACGGCTTCCACGGCACCAGCCACCGCTATGTCTCTGCGCGTGTCCTCGAGTATCTCGGCATGCCCGTCGAAGGCTCCAAGGTCATCACCTGCCACATCGGTGGCGGCGCCTCCATCGCGGCCGTTAAGGATGGCAAGGTCGTCGACACCTCGATGGGCCTGACGCCCCTCGAAGGCCTCATGATGGGCACACGCTCCGGCGACATAGACGCCGGTGCCGTCACCTTCCTCATGGACAAGTTGGGCCTCGACACCCGCGGCATCTCCAACCTGCTGAATAAGCAGTCGGGCCTCCTCGGCGTCAGCGAGGGGCGCAGTGACTTCCGCGACATCCTTGCTGGCATCGCCGAGGGCAATGACCTCGCTCGCCTGGCCAAGGAGATGTACACCTATCGTATCAAGAAGTACATCGGCTCCTACGCTGCTGCCATGGGCGGCGTCGACGTCATCCTCTTCACCGCCGGCGCTGGCGAGAACCAGTACGAGGTGCGCGAGGGTGCCACCCGCGGCCTGGAGTTCCTGGGCGTAGAGCTCGATGACGAGAAGAACCGTGCCTGCCGGGCGACAGAGGCTGTCATCTCCAAGGACAGCTCGCGCGTCAAGGTCTGCGTCATCCCCACCGACGAGGAGCTGATGATCGCCATGGACACGCTGGCACTGGTGACTAAGGCATAATGAGATACAGTCTGATCATACCCGTCTACAACCGCCCCGACGAAGTGGCCGAGTTGCTGCACAGCCTGACGAAACAGACGTGCCGCGACTTCGATGTCCACATCGTCGAGGACGGTAGCGACGTGCCGTGTCGCGAGGTCTGCGACCACTTCTCCAACCGTCTGGACATCCATTACTACGTGAAGGAGAATGGCGGACCGGGCCGCGCCCGCAACTACGGCGCCGAGCGCGCTGCCGGCGACTATATGATCGTCCTCGACAGCGATGTGGTGCTGCCCCCGGGCTACCTCGCCGCTGTCGACGAGGCACTGAAGAGCCGGGAGGCTGATGCCTTTGGCGGCCCGGACCGCGCGCACCCCGACTTCACGCCGCTGCAGAAGGCCATCAGCTATGCCATGACGTCGTTCTTCACCACGGGCGGCATCCGTGGCGGCAAGCAGAAGCTGGACAAGTTCTACCCCCGCTCGTTCAATATGGGCGTGCGGAGCCAACTGTGGCATCAGCTGGGCGGCTTCCGGCAGATGCGCTTCGGCGAGGACATCGACTTCAGCTACCGGATGGAGAAGGCGGGCGCACGGATGTGCCTCTTCCCCGATGCCTGGGTGTGGCATAAACGGCGCACGGACTTCAGGCGCTTCTTCCGCCAGGTCAACAACTCGGGCAAGGCACGTATCAACCTACATCTGCTGCACCCTGGCACGATGAAGGTGGTGCATCTGCTTCCTGCCGTGTTCACTGTGGGCTGTGTGATGCTTGCGCTGCTGCTGGTGTGGGGGTTGCTACTGTTCTTCTTCGGTCCGGATCTCATGAGCCGGTCATTCGGTCTCGCGCTGTGCGGACTCTGCGTGGCGCTGCCCCTGCTGTATGCTCTCGTCATCTTCGTGGACTCTTCCGTCCGCAACCGCAGCCTGTGGGTCGGTCTGCTCTCCATCCCCGCCTCGTTCATCCAGCTCATCGGCTATGGCACGGGTTTCCTCAGCGCCTTCTGGCGACGCATCGTGTTGAAGCAGCAAGAGGAGGGGTTCGACAGCAATGTCGAGCTCTATGGCTCAGCGACGTCAGCCCGACAGGGGTGAGCATCGCGCAAGCATGTCGGTGAAAGTGATACGGGCATCCATCGTTAATCAGTCCATCGTTAATCATTCCATCGCTAAATAGTCATTCGCCCAGTGAATATCAAGGATCTGCCACTCGATGAGCGTCCACGTGAACGCATGATAGAGCAGGGCGCTTCGGCGCTCTCTCCGGCTGAGCTGTTGGCGATTCTCATCGGCAGCGGCAACAGCGATGAGTCAGCTGTGCAGCTGATGCAGCGCGTCCTGGCCGACTGTGGCGGCAGCCTCAAGGCACTCGGCCGCTTGTCACTCTCCGACCTGACGAAGAACTATAAAGGTCTCGGGCCGGCGAAGGCCGTCACCATCCTCGCCGCATGTGAGCTGGGGCGTCGCCGCATGATGGAGGTGGCAGCCGAGAAACGCTACGTCAAGTCGTCGTTGGACCTCTATCAGATCATGCTGCCGCTGATGCGTGACCTCGGTCATGAGGAGAGCTATGCCCTGTACCTGCGGGCTGACAGCAGTCTTGAGGGGCAGCCCTTCATCATCAGCAAGGGAGGCATCAGCAGCACCCAGGTCGACGTGCGGCTCGTCCTGCGTGAGGCTCTCATCCGGCAGGCATCGGCTGTGGCTTTTGTGCATAACCACCCCTCGGGCAACACACGGCCGTCGCGCGACGACGACCAGCTGACCGAGCGCCTGGACAAGGCTTGCAAGGTCATGAGCCTGAGGCTGATCGATCATCTCATCCTTGTCGATGGCGCCTACTACAGCTATCGCGAACAGGGGAAGGTGTAGGGGAAATGGATAATGTACAATGTATAATGTACAATGTATAAATGAAAAATGGATAAGATTCAATTAGAAGATAAGATAGTAGAGATGCTCAAGACGGTGTACGACCCTGAGATACCAGTCAACGTGTACGACTTGGGACTCATCTACCGCATAGAGCTTAGCGACGACCTCTCGCAGTTGGATGTCGATATGACGATGACAGCGCCCTCGTGCCCCATGGCCGACTTCATCGTCGAGGATGTACGCCAGAAGTTGGAGAGCATCGACGGTCTCACCTCCGTCAATGTCAACCTCGTCTTTGAGCCTGAATGGACGCAGGACATGATGACCGAGGAGGCGAAGCTCGAACTGGGTATGCTCTGAAAGCCTTAAGGCTTAAGGCTGAAACCCTTAAGGCTATTTGCGAAAACCTATAAGGGAACGCGTGCTAAGCCTTAAGGGTTTCTGACATGGCCGGCAGAGCGGTAAAGAACGTTAAAAAACGAGCCAACTCTTTGGTCGTAAAGCCCCTTTGTATTACTTTTGTACGCACAAGTGTTACAAAGTAAAAAGATAATATCACAGCTGTGGCAACAACAGTAAGACGTCCAGCCTGCTGAATGAAAAAGATTCTTCATGAAACCAGTCTATTTCATATCTGACGCCCATCTGGGCAGTCGCGCTATAAAGCACGGTCGCACTCAGGAGCGGCGGTTGGTGAGGTTCCTGGACTCCATCAAGGAGAAGGCAGGAGCGGTGTATCTGCTGGGCGATATGTTCGACTTCTGGTATGAATACAAGTTCGTCGTTCCCAAGGGATTTACCCGTTTCCTGGGCAAGCTCAGTGAACTGACCGACCTGGGCGTGGAAGTGCATTTCTTCACGGGCAACCACGATATCTGGGCCTACGATTATCTCGAGAAGGAGTGTGGGCTCATCATGCACCGCCAGGCGCAGACCATAGAGCTGGGCGACAAGGTGTTTTTCCTGGCACACGGCGATGGCTTGGGCGACCCCGATCCTAAGTTCAAGTTCCTGCGGTGGCTGTTCCACAATCGTGTGGCGCAGGTCCTCTTCTCGGCCGTCCATCCACGTTGGGGGATGGACATCGGACTGAGCTGGGCCAAGCATAGCCGTCTCATGCACGAAGCCTCCGAGCCGCCCCGTTATTTCGGCGAAGACAAGGAACACCTGGTGTTGTATGCCAAGGACTATCTGCACGGACACCCCGACGTCAACTATTTCATCTTCGGACATCGGCATATCGAGTTGGAGCTGATGCTGAGCCGGACGTCACGTCTCATCATCCTGGGCGATTGGATCACGCAGTTCACCTATGCCGTTTTCGACGGGCAGCAATTGTGGATGGAAAATTACGTTGAGGGCGAGACGGAACCGTGAACTTGGCCCTGCACGAAGACCTTTGGGCAATTTTTTAGCTACGTATTAGTAATTTTTAAGGCATATAGTTCACTGTATGCCTTTTTTTACGTACTTTTGCAGCGCATAATAAGAAACAATCAGAGATCATGCGACAGAATATCTCCATGGGAAGGACTGTAGTTGCCATGCTGCTCTTGTGGCTGAGCATCGGTGTCTCGTGGGCTCAAGTCAAGCAGGAAGGTCAGACGCCTACGTCCGTGCCGATGCAGAGCGTGACCCCCCAGAAGCCCAATGGACAATCCGTGAACGAACTCCTCATCACCGGCGTCGTCAAGGACACGCAGGGTGAGACACTTCCCGGAGCCAACATACGGGTCCGCGAGACGAAGGCCGGTGCCGTGGCCGATGCCGACGGCAAGTTCACCATCGGCGTGCCGCGTGGTCAGGCCGTCACCCTCGACTTCTCCTACGTCGGTATGAAGCCGGCTTCCAAGCGCTTCGACGGCAAGCGCAACTATACCAATCAGGTCATCGTGCTCAGCGAGAGCGGTGAGATGGAGGAGGTCGTCGTGACGGGACTCTTTGACTATAAGTCCTCGACCTTCACCGGCTCTGCCGTCTCCTATACGCAGGACGACCTGAAGCTGGTCAGCAATGGCAATGTGCTCAAGACCATACAGGCCATCGACCCTTCGTTTGTGGTCGATATGAACAGCGTCATGGGCAGCAACCCCAACTATATGGCCGACATCACGCTCCGCGGCAATGCCTCCTTTGCCGGCTTGCAGGGCGAGTATAGCGGCAATCCCAACGCTCCGCTGTTCATCCTCGACGGCTTTGAGGCCTCACAGCAGCAGATCTTCGACCTCGACATCAACCGCATCAAGAGCGTCACCATCCTGAAGGACGGTGCTGCCAAGGCCATCTACGGCTCCAAGGCCAGCAACGGCGTCATCGTCGTCGAGACCA
>CAMOSA010000147.1 GCA_946624335.1 uncultured Prevotellaceae bacterium
CGCCTACGCCGAAGCTGCGGCGCGAGCGTAGCGAGAATACGGGTATGAGCGTGCCTGCCACGCGGAAATCCTCGGGGGCGTCCATCCATGAATCACGCTGCACGGCCGGCAGGTCGGGGTTGGACACCTCTTTGGGGTCGAACGAGTGTGGACAGAAAACCCACTCGGAACGCTTCTCGCGTCCTTGCCAGGTGACGGTGTAGAAATAGTCGATGGCGTGGTCGATGTCGAGCTCTATGGCCCAGATGACGCCGTCGCGCGTCGACAATGGATGACGTGTCTGGCTGCCATCGGGCTCCAGCACGTTGAGGAAAAGGTCTTCACCGTAGATTGTGCGGTATTCAATTTCAAATCTGATATTCATATCATTCTGGGGCTAAGCCCATAGTTTATAGGTTAAGGTTTAATGTCTAATGAGGATTCTTTCGCTGTCAATCTTTCAACTCTCAACTTTCAACTCTCCGCTCGGCTTTGCCGCTTCGCTCTGCGAAGAACTTTCAACTCTCAACTTTCAACTCTCCGCTCGGCTTTGCCGCTTCGCTCTGCGAAGAACTTTCATTTTGTCTTTTATAAAGCTTACGCAGAGGGCTCCGAGGCAGAGGAGGACGCCGGAGACAATCATCATCGACGACTGATGGTGGCCAATCATCGAAAGGATGGCGCCGCCACAAAGGGCTGCAACAATCTGAGGAACGCAGATTGTGCAGTTGAATAGGCCAAGGTAAGCTCCCATATGTCCGTATCCCTGGAGGGCATTTGTGACAAATGTGAATGGCATTGCCAGCATGGCGGCCCAGGCGCAACCGATGAGCAGGAAGGGGATAATCTGAAGGTATTTGTCGGGGCAGAAAGGAATGAGGGCGAAGCCGATGCCGCCAAGCAGCAAGCTTAAGGCATATGCGACCTTTGTATTTTTGAAGCGCGGCAAAACAATAGCCCAGCAAACGCTGCCCATGGCCTGGATTGCATAGAGGACTCCTGTCCAGTTGGCTGCCGTCTGGTAAGCACCTGACTCGGCAATTGTGGTGCCCCATACCGTTTCGGCTACGGCGTCGACAACATAAGTCCACATATACAGGAGTGCTGCCCAGCAGAAGAACTGCACGAGACCGACCTTCCAAAATGTAGAAGGAGCATTCTTCAGGAGCGTGAACCAATTGGCGGATTCTTCACGGCTCTCCTCAACAGGGTTGTACTGACGGTATTCCTCCGGGTTCCATTCCTTGACTTTCACCACGGTGTAGATGACGCATGATATGAGGATTGCTGCTCCGATATAGAACGACCAGATTACTGTGTCGGGAACGATGCCTTTGGGCGCCACGTTCTTAAGACCTATCGCGGCGAAGATGTAGGGGAAAAGAAAGCCCACTACAGAACCGGCATTGCATAGGAACGACTGTATGGAGTAAGCCTTCGCCTTCTGCTTCTCGTTGACCATGTCGCCGACAAGCATCTTAAACGGCTGCATAGCCATGTTGATGCTGGTGTCGAGGAGCATAAGCATTACGAGACCGAAAATCATAACCGAGGCTACGCTCAACCCAAGCGAGCCTGAGTTGGGAAGGAGGCACATAACGGCCACGGCAACGGCTGCACCGACAAACAGGTAAGGTATGCGACGGCCAAAGCGAGTCCATGTGCGATCGCTCAGCGTGCCAACTACGGGTTGTACAAGAATGCCCATCAGCGGAGGCAGGATCCAGAAGTAGCTCAGGTCGTGTGGATCAGCACCTAATGTGCGGAAGATACGGCTTATGTTGCCGCTCTGAAGGGCGTAGGCTATCTGTACGCCAAAGAAGCCGAAACTGAGGTTCCATAGCTTCCAAAAGGATAAATCAGGTTTTTGCATAGGTAGTAACTATTTTTATGGTTTCTAATAATTCAGCTTATTATCCTTCCTTAGCCTCGCGAGTAGTACCCCGTACGATGAGGCGGGTCTTGACAACCTTGCGTTCTACTTTGTCGAGAGGACGATTGCCTTCGACATGGTCAAGCAGTATATCCACGGCTTCAACGCCTACTTGATGTCCGCGCTGTTCGACTGTAGTGAGCATGGGATCGCAGGCAATGGCCCTCTCGCCATTGGTGAACCCGCAGATACCAAGGTCTTCGGGAACGTTCAGTCCCATGCGTTTGGCGGTATAGAGCACACCGATGGCTGTGTCATCGTTGACGGCAAACACGCCGTCGGGCCGCTTGTTGCGCTGCAATATGTCTGGCGTTATCTGCTCAGCTGCGGCTCGATTGTCACACTCGAATATCAAGGCCTCGTTGATTGGGAGGCCCGCCTTCAGCAGCGCATCGCGATAACCGTTGTATCGGTTCTTAGAGATCTCCAGGTGCATATCTGAGCCGTAGAAAGCGATGCGCCGGCACCCCGTCGAGATGAGGTGGCTGACGGCAGCGAAGGCACCGGCATAGTCGTCCACAACGACGCGACTGGTGTTCAATCCTGTGCATATCCGATCGTAGAACACCAGTGGCAGTCCGGCCTCAAGCAGTTGCTGGAAATGGTCGTACTTCAGCGTGTCTTTGGCCTGTGAGACGATGACTCCGCACACGTGTAGCTTGAGGAATGACCGGCATATCTGTACTTCACGTTCGTACTGCTCTGCGCTCTGTGCGACAATAATGTTATATCCCTGTCTGCAGGCTTCTTCTTCGATGCCGGAAAGTATGGTGGAGAAGTAATAGTGCGCAAACTGTGGGACGATTACGCCGATGATTTTGGGCGGTGCCACGCGGCTGTGCCGCAGCGATTCAGCGAGTGCATTGGGGAAGAACCGATGCTCGCGGGCATAAGACTGGATACGCTCGCGTTGCTCCGCGCTGATCTGCGGATTATCTTGCAGGGCACGTGAGACGGTAGCGACGGAAACTCCCAGCTCACGAGCGATGTCTTTCATTGTGATAGTCGCTTTCTCACTCATAATAGGTCTGTTTCGGTTGCAAATATAGACAAAAAGGGTGTGCGGTGCAATAAATTGTTATTTTGAAATAATACTTATGTATCTGCAAACGATTGCACGACTCTTTTTGTTGATTTATGTCAATGCATAAACCTCTTTTTTTATTAGGTCGTTACTTTTGCACCGACAAAATGAAAGTAATGAGCGTCACCTTAGCTTGTGTATCGCAATTTGACTGAATGTTTAAACCTTAAATAATAAATTAACTAAACTCAACAAGCATGATGAAGCAGGTAAACATCAGGATTCCTCGAATCCTTGCCCTCCTTTGTGGGCTTTTCATCTCACTTGGCACCTTTGCACAGATACAAGTCAAAGGTAATGTCAAGGATGATACCGGCGAACCCGTCATGGGCGCTACCGTCCGCGTGATTGGACAAGAAGGCGGCACAGTGTCGGACTTCGACGGTAACTTCTCTATTGCGGCGCCTCAAGGCAGCCAGCTTACCATCACGTTCATGGGCTTCAAACCGGTAACCGTAACCGCCCGCCCGACGCTGAACATCACCATGGAGGAGGATTCCAAAGTCCTCGACGATGTGATCGTCATCGGTTACGGTACGGTCAAGAAGAATGACCTCACGGGTTCCGTCACAGCGATTAAGCCTGACGAGAAGAACCACGGTCTCATCGTTAATGCTCAGGACATGATCCAGGGCAAGATAGCCGGTGTCAACGTCACCAATGGTGGCGGCCTGCCTGGTGGCGGAGCCAGCATTCGCATCCGTGGCGGCTCATCGCTGCACGCCAGTAATGATCCTCTCATCGTCATTGATGGTCTGGCCATGGACAACCAAGGTGTGAAAGGTCTGGCCAATCCACTCTCGATGGTCAATCCTCAGGATATCGAGAGCTTCACCGTACTGAAGGACGCGTCGGCAACGGCCATCTATGGTAGCCGCGGTTCGAACGGTGTCATCATCATCACAACGAAGAAGGGTCAGAAGGGTCAGAAGGCTCACGTGAGCTATAACGGAAGCGTGTCGTACTCCATGAAGACCAAGACGCTCGATGTGCTGGGTGCTGACGAGTATCGCAACTTTATCAACTCATACTACGGCCCCGAGTCAAAAGCCGCAGCCCTCATGGGTTCCGCCTCCACCGACTGGCAGGATAAAATCTACACCGGTGCCTTCGGTACTGACCACAACGTGACCGTCTCGGGCGGAGCCAAGCACATGCCTTATCGTGTCACTGTAGGCTATACCGACCAGAACGGTATCGTGAAGACCTCCAACTTCCAGCGTACCACGGCCAGCGTAGCCCTGAACCCCTCGTTCCTCGACGACCACCTTACCTTTAATATTAATGGTAAGTTCATGTATGCCTACAACCGCTATGCTAATACCGACGCTATTAACGACGCCGTACGCATGGATCCCACGCAGCCTGTCTACTCCGGTGATCCGACAGATAACTATGCCGGCTACTTCGCATGGCAGGCTGATGGCTCCGCCTACAAGGATCCCGCTTACCCCACTATCATGAACACCTACGCCGGCTCCAACCCCGTAGCCCGGATTCATGAGAAATACGACCGTGCTCACTCGTTCGATTATATGGGTAACGTCGAGGTCGACTACAAAATCCACGGCTTCGAGGATCTGCGCCTCCATATGAACTTCTCCGGCGACTGGGGCAATGGTAAACAGAAGACCACCTATCAGCCTTGGGGACCGTCGAACTTCTACTATGGCAACGATGGCTACACGAAGGAGAATAAGTACAATCTCATCTACTCGGCCTACGCCCAGTACTACAAGGACTTCAACGAGAAGCACCATTTCGACATCATGGGTGGTTACGAATGGAGCCACAAGAAGTATTGGGGCACGTCGGAGTATGCCGGTTACTATCCACTGACGAGTGAACTCACTGATGAAGCGACGGGCGCTGCTTTGGCCGGTACTCCTTATAAGCCCTCATTCGGAGAATGGGAACAGGAGAACTATCTCGTCAGCTTCTACGGCCGTGCCAATTACATTCTCTTGGATCGGTATATGTTCACCGGTACCGTCCGTTATGACGGTTCGAGCCGCTTCAAGAACCACTGGGCCCTCTTCCCCTCAGCAGCTTTCGCCTGGCGTATCAGCGATGAACCCTTCTTGCGCGACGCCAAGAATGTCGATGACCTCAAGCTGCGCCTCGGTTGGGGTAAGACAGGTCAGCAGGACGGCATCGGCAATTACAACTACTTCGCATCCTATAACGTTAACATCAACAACACTGACGGTCGCTATCCCATCTCGGGTGTCAACCCGACGGGTCTGCTCTATCGTCCCGATGCCTACAACGAAGACCTGAAATGGGAGACCACAACGACCTACAATGCCGGTATCGACTTCTCGTTCTTCAAGAACCGCCTCTCCGGTAGCATCGACGGTTACTATCGTAAGACCACCGACCTAATCAACACCGCTTACGTCTCTGCCGGTTCCAACTTCCGCAACCAGGTGCTCTCCAACATCGGTTCGCTGGAGAACAAGGGCGTCGAGGTGATGCTCACCGTGCGCCCCGTTGTCACTAAGGACTGGCTCTGGGAGATCACCGGCAACTTCACCTACAACCACAACGAGATCACCGAGCTCACCGGTGAGAGCTCCGTGGTCATGACGGGCGGCATCTCTTCCGGTACGGGTAATATGGTTCAAGCTCAGGCTGTAGGCCATCCTGCCAACTCGTTCTATGTCTACCAGCAGGTCTATGACCAGAACGGCCTTCCTCTCGAGGGCGTCTTCGTCGACCGCGATGGCGACGGCAAGATCTCAGAGTCCGACCGCTATTTCTACAAGAGCCCGCACGCTCCCTACCTCGCAGGTCTGAGCACTCGTCTGCAGTATAAAAATTGGGATCTCGGCCTCGGCTTCCGTGCCAGCTTCAACAACTACATCTACTGGGACAAGCAGGCCGGCTATGCCAACACGGCTAAGCGCTACGACAGCTCGTTCAACTA
>CAMOSA010000148.1 GCA_946624335.1 uncultured Prevotellaceae bacterium
ATCTTATGGCTATCAAATTTCAATACAACAAGACATCGCTCCAGCAGATCGAGAAACAGCTCAAGATGCGACAGCGCACGCTCCCTATCATCAAGAACAAGGAGACCGCGTTGCGTCTGGAGGTCAAGAAATGCAAGGAAGAGGTGACGGCGTTGGAGACAAGGCTCAAGCAACAGATTGCCGGCTACGAGTCGATGTACGCCCTGTGGGGCGAGTTCGACGCGTCGCTGGTCGAGCTGAAGGACGTCGAGATGGATGTGAAGAAGATTGCGGGCGTTCGCGTACCGGTCCTCACCAACATCAAGCTCGAGGCCAAGCCCTTCGGCATCTTCAGCGCGCCGAAATGGTACTTCGACGGCATCAATCTCCTCCACGGTCTGGCCAAGACAGCTGTCGAGCGCGAGTTTGCCGTTGCCAAGCAGGACCTGCTGGACCACGCCCGCCGCAAGACGACGCAGAAGGTCAACCTCTTCGAGAAGGTGCAGATTCCCGGCTTCCAGGAAGCGGTGCGCAAGATCAAGCGATTCATGGAGGACGAGGAGAATCTCTCCAAGTCCAGCCAGAAAATCCTCAAGTCGCTGCAAGAGAAGCGCCGCGATGCCGACGGAGACGGCATCGACGATGCCGACGAGGCAGCGGCCACAGCGGCCAACCTAAGCAGAAAAATGAAGGAAGGAGGTGACGCATGATAAAAGAAATGAAAAAGCTGACCTTCCTCATCACTGAGAAGGAATATGCACCGTTCATCGAACAGCTCAGACAGATCGGCGTCGTACACGTCGTAGAGCTGCAAGCGGGCAGCACCAGTCCCGACCTGCAAGAGGCACTGGCCCTCGACGAGCGCTACAAGAGTGCGCTGAAGACCATGTCCTACGCTGCTGCGGCCTATGAGAAGGCAAAGAAAGCAGGCGACGACGAGCTGCAAGGCTTCGAGATTCACGAGCACCACGCCGACTCAGGCAAAGGCATAGCCATCGTAGAGCGCATCGAGCAGCTGGCAGAGCAAGAGAACGCGACACGCCACGCCATCGACGATGCCGACAAGGCCATCGCACAGCTCGAGCCCTTCGGCGAATTCTCGTGGGACGACCTACGAGCCCTCCAGTCCGAGACCGGCAGCCGCATCGACTTCTTCCGATGCTCGGCCAAAGGCTTCCGCCAACAGTGGGCCGACGAGTACTTCGCCATCCCCGTGGCCGAGGAGAACAAGAAGACCTACTTCGTCACCTTCACCAGCGACACGAGCGCTCCCTCCATCGCCGCCGAGCATCTCGACCTGCCCGCCCAGAGCCTATCCTATTATAATAAGGAGAAGGCCGCGCAGAAGCAACGACTGAAAGACATCCATCAAGAGCAACTCCACCTGGCCCTCGAAGAACGCGAGACCGTAGAGGCCGCCAAGCTCGTCAACGACGACCGTATCTCACTGGCCAAAGTCCAGCTCAGCCACGAAGACGTGGCCGACGGCGTCGTACGGCTGATGGAAGGCTGGACGAAGACCGAGACGGCAGCCGACGTCACCGCAGCCCTCGATGCGGCCGGCATCTTCTACGAGATCGCCGACCCCGCCGAAGACGACAAGGTGCCCATCGAGATACACAACGACAGCTACAGCAGCCTCTTCGAGCCCATACTGAAGATGTACTCGCTACCCAACTACCGCGACCTCGACCCCACGGTCTTCTTCGCGCCCTTCTTCATGCTCTTCTTCGGGCTCTGCATGGGCGACGCCGGCTACGGCCTGCTCATCGTCGCCATCTGCCTATACCTGCTCAAGGCCAAGCCCGACTTCAAGGCCTACGCCAAGCTCGGCCTCTGGTTGGGCGCTACGACGACCGTCGTCGGCCTCCTGACCGGCTCCTTCTTCGGCATCGACCTCTCGCAGCAGGACTGGGCCTTCCTCGCACCCGTCAAGCACCTGTTCATCAACGAGAACAACTACAAGCCCTTCGGCTACGCACCGATGATGGTCTTCTCCGTCCTCATCGGCCTGGTACAAGTCCTCATCGGCATGACACTGGCCGGTGCCAAAGCCGTCAAGAACGGCGGCTGGAAGTACGGCGTCGGCAAGTTCTCGTGGGTGACAGCCCTCCTCTCGGCGACGCTGCTGTTCCTGCTGCCCGTCTGTGGCGTAGCACTTCCCCAGCTCGTGCAATACGTGCTCTACGGCCTCATCGCCATATCCGCCCTGGGCATCATGTTCTACAACAACCCCGACAAGAACATCCTCGTCAACTTCGGCGGCGGCGTATGGAGCGTCTACGGCATGGCCACCGGCCTGCTCGGCGACCTGCTGAGCTACATCCGTCTGTTCGCCCTCGGCCTCACCGGCAGCGTCCTCGGCGGCGTGTTCAACCAGCTGGCCGCAGACCTCACCTCCTCGCTGCCCTGGTTCGTACGTTGGCTGCCGATGCTGCTCATCCTGCTCTTCGGCCACGGCATCAACTTCGGCCTCTGCATGATCTCCAGCTTCGTACACCCCATGCGACTGACCTTCGTCGAGTTCTTCAAGAACGCCGACTTCGAGGGTGGCGGCAAAGCCTTCACGCCCTTCCGTCGCAAGGCCACGGCAGCATAACATTAAACTTTAAACATTAAACATTAAACACTAAACATTTTTTCATCCTATGGAATTACTCCTTGCTTATCTGGGCGTAGCCCTGTGCGTAGGCCTCTCCGGTGTGGGAAGCGCCTATGGTGTGACCATCTGCGGTAATGCCGCTATCGGTGCCTTTAAGAAGAACCCTGAAGCCAGCGGTTCCTACATCGGTCTTTCGGCCCTTCCCTCCTCTCAGGGTCTCTACGGCTTCGTCGGCTACTTCATGCTGATGAGCCACATCGGCTCTGGCATGACCATGGCCTCTGCTGCTGCCGTCTTCGGTGCCGGTCTGGCCTGCGGCCTCGTAGCCCTCTTCTCTGCTATCCGTCAGGCTAAGGTCTGCGCCAATGGTATCTCCGCCATCGGTGCCGGCCACAACGCCTTCGGTACGACCATGGTGCTTGCCGTGTTCCCCGAGCTCTACGCCATCCTCGGCCTCCTCGTGCTCATCCTCATTGCCGGCACACTGCCCAGCATGGCATAAGCCCGAGACCGGCACCCATAACAACCATCCGACAAGGAGGTAAGCCCCACACTGCGGGTGCTTACCTCCTTGTTCATTCCGGATGGCTACGGACGATGAGCACAGAGGGTACAAACCCTCGCCTCTTTCAGTTGAACGCCCTAATGATTGGCATTTAACTCATATAGGGCAGACCATTAAATCCCTATGATCCAATCATCCACATCCTTCAGCTCCTCAGGCTCCTTGCCGAAGGCCTTGGTGTAGAGACGTCGGCGTGACATGGACACCATCTGCGGTGAGCGGTCCATCAGCTGTGCTATCTCGCTGGGCTGGAATCCCATCCTGATGAGCATGGCTATGCGCAGTTCGCTCTCCAGCAAAGGCATCACCTGTGCACGCATGGCTTTGATGAATGAGGGATGCAGCTTGACGACCTGTTTCTGCAGCGCCAGCCAGTTGCGCACCGTGGCATGCTTACGCTCCGTCAGCTGGTGCCTCATCTGCTGCACGCCGTCGCCGTAGTTCTCCATGGAGCGTGCTTCCTCTCGGTACTCCTCTATGGTGCTCTCCATCTTATCCATCATCTCCTGCTGTGTCAGCAGTTCCCGCTTCTTGCGCTCCATCTCGTTCTGCACGTCCTTGATATCCTTGTCCCGCTCTCGCAGCTGCTGCTCCAATTCCTGAATCCTCTCTTTCTGGTCGCTTGGAGGCTCATTGTCATTTAGTTGAACGGCTTTGAGGGTCTCCAGCGTACGTTGCAGCTCTTCCCTCTCATGTTCCAGCTGTTGCAACTGCGTGCTGATTTCCAGCACATTCGTCTCCGTCTTTGCTGCCCGGCTTTCAGCTTCTCTGCGCTTGCTCTCCTCTTGTGCCAGCTCCTTCTCTTTCTCCGCCAGCTGTGTCTTCAGCCTTTCGCTCTCGTTCTTCTGGATCAGCAAGTTACGGCGATGCCGGTCGCGCAGCAACCGGAAGCTGATGAAAGCGGACAGCGCCACGATAATGGCCACCAATCCAGCCAGCCCGGCAACCCATTTCATCCGTTGCTGCCTGATCTCGCCCTGCCTCACCTTCTCTTTTTCAGCCTCGTAGTTATACACCTGCTCCATCCGCACAATGTCCTCGCTCACCTTATGCTGATAGTCACTATCGACGGCCTCGCATTGTAACGTCGCATATTTCAGCGCCGAATCCGTTTGATGTCGCAGCTCAAAGACCTTCTTCAATCCCCGATAAGCCGTCTGACGGTTGTTCCAGTCCGTGGCTTTCAACTCTTCACGAAAACACCACTCAGCAGAGTCTGGCTGATGCTGGGCTAAGAACAACTCTCCCTTTGTACCATAATACATAGGATAAGACCTTCCGTCATATCTTTCGTATAGCTGTAACATTTTGAGAGCATCCTCTTTCATCCCATTTTGCAGATAAAACCAAGCGAAGGAGCTGGCCCACTTAGCTGCTAAAAGAGAATCTCCCAAGCCGAGACATTGTTTGATGAGACGCGGAGATTCATTTATTACCTTTTGATAATTTCCGTTTAAGGCGTATATACAAATAAGTCCATATCTGTTGTCAAGAGCATACAATGTGTCTTTAGCTTTCCAAGAATAATATTCGGCACGACAAGTTGAGTTTAACGCCTCAGTAAGTATTTTTTGAAGCCTCTGTAAGTCACTTTTCTGAGCCTCAGCCCTTGCCATCAACTGATAATCACAATCCGCATTGGTCGTATCAGCATACTCAATGACCCTATTGAATGCTTCTATCCCACGTGGAGCATCACCTAAGTCACGGTAAATACTCCCGAGCAAGTAATACCCCAACATGACCTGCTTCGTGTCCCTCTTTTTCTGATAGTAGCCTATGGCCTCCATGATGCCCACTGAATCTTGTGCCTCCAGACGTTCATACGCCAGATTCTTCGCCTTGATCAGCAGCAGCGCATGGCGAGCCCGATCCTCAGATGCCACTGGTTGTTTCCCCTTTAGTAACTCAAACGTGGCTCTCGGTTCACGCTCGATGTCCTGTTCGTAGGTGTCCAGTTCCACCTTCATGGAGGAGCTATTGCATCCCATGAAGAGCATTAGAGAACAAAAAACGCATAAAAGTTTATTCATGTAGTTAACTTTTTTGTCGGTGTGCAAAGGTAGACATAATTCTCTTACCGACAAACTTTTAGCCTATATATTTTGCGTATGCTTGTGAAATTTGGTGAAATCAGTGATGAAGATGTGAAAAACAGTGAAATGATTTTCCAGTTTTAGAACGTACCTTTGCAGAGGATTTCAGAAATCCACCACCATTTTTTAATTAACTAACAAACAACAACTATGAAAAAGTTATTCTTCATTCTCGGCTTGATGCTGGTTTCGTTCAGCACTTTCGCAGATGATCTCCTACCTGTAGGGGACAATCTGCCGTTAACCTATGTAGCTCCTTTCACCGATCCAACTCACGGACAAGGTCGTGGCCCTGTTTACGTTCCCAGAGTCACCATCGATGGTTACACGCTCTACTTTTGGGATGCCGCCGACTTCACCATCACCATCGTGGACGATGAAGAACAGGTTGTCTATACCACTTTCGTACCTGCGAACCAGACAGACGTAGCACTCCCCTCGACCCTCTCCGGCACCTACACCATCGAGGTCATCCGCGGCAGCCAGACCTTCGTCGGAGAGATCGCCCTTTAAACATCAAAAACGCCCATTTCATCGGGGATTATTGAGCTCCGATGGGATGGGCAGGATTAAACCCCTTCAAAATTTATCGGGCAAATCTTTTGCCATATCAACAAATAACATCGTTTTATAACTTATCTATTCTT
>CAMOSA010000149.1 GCA_946624335.1 uncultured Prevotellaceae bacterium
GTGGATCTCACCGACACCGTCGTCTGGTACCGCAAGACATTCGATGCCGACAGTTTGGCATTGAAGGGGCGCAAGGTGTTCATCGAGTTTGAGGGCGCACGGCAGGGAGCCGACGTCTGGCTCAATGGGCATCACCTCGGGTTTTCGGACAATGGCGTCATGGCTTTCGGCTTCGACCTGACGCCTTATATTAAAGAAGGTGAGAACGTGCTGAGCGTGCGCTGCGACAACAGCTGGACCTACCGCGACCGCGTGCTCAACAGCCGCTATCAGTGGAACGACCGTAACTTCAATGCCAACTACGGCGGCTTGCCGAAGAACGTCCGGTTGCACATCACCGACAAGCTTTATCAGACGCTGCCCCTTTATTCTAATCTCGGCACTACAGGCACTTACGTCTATGCCACCGACTTCGACATCCCCGGTCACAAGGCTGTCATCCATGTGGAGAGTCAGGTGAAGAACGATGATTCCAGCGAACGCTCGTTCATCTATCATGTCAGGATCCTGGATGCCGAAGGTCGTGAGATCGCACAATTTAAGGGTGACCCCGTGACGATGCTACCCAATGAGACGCGCATCGTCAAGGCCCAGCAGCAGGTCGAAGGCCTGCATTTCTGGTCGTGGGGCTATGGTTATCTCTATACCGTCAAGAGCAGCCTGCTCCCCATCGCAGAAGCCTCCCCTCGGGGTGGCCTGGAGGCGACCGGCTCCACCACCGATGAAGTTTCCACCATAACAGGTTTCCGCAAGACACACTTCGGCGAAGGCAAGATTTGGTTGAACGACCGCGTCATGATGGTGCACGGCTACGCCCAGCGCACCTCCAATGAGTGGCCGGGCGTGGGCATTAGCGTGCCTGCCTGGCTGAGCGATTTCTCTAATGCCCTGATGGTCGAAAGCGGTGGCAATATGGTTCGTTGGATGCACGTCACGCCTTGGAAACAGGACATAGAATCGTGCGACCGCGTAGGCCTGCCGCAGGCTATGCCCGCCGGCGACTCCGAGAAGGACGTCGAGGGCGCACGCTGGCAACAGCGAACGGCTCTCATGCGCGACGCCATCATCTACAACCGCAACAACCCCTCAATCCTCTTCTACGAGAGTGGCAACGAGAGCATCAGCCGCCAGCACATGCTGGAGATGAAGGCCATCCGCGACGAATTCGACCCTCATGGCGGTCGTGCCATCGGCAGCCGCGAGATGCTCGACATCGACGAGGCGGAGTACGGAGGCGAGATGCTCTATATCAACAAAAGCAAGAAGCACCCGATGTGGGCGATGGAGTACTGCCGCGATGAGGGCCTGCGCAAGTATTGGAACCAGTGGAGCTATCCCTTCCACCGCGAGGGCGACGGCCCGCTCTATCGCGGCAAGCCGGCCCGCGAATATAACCACAATATGGACGAGTTCGCCATCGAGATGGTGCGCCGTTGGTACGACTATTGGCTCGAACGCCCGGGCACCGGCACGCGCGTCTCGTCGGGAGGCGTAAAGATCGTGTTCTCCGACACCAACACCCACCATCGTGGCGAGTCGAACTACCGCACCAGCGGCGTCACCGACGCCATGCGCCTGCCCAAAGATGCCTTCTACGCTCATCAGGTCATGTGGAGCGGTTGGGTTGAGCCCGAGAAACCAAGGACCTATATCATTGGGCATTGGAGCTATACAGACTCCGGAGTGACGGTCCCCGTCCACGTCGTCTCTACAGCCGACGCCGTCGAGCTCTTCCTCAACGGGCGTTCGCTGGGCAAGGGGCGGCAACGGTACCGCTATCTCTTCACCTTCGACAGCGTGCCTTACGAACCCGGTACGCTCGAGGCCGTCGGCTCCGACGGCAGTCGCTGCGAGCTCAAGACCGCAGGCGAACCTTATCAGCTGAAGCTTACGGCCATCGAGAATCCCGAAGGCACGAAGGCTGATGGCGCCGATATGGTGCTCTGTCAGGTCGAAGTGGTCGACGAGCAGGGCCGTCGCTGTCCGCTCGACGACCGCATGATCAACTTCGACCTGTCGGGCGAAGCCACTTGGATTGGCGGTATAGCTTCGCGCAACAACCGGGCGTTGCAGCGCCCCGACGACAACCGCCCCGAAGGCCTCCTCGACGCTGCCGCCACCAAGAATATCTCCGATAATTATGTCGGTGCGCGCGCGCTGCCCGTGGAGTGCGGTGTCAACCGCGTCCTCGTACGCACGACCACCACGGCAGGCACCATCCGCCTCACAGCTTCTGCCGCAGGCGTGAAGCCAGCCAGCTTGGAAGTGAAAAGTGGAAGAGTGAAAAGTGAAAGAGTGAAAAGTGAAAAATCTTCCTCTTCATTCCTCCGTGGCGAGACGCCTCTCACGCCCTCTTACACCGACCTCGCCCGAGGCATTGAGATCGTATCGGCCACTGCCGGCTTCGACAGCGAGCACGCCTCGCGCAGCTTCGACGACAACGAACTCTCGGAGTGGAAGAACGACGGCCGCCTCTCCACCGCGTGGATCACCTATCGCCTCCGCGAGAAAGCCTTCATCGACGACATCTGCATCAAGCTCACAGGCTGGCGCCTGCGCAGCTATCCCCTCGAAATATACGCTGGCAAACGACTCATCTGGAGCGGTGAGACGGAGCGCAGCCTGGGTTACGTCCACCTCAAACCCATCAAGCGCGTCAAGACCAACGAGATAACGATACGTCTGAAAGGCGCCGGCAAGGACGCTGACGCCTTCGGCGGAATCGTAGAAGTAACCGAACCGGCCGCCGGCGAGCTCGACCTCTTCAAAGCCGCCAATGGCGGTGAGACCAAGAACGAGCTGCGCATCGTGGAGGTCGAGTTCCTGAATAACATCACTGCAAACAAAAGATAGCTCTTTCAGTCATCCAATGGTTAGAAAATTAAATAGTAAAGAACAGCGCGATGCTGACATCCGCGACGCCATCGACGTCCTCCGCCAGGGCGGCACAATCCTTTATCCCACCGACACCATCTGGGGCATCGGCTGCGACGCCACCAACGCCGAGGCCGTGAAGAAAGTCTTCGAGATCAAGCAGCGTGACGACTCCAAAGCCCTCATCTGCCTCGTCGACAGCCCGGGACGTCTGCAGCGCTACGTCCGTAACGTCCCCGACGTGGCTTGGGACATCATCGACCTGGCCACGAAGCCTACGACGATCATCCTCAACGGCGCCGCCGGCCTGGCGCCCAACCTCTTGGCCGAGGACGGCAGCGTGGGGCTGCGCGTCACCTCCGAAGTGTTCTCGCAACAGCTGTGCTATCGTTTCCAGAAAGCCATCGTCAGCACCTCGGCAAACATCAGCGGTCAGCCCTCGCCGCAGACTTTCGCCGACATCGACCCGGCCATCATCGCCGCCGTCGACTATGTATGCCTCTCGCGACAGCGCGACACCTCGCGCCACGAGCCCTCGTCCATCATCAAGCTGGGGCCGTCGGGCGAAGTCACCGTCATTCGCAAGTGATGCTGCGCCATTCTTCAGTCAACAACGAACCATCAGATAATAAAGGTCTCTCTTAATGACGTCATCCTTTTTTAATAAGTTCATACAGTGGCGCACGGCGCACATCACCGACAGGCAGTTCATGCTCCTGCTGGCCCTGGTCATCGGCGTGCTCACGGCGCTGGCCGGTCTGCTGCTGAAATGGCTTATCCAGCAGATAGAGTACCTGCTGACGCACCAGTTCTCCATCACTGGCGCCAACTGGCTCTATCTCGTCTATCCCGTCATCGGCATCTTCCTCACCGGCCTCTTCGTCCGCTACGTCGTGCGCGACGACATCGGCCACGGTATCACAAAGATTCTTTATGCCATCGCGCGCAAGAAGAGTTTTATCAGGGCTCACAACACATGGTCGTCGGTCATCGCCTCCAGCATCACCATCGGCTTCGGTGGCAGTGTCGGTGCCGAGGCGCCTATCGTGCTGACGGGTTCGGCTATCGGCAGCAACCTGGGTCGCTTATTCCGGCTGGACTCCAAGCGCGTCATGCTCCTCGTGGGCTGCGGCGCCGCCGGTGCCGTCAGTGGTATCTTCAAGGCGCCCATTGCCGGCCTAGTGTTCACGCTCGAGGTGCTGATGTTCGATTTCACCCTTGGCAGCCTGCTGCCGCTGCTCGTGTCATGCGTGACGGCCGCAGCAGTCACCTTCGCCATCTCGGGCACCGGCAACCTCTTTGAATTTCATCTGACCAACGCCTTCGCCATCGAGCGGTTGCCGGCCTATCTGCTCCTCGGCGTCTTCTGCGGTTTCATCTCGCTCTATTTCACACGTGTCATGAACTGGCTCGAGGATCAGTTCCGGCGCCTCGGGGCGCCCTGTAAGCGCTTCATCATAGCAGCGCCAATCCTCAGTGTGCTCATCTTCCTCTTCCCGTCGCTCTACGGCGAAGGCTACGATATGATACGCCTGCTCCTGAACGGACAGAACCAGACCGACTGGAACCAGGTGCTCGAAGGCTCACTCTTCTACGCCGCCCCACACCTCCTGCTGCTCTACCTCGCCGGCATCATCATCTTCAAAGTCTTTGCCACTACGGCCACCAACAGCGGCGGCGGTTGCGGCGGCACTTTCGCGCCCAGCCTTTTCCTCGGCGCTGTTTCGGGCTTCTTGTTTGCCTGCTTATGGAATATGCTCCCCGGCAACAGCATCCTCGTCCCCGAGAACAATTTCTCGCTCCTGGGTATGGCAGGCCTGATGAGCGGCGTCATGCACGCTCCGCTGACAGGAATCTTCCTCATCGCGGAGCTCACCGGCGGCTACGGTCTCTTCTTGCCGCTGATGATCGTCGCCGTGTCGTCCTACCTGACCATCATCCTCTTCGAGCCCCACAGCATCTACACTATGCGTCTGGCTCGTAAGGGAGAGCTGGTGACGCACAACAAAGATCACGCCATCTTCACGCTCATGTCTATGGACTCCGTCATCGAGCGCTACGACGAGCAGCTCCACCCCGACGACGACCTAGGTGAGGTGGTGCGCCAGATCTCTTCCAGCGAGCGCGACATCTTCCCCGTCGTCGACAATGCCGGTAAACTCCTGGCCGTGCTCGTCCTCGACCGTGTGCGCCACGTCATGTTCCGCACCGAGCTCTACCATAAGCTGCACGTGCGCGACCTCATGTCGCCCTGTGCTGCCCGCCTCACCACCAACGACCCTATGGACCTCGTCATGCAGACCTTCGACGCTACGAAGGCTTGGACGCTCCCCGTCGTCGATGCCGACGGCCTCTTCGAAGGTTTCATCCGCCGCAGTCACGTCACCGCCCTCTACCGCACGATGATGCATGATTTGAGTGAAGAATAAGACCCTCCCCCCTGCCCCTCCCTTGTAGGGAGGGGAGTATATACTTGAGGAAATGGAAAAGAAAAAAGCTTCTTATAAGACTTCATCACCTGATCGGTATGCCATACTTCGGGCATATGCTCGTGAGAATAGGAAAAATGCCACTTTGGCAGAAGACTATCTGTGGGAACATTTGAGAAACGGGGCTTTGGGAACGGATTTCTTGAGACAACATATTATTGGTGATTATATTGTGGATTTTGTATCAAGGCACGATGGGCTGGTAATTGAGGTTGATGGTGGTTATCATGCTGAACGACAACAACAAGAGGATGACGCAGTGCGTGAACGAGATCTGGAGCAAATGGGCTTTCATGTCATGCGCTTCAGCAACGAAGAAGTCCTATATGATACCGATAATGTATTAAGTCAAATAGAATCATATTTTGAATAAATAGTTACACATTTTTTAGACATCAATCAATACACACCTACGATGA
>CAMOSA010000150.1 GCA_946624335.1 uncultured Prevotellaceae bacterium
CCCCCTTCTCTGCAGGCAGCGGCTATGTCGCCATCCCTGCTCCCCCCTTCTCTGCAGGCGGCTACATCGCCGCTCTCGCTCCCCCCTTCTCTGCAGGCGGCGGCTATGTCGCCGCTCTCGCTTCCCCCTTCTCTGCAGGTGGCTATGTCGCCACTCTCGCTCCCCCCTTCTCTGCAGGCGGCGGCTATGTCGCCACTCTCGCTTCCCCCTTCTCTGCAGGCGGCGGCTATGTCGCCGCCCCTCCCTGCTGCCAGGCACAATAAAACAGCTATGATTTTCTCTTTCATGACCATTCTTTTTGCGCAAAGATAGCCCCTTTTGTTGAAATCACCAAATTTTCCCTTCAAAACGCACGCAGAATCTGTAAAAAGCCTTAACTTTGCCAAAAAATCAACACTATGAACGACCGTCAACGCCAACAAAAGCTTCAATACGCCGGCGAAAAGTGTCCCTCCATGAAACGCCGTGCTGAAACCCACGACTATACCGCCCGCCGCATCTATATGATTACCATGGAGGTCATAGACCGTCAGCCCCTTCTCGGCCGTCTCGAAGGCAATCCCTTCGCTGCCGACGAAGCCCCCGATGCACCACGTCTCATCCCCTCACCTTTAGGCTTGGCTGTCCAGCGTGAGTGGCAAGGCATCCCTCGCTATTATCCTCAGATAGAGATCCTCGCGCTTCAGCTCATGCCAGACCACCTTCACGGCATCCTCTTTGTGCGTGAGCCCCTCCCCGTCCATCTCAGCCAGGTCCTTACGGGCTTCAAGGTCGGCTGCAACCGCTATCTCCGCGAGCATCCCCTCCTTGCTGCGACACAGCCGCAGCCTACAGCAAAAGCTTCTCCGCAGGCGGCGGCTGTGTCGCCGCTTCCCCCTCCCGCGCCGCTTTCCCCTCCCCCTTTCCGTCCCCTCTTTGCCCCAGGCTTCAACGACCTTATCCTCCGCTCTTTTGATGAGCTCCCGGTCTGGCGCAACTACCTTCGTGACAACCCGCGCCGCCTCTTGATGAAGCACGCTCGTCCCGAGTGGCTGCGCCCCTTCTTCAATTTCAAGGTCGGCTCTCAAGTCTATAGCGGCATTGGCAACCGTGCGCTGCTCGATGTCGCTTCCCGGATAGCCGTGCGTGTCGCCAAGCGCCTCACTTGGGAGGAAGCAGCTGACGAGGAACGCCGCTATCTGGAGAGGGCACGGGCTGGCACCGTCCTGATCTCACCCGCCATCTCTAAAGGAGAGAAGCGTGTCATGCGCGCTGCCTTCGACGCACAACTGCCTACCGTCGTCATCATGGAGAATGGCTTCACGCCCCTTTCCAAACCACATGGCGAGCAGTTCTATGCCTGTGCTGAAGGCCGTCTGCTCATGCTATCGCCATGGCCACACCACAACGAGCGGCATCGCCTCACACGCCAGCAATGCATCGCCATGAACCTCATGGCATTAGAGCTCTGTGGCCAGATGAGATAACGACAACAGCAGCTGCAGCTCGATGCGCTGCAACTGCTGTCTCTATATGGAAGGGGCGATTATTCGCTCCAGTCGTCGTTCCAGACGTTGTAACTCTCGTTGTTACCCTTGGTCTCGACGGCGGCTGCATCGACGGACCTGTTGCTGTCTACCGTGACTCCCGGTTTCGAGGTGGTGAGGATGGGTTGAGTCTCTATGTAAGTGACTGCCGTCGTAGGCGTCTGATAGCTCTTTTTCATACTGCGTATATCATTAAGTGTTTACCTTTTTTTACTTCATTATCACCTTCTTGCCGTTGATGATGTTCAGGCCGCGTTGAGTCTTAGGCAGGCGTTGTCCGGAGAGGTTGAAGATGGCCTGAGCTTCATCGGGCGTGACGGTCTTGACGGTGCGGATGCCATCGACGTCGTCGAAGACGAAGGTGAAAGCCTTCACCGAAGAGGGAACGGCCTCGGCTGGCAGCAGGGCCTTGCCGGCAGGAATGGTGCCGGCGTTGACGGGGACGAAAGATGTGCCCTTTAGACCATAGTACGTTCCCACGCTGATCTCCGTATCTTTGGTGATACCGACGAGCTTGTTATCGCTCAGCTCATCACCGTTCTCTGCGTATGGAATCTCCACGCTTGTCGATGCGTTGCCCATGAGCAGCACACCTGTTCCAGCCTGCACGGCACCTGTAATCTGCTCAAAGCCAATGGACGTTCCGTCGACCTCCTTCACCTTCCAAGCCGTAACACCCTCTGCGCTCGTGAAGTCCAAAGGTTTCGAGCTGGCGAAGGTGGCGTAGCCCGAGGCGTTGAGGTTGACGGTGGCGGAAGGTCTTTCACCGACAAGTTGGATATCGTCTATACGGGCATTTGCGCTTTTGTTCTCATTCTTGAATGTTATTGAGAAACCATTGATGGCATTTTTAATCGTATAGGTATATTTCTTATCCGTTGTAGTTCCATTCACGACGGAAACACTTCCTGAAGCTTTCACTGTAAGAGACTTGTTTGAATAAAAGGTAAGTGTTAAATCTCCAGTGCAGCCTTTTAAACTTTTGATTGTCGCTTTCAGTGAGCCTCCATCTGCTTTTATTTGTAATTCAGGCGCTTCACTTGGTCCTCCGGAAGCAATTGTATTATCATAGAGGCTAACCCCTGGTTTGACTTCAGAATAGGTTGCATTCTCATTTGTGACTTGGCTAACTTTTACTCCGATATTGTCGGCTGTCGAGCGCCAATCCTCAGACCAAATGGTCACAGTTTCTCCCCACGCCATCTCTCCGCCACTCATCAGTGCGAGAGCGAGGGTTAATAAGTGAAGTAGGTTGTGTCTCATAATTCTAAAACTTAAAGTTAAGATGATGTTCATTTTTGCTAAAACCCTGCAAAATTACAGTCTTTCGACAAAACAACCAAACTTTTCGGATTTTTTTTGCTAAAAGCCTACAAATAATGATAGGGCGAGAGCATGAAGGGAGGCGTGATGCAGGACACTCTTAGGAGGGTACGCATGGTCTCTTAGGAGGGTAAGCGTGGCCTCTTAGGAGGGTTCGCGAACGAACCTATGTTCGTTGGCTTATGAACCTATGTTCGTCGGCCCACACACATAGGTTCATCGGCTCACGAACATAGGTTCGTTTTACAAGCAGCACAGCGGCAGTGGAGATGTCCACTGCCGCTGTGTTTCGG
The DNA here is from genome assembly GCA_946624335.1 of uncultured Prevotellaceae bacterium. GTDB lineage: Bacteria > Bacteroidota > Bacteroidia > Bacteroidales > Bacteroidaceae > Physcousia. Next base: position 3,143 of record CAMOSA010000150.1, read on the forward strand.
ATAGGGTCTGGTCGGCGCTGTTGTCGCGGTTGACGGCGAGCATCACGCTGGCCGATGAGGTGTTATTCTTCTTCGTTGCCGTAGTCGAAGATCTCCCAGTCGCCTTGTGCCTTGACATCACCCACAATGCCGTTTTGGGGTGTGTTGTCGATCGGGAGGCTGGCAGCGATAGGCAACATCTGTGCAGTCATGTAGACTGCTGTCGCGGGCGTTATATAATTCTTCTTCATAGGATTTTCTATATTACATACTTTCTATGATCCTCTTTTATTTTACTCCCTTTGCTCTTACTTGACGAGCACTTTCTTGCCACCAATGATGTTGATGCCGCGAACGGGTCGTTGGAGGCGCTGTCCGGCGAGGTTGTAGATGACATCACTGCGGATCTCTCCGTCGATGGCCGTGATGCTGTCGGCGATGTTACCACCTACGCCCAGCATCTTCACGCCGGCAGTAGGACCGGAGTACACACTCACCTGGCTCATGTCGATATATGCGCGGTTGGCGGCGATGGAGCAGCCGGTGCCGCATTTGACGACCTTACCGCCGGAGAGGAGGTACATACCCTCGTCAACAGCCTGGCCTTCGAGTGAACCTACGAGACCATTGTTGCTGGTGGCCGGGTCTTCGTCATCCTGGTAGGCGGCGACAACCTTTGTGCTACCCTCGTTGAGTTCGAAAATATAAGGAACGCCGGCAATCAGACCGACAGTCTCCTCTTCGAGCACGATGCTTGTTGCCTCGTTAGCGCTGTTCACTACCTTACCAGCGATGCTATAGAACTTGGCACCTGCCAGGTCTTCAGCCTCGACGGTGCTGGGCAAGCAGATGGTGCCCCATGTGGAAGTGAGGTTGCTGCGGACATAGCCATCGGCGAAGGTGTGCTGAGAAACAGCATAGTAGCCGTTATCTATACCGGCATAGTTCTTGAAGACAGTATTTTGAACAGACCATTGAATAGCCTGATCCCTTCCAAGAACAGCACCGAAGTCACCTCTTGATGTAGCAACCCATGAATTACCATTGGAGCTTTCGCTTAACTTGAGGTCAGTATTTCTTTCGTTTGTTCCATGAACAAGATAATCTCCATTTGTGGTTTTTACGATCTTGGTGCCTTTGTTGTCTGTGATTTCCCAAGAAATGTTATCGGCTTTGCCATTGATGACTTTGCCATTGACGATGTTGACGTCAACACCCTTTAAGGCAGTATTGCTAGCGGAACTTGTGCTCAGAGCCTTGCCGTTACCATTTCCGAGATCGGCTACGAGTGCATAATAGGTAACATTCGGGTCGTAAACTTTGATAGTGAAAGTACATTCGCTCGGTTTGTAGGTGCTGTTAACACTGTAGAAGTTATAGTAAGCTTTGAGGGTTGCAGTGCCTACCACAGCGTTAAGCGTAATCTCGCCGGAGTTGTTGTCCAAGGAACCGATGATAGCATTCTCGTCTGATACGATTTCAAATGAGACTTCCGTAGGCCATGAGCCGTAAGTGTATGCAACCACATTATTGTCGGCGTCCTTCACGACAGGTGCCAGCTTCGTCAGCGTTGCCACATCGGTTAAGCTGATCTCGATGTTATCATTTGAGATGGTCGTTACGATACGGTTGTCCGTAACAGTCAAAGTGTAGGATGCCGAGCCAGCTCTGTATGTTTCGTTGCCGGCAAATGAGGCCGTGATAGTCGTTGTGCCTTCGTCAAGGAGTGTCAACTCTCCAGTCTCAGAATCTACTCGAGCAACGTCCTCATCAGAAGATGCATATTCCACGGTGCCATCGAAACCGGAAGCTGTATGCAGCGTGGGAGCTGAGAATGTCTGACCGAGGTTGAAGGTGTAAGATGCTTGGGGGAAGGAGAGTTCGGCATCGAGTTTGGAAGGGTCGGATGCAGGATAGAACGCAATTTTGGATAGTTGAACGAATTTATTTGTACTCCCGCTGACATTGACATTAAAGGTAAAACGGTAGTATAATTCAGTATCCCAATATGTACCTGTGCTTGGCTCAAATGAAATTGTTGAGTTGACGGCAAATTCACCAGTTACCTCGTCAAGGACGTTGCTAAAGTTAGCATCGCTTGCTATGGTAAGCTTAAGGGTGTTTACAGTGATTCCGGAAGCAGTGCCAATCGTCATGTCGATTCTGCTGACAGAAGAAGTCATGGGGGTAACAGTGTACACTGTTCGATCCTCTTTTGTAAGGCTTTTACCGCCAATTCTCCAAGGACTCATGGTCGTATTACCAGTAACCTTCCATGAAATACCGTCTTGTTCAATGTCACTGGCATCAGCATAGCTATTGGTGCCTCCTGCTTGAGTGCCATCTAACGTGTAGAACACGTCGTCTGCCCACGCAGCTCCGTAGGCTCCCATGACGAGAGCAAAAGCCATGAGC
>CAMOSA010000151.1 GCA_946624335.1 uncultured Prevotellaceae bacterium
AGTTGAAGTTGACGAGCTCGCGGTTCTCGTGCTTGTCCAGCGTGAAACGTGTGGAGAGCACCGTCCGCTCGTAGTCGGGATCGAGCGTCACGCCACGGTGCAGACGTGACTTGTCGAGCCGCAGCTTGTGGTCGTTGCTCATGAGGAAGACGTCGAGCAGCGTCTGGTTGTCGGCAATGTAGAAGCTTTGGAAGGCGGAGTCGCGCAAGGCGAGCTGCCGCGACTCGACCTGGTAGGTACCCTCGTCGTCGGCGTAGCTGTAGCGGTACTCGAGGCGATAGACCTCGTCGGCAAGGCGTCGTTTGGAGTCGAGCTGGAAGGTGTAGAGGTTATCATCGTCCCAGTCGGCGACGTAGTACTTGAAGGTGATGGCGTTGTCGGGGTTGTCGGTGCTGGCGACCTTGACGGTGATGGGGTTCTCCTGCCTCATGACGTTGAGGAAGAAGAACCTGTTGACGGTGATGGCCTTCGGACGCCTGAGGGTATCCTCTACCTCGACCTGATAGCTGTTGGCGCCGCCCGTGCCGTCGTCGATGCGGAAGCAGAGGAGGTTGTGGTCGCGCATCCGCCAGAACTGCTGCTGCTGCGCCCGGTACTTGAGGTCGGGCGAGGCAAACATCTGCTTCACGGCGTCGACCTCGACGATATTGCCGGCAATCTCCTTGTCGCGTACCTCTCGCCAGTTGAGGCCCGAGGTGGCGGATTCGATGTCGCTGAAGTTGACGACGTCGGTGACGTTGTTGGCGAAATAGAGCTTGAAGCCCTGAGCGCTCATGGTCAGGGCTGCCCCCAAGAGGAGTAGCGAGGCGAGGAGGCGGCGCTTACGGCTAATTGTTGCTCCAGTCATCCTTCCAGACGTTATAGTTCACATTGTTGTGCTTGACGAGCGCTTCGTCGGTGCCCTGATGAGGGTCAAAGCGGAGTTCCTCCGTGGTCCCCGTGAGGAGGTATGAGCCGCTGATGTGCAGCACGTCGGTCAGTGGTGTGCGATAAGCTTTCTTCTTCATATCACTTGATAACGATTTTCTTTCCATTAACGATATAGATGCCTTGTCGCGAGGGCTGCTCCGTGAGTCGGCGCCCGTCGAGTGCGTGCCATGCCGAGGTGGTGACCGTCGCCGTGCCGGGGGTGTCGGCGATGCCGTCGAGCTCGTCCTCGAAGGATGCGCCGAAGCGTATATGGCTGACGCCGATGAGGTTGCTGCGCGTGAGATAAGCGCGGTAGGGCGGTATCACGGCACCGTTGTACTTGTAGAAACCCACTACCCCACCGCTGCGGCCCAGCGTGAGCAGGTTGCCTTCGGCGGCGTCTTCCTGGTAGACGGGCACGCCCCATTGATCGTCCTGCCCGATGTAGCTGCCAACGAACTGGTTGTCATATTTGTTCACGATGGGCAACGTACCATTATATTTATATAGGTGATAGAGCCCCGCCGCCTCGGCCTTGATGGCCACGGGCGTGGAGGGCGGTATGAGGCGCCCTATGCTGTGGAGCACGACGATCCCCTCGCTCTCGTCGGGGACATCGGCGACGTAAGCCGTCAGCCCCTCGGGCAGCTGCGTCGGGAAGTCGATGTAGAGCGTGCCCCAGAGGGCGCTGGTGATGTTGAGCGGATAGTAGATGCCGAGACAGCCCGCGTCATCATACTCGCCCCAGGAGGCATCATTGTAGTAATCCTGGAAGAGCTTTGAGTGGAAGGAGCCGTCGTTGACGTAGACGTGGATGAGGTCGCCGGCCTCCTCATGCACGATGCCGTTCTCCTCGAGCACGGCCATCTCACCCTCGGGCAGACAGTTGTCGATGTAGAGGTTCTTCAGGTGCGGCACCTTATATATCGCGTAAGGGAGTATGGTCTTGAGGGAAACACTGAGCGTGGCGTCCTCCTCGCCACGTCCCGGGGGATAGGCCATGAGGTCCACCTTGCCGGGGTAGAGGGTGTTGTCGAGGTAGAGGGCACCATCGATGCTGCGGCACAGCGGGTTCTTCTCGGCGACGAGGATGTCACGGATGCCCGAGCCGTAGAAGGCGCCCTCGTGGAGCGTTCCGAACAAGTATGGCAGCTCTATCTCCTCGAGGCTGGTGCAGCCGTTGAAGGCGTTGGTGCCTATGGTGGTGAGGGCCTGTGGCAGCGTGAGTGCCCTCAGCTTGCTGAGGCCAGAGACCATTCCGCTGCTGAGGGTGGTGACGCCGCCGAAGAAGCGGAACTCGGGAAATGTCTCGACGTCGGCTGCGTCCGTGTTGAAGGCTGCGAACTGGGCGGGCACCGCTGCGTAGGCTTCGCGCAGGGTGACGAGGCCGTCGCCGTTCGTGTCGAAGGCGGTGCGCGCTGCCGCAGCGGCGTGATCATCCTCAAACGCTATGCCGGCCTTGTCGGCATGCACGTTGACGGCGAGGGCACGCAGGGCCTTGGTGCACTGGCTCTTGACGCTCAAGGGCTCGGCCAGCAGGTGCTCGGTCTCGCCGCCCGTCTGCCCGTTGGGCGCCGCAGCGCCGCACTCGTTGACGACGTCGAGATACGCTGCTCCGCTCCTTGCCCGCCAACGCACATTCTCTGTCGGGAACTCGAAGATCTCGGTGACACGACCGGCACGGTCGCCATCGGCAAAGCGCACGGCCATCGACAGCAGGTCGCCGTAGGACGTCTGGGCGAACTGCTTCAGCATGGGATAGCGGTTCTCGCCGTTCTGCCAGGCCGAGGCGTTGGTCATGATCTGCCCCGAGACCATGTCCTTCGTGTAGGTGCTGCCCGTGGAGGTGTTGTCAGCCGACATCATCTGGCGGTCGAACCAGCAGTCGGTACACGCTGCGGCAGTCTGTGTGAGGCCGTAGACGGTGTTGCTGTTCTCCACCTTGCCCACGCTGACACAGCGGCGCATCGTCTCCGGCGCGGTGTAGGTGATGCCGGCGCCGTGGAAGAGGCTGCTATGCCCCACCCATCCCACATGGACGCTGGCGAAGCAGTCGCTGATGCTGCCACTGCCACTCGCAGCCTGCCCACAGAGGCCACCGGCATAGCCGTCGACCTGCACCACTCCGTGCGTCATGCAGCGTTCCACGGTGCCGCCGTTGAGCTTGCCGCAGAGCAGTCCGCCGCTGACGGCCGTGGCGGTGGAACCAAGCCTGACGTAGCTGTCGACGACGGCCAGGTCGGTGACCGTGCCGTCCATGGTGGTGAACAGACCGTATGACGCGCCCTCGGCGAGATCGCTGCGATCGAGATACAGGCCGTAGATGGTCTTGCCGTTGCCGTGGAGGGTGGCGTGCCACGGGTAGGCGTTCCACGGTTGGGCATCGGCCTTGGGCTGCTCGTCCTCGCCCAGCAGATGGGTGTTGATGAACAGGTCGTTGGCCAGGATGTAGTGCTTGCCCTCCACGTTATACAGATACTCGTCGGGCAAGCTCATGCCCACCTCGGAGTAGAGCTCCTGGCGGTTGAAGAGGACGCGGCAGAGCTCCTTCACGTTATGTATGACATAGGGATTAGCCGCCGTGCCGTCGCCACCGGCGAAGTAGTCGGTGTAGTTGATCTGCGGCGTCGACGTGCCGTCCCACGGCAGGCCGTAGGTCAGCGTCAGGGGTACCTTGCGCTGCAAGCCGTTGTAGTTGACAATGACGTCGGCCTCGCCCGGGTCGAGCACCCTGACAATGTCGTCCACGACCTCGACACAGGCCGGAGGCGTGGGCACCGCGAAGGTAGCGACCGGCTCCGCCGTGCTGCGGTTCTTGAAGGTACCGATCCGGAAGTCCACGGTGGTGTCCCACAAGTCGAAGAAGGCCTTACCGTCGGACGTGACGTTGAAGGGGATGCCCGCCAGCCTCATGTTGTCCTGATAGAACAGGTCTGTGCCATAATACGACTGCATATAACGGTTGGCAATCATCGCATTGTCGTCGTAGCGGAAGTCGCCGTCGACTGGCCGCGGCGTGAAGTAGGTGGCTACGGCCAGCTCAGCGCCGTTGTCAGCCCAGCCCATACCGTTCGTCTGGAGGCCGCACTGGCGGTAGTCGCGACGGAACTGTCCGAAGGCGAGGCTCGTGGACGCATCGTAGTCCGTCTCATAACCCACGATAGAGCCGTATTTCGCACTGGCGCTGACGGGCTGCTTCATCGTACCGGCAAAGGTGGAGAAGCGCAGATTGTCCGTCGGCGTGATATTACGGTCACCGGCTGAGATGCCAAACTCCACATAGCCGAAGAGGCCGCCGGCGTAGGTGGCCCGACTGCCGTCGACGTAGGAACTGCTGTAGCACTGATCCACAACCATGTAATCACCGCCTCCCGCCGAATAGGCGTGACCGATCAGACCGCCCATGGTGTGTCCGCCCGATAGGGCGATGCAGGTGGTGCAGCCGCCCATCTCCAACATATTGTCGGCATAGCCTATGACGCTACCCATCGTGACGGCGCTGCCATCGCCGCGGATCTCGCCCGACGACGTGCAGCATTTCACCTTATTATTGATTGTATTGCCGGTGGGGGCATTCAACGAATAGCCCACGACACCGCCGACGAAGCAATCCTCGTCAGAGCTGTTGCCCACGGTCATGTCGACGACGGCGTGGCAGTCGATGGTCTCCCAGCCTGTCTCTCCGGCTACGCCGCCAGCAAGCATCGGCCCGCTCAGCCGCATCGTCGCCTTCGCCAGGTTGTGAGACAGCTCCGTGATGTCCAGTGCCGCGCAGCCTACGAGGCCGCCGATGCAGGTGTCATCATTGCCGCTTGCAGCCTCGATGACGGCCTGCTCCACCGTGCAGTTCCTGATGGTGCCCTGTCGCGACGACACCGTCGCCGTGAAGCCTTTCCCCAGATGGCCGCAGACGATGCCGGCATGGTACTCGGCGGTCGTCTGGTCGACGAAGATATTGGCACCACGCACCACCAAGCCGTCCACCGTGCCGCGCAGCACGCCGAACAGTCCGAAGCAGGTGGTGGTCTCGGTGCTGTAGGCACGGATGGTCATGCCCCGGATCTCATAGGGCTTGCCCGTCGAGGGGTTAGTGCCATTGGTCAGCGTGCCCTTGAAGACACGGCAGTCAGCGCCCTCGTCATTCTTCGGGTTGGTACTGCAGCCGATGGGCACCCACACCAGCTTAGAGCCGTTGGGCGCATAGTCAAGGTCGATGTCGGCAGCGATGACGAAATAAGTGTTCTCGAAGGTGCTGCCGCGGTTCACGGCGCGAGCCAGAAAGGCCAGCTGGCTCGCCGAGCGTATCTGGTAGGGGTTGCCCTGCGTGCCGTTGCCGAAGTTGCCGCCGCCGAAGCCGTCCTCGTCGACATGATCCAGCCACGTCTCGCCGTAGAAACCTGCTATCGTCGTGTACGCTTGAGCGCCGAGGCTGAGGGCCACTACTATAAGGAGTAAAGCGATTCTCTTCATCATTTATATTGCGTTTTTCGGTGATTACATATTAGGTGTGTTCTATTAATTAATAAATTCTCTATGAATTATCTTTGTTTGCTCTTGC
>CAMOSA010000152.1 GCA_946624335.1 uncultured Prevotellaceae bacterium
CCCGCGACCCTCGGCTTGGGAAGCCAATGCTCTACCAACTGAGCTACTATCGCGTCTTTGGGTTGCTCTTTCGTCCGCAAAGGTACAGCTTATTTTTGAAACAGCCAAGCTTTTTAGGCAAAAATCATTCGTCAGGCCTATTTCATGCTACGGCGATCTTTCGAACTACACCTTGGGCACCAACGCCAGCAATCGCTCGACAAGACGTGATTTGGCATAATCATCGAGCGAGGACTCGGGTACCCATAGGTAATCCGATGGCAAAGACGGACGTTCTGCGGTGTCGGCAAGATAGAGGTCGGCCAGGATGACGCGGTGGGTAAGGACATGACGGACGTCATGCGCCAAGAGCACCGAGGATGACAACAGACCCGACACTGGGTCGGACGTGCCACTCGCTGCTGTCTCGGCAGTCTTCTTGCCATCATCCTCTGCGACGTAAGGCTCCCATAGTCCACGCCATATATCGTCATCGGCACGGCGATGAATCGCCACGTACCCGCTACACCTTATAAATATATATTTAATACGCCTCACCTGTGTCGTGTGACGCACGAGCTTCACGGGCAGTTCCTCTACCCTGCCCTCGCGCAACGCAACACACGTCTCAGCAACCGGACATTCCGTACACCGTGGAGTGCGTGGCGTGCAGAGCGTAGCACCGAAGTCCATGAGTGCCTGGTTGAATGTGCCCGCCTGTCGCGGTGGCAACAGTTCGGCCGCGAGGGCTGCGAACAGACGATGGCCTTCGGTTGTATTGATGGCTGTACTGATGCCATAGTGACGGGATAAGACACGATAGACATTGCCATCGACAGCAGCAGCCGGGACGCCGAAAGCCATCGAGGCGACAGCTGCGGCCGTGTAGTCGCCGACGCCTGGCAGGGCACGTAGGCCTTCAACGGTATCGGGGAAGTGGCCGAGGGCTACAACTTGGCGGGCCGCAGCATGAAGGTTGCGCGCCCGGCTATAGTAGCCCAAGCCCTGCCACAGCCGCAGCACCTCGTCCTCAGAGGCAGCGGCAAGAGCTTCCACCGAGGGGAAGCGACGGAGAAAGCGTTGCCAGTAATCGCGGCCCTGTTCGACACGCGTCTGTTGCAACATAATCTCGCTCAGCCATATCGCATAAGGATCGCGCGTCTCGCGCCATGGCAAGGGACGTGCGTGGACGCCGAACCAGCGAAGTAAAGAAGTTGAAAATTCACTATTCACGCCACAAAGTTACACAAAAAACGCAAAATCAAGTCAAAAAAAAGCCATTAAAGCACTTTTTTGCAAAAAAATGGCCTAAAGATTTCCATAACTGCTTGAAAGTTGCTACCTTTGCAAGCCGAAATAAGGATACAAGAATAAAAACGATACTCATATTAACCCTTAATCATTAAACACTACAATGACAAAAGCAGAAATCGTCGGCTTTATCTCCAAAGAGACTGGTGTCGACAAGACCACAGCACTGACCGTAGTAGAATCCTTCATGGAGCAGGTCAAGGGCGCACTCGCAAATGAAGAGAATGTATACCTCCGTGGCTTCGGCAGCTTCATCCTCAAGAAGCGTGCACAGAAGACAGCTCGCAACATCACCAAGAATACCACGATGATCATCCCCGAGCACAACATTCCTCATTTCAAGCCCGCCAAGGTCTTTTTCGACGCTGTCAAGAAGTAAGACAGCCCCGACGTTGCACTCTATTTTATCACACATTATTTTTTAACTTATAAAACGTTTTAGCTATGCCTAGCGGAAAGAAGAAAAAGAGACACAAGATGTCAACTCACAAGCGTAAGAAGAGACTGAGAAAGAACAGACATAAGAGCAAATAACCGCTACAGCGGCTCTGTTCTGACTCTCAAGACCTCAGCTTAGTGAGTCAAAACGAGGAACAAATCACACTCCCGTCCTGGGGTCGGTTTGTTCCTTGTTTTAAATATAATGTCAGTCGGAAATCTCCGACATCACCATTCATGTAATTTATCATCCTCATGACCTGTGAAGTAATCGTAGATGTACAACCGAAGAAAATCGCCATAGCCCTGACCGAAGACAAGCGTCTTGTCGAATATCAGGAAGAAGAACAGCAGGCGAGCTTCAACGTTGGTAATATCTATTTTGCCCGCGTGCGTAAACTCATGCCGGGCCTCAATGCTTGCTTCGTCAATGTTGGCCATGAGCGCGACGCCTTCCTTCACTATCTGGACCTCGGCCCAACGTTCAACTCGTACGCAAAGTACTTGAAGCAACTGCAGAGCGACAAGAAAAACCTCTTCCCCATCTCCAAGGCAACCATACAACCGGAGCTGCCCAAGGAAGGCAGCGTGCAGAACACGCTGCAGCTGGGACAGGAGGTGCTCGTGCAGATTGTCAAAGAACCCATCAGCACCAAGGGCCCCCGTCTGACGTGTGAGATCACCTTCCCGGGACGATTCCTCGTCCTCGTTCCTTTTACCGACAAGGTCAGCGTATCATCCAAGATCAAGTCCGGCGCTGAGCGTGCACGCCTCAAGCAACTCATCCAGAGCATCAAGCCCAAGAATTTCGGCGTCATCGTGCGCACCGTGGCCGAAGGAAAGCGGGTGGCAGAGCTCGATCAGGAGCTCATGATCCTGCTCAAGCGATGGGACGACGCCATAGCACGCGCCCATCAGGCCAAGGAGCTACCCAGCCTCTGCTACGAGGAGACCAGCAGGACCGTGGCTCTGCTACGCGATCTCTTCAACCCCACCTACGAGAACATCTACATCAACGATGCACGCATCTACGACGAAGTACGCGACTACGTCAAGATGATTGCACCTGAGATGACCGAGATTGTCAAATTGTACAAGGGCAAGCTGCCCATCTTCGACAATTTCGACGTGACACGACAGATCAAGACATCGTTCGGCAAGACCGTAAGCTACAAGCATGGCGCTTACCTCATCATCGAACACACCGAGGCCTTGCACGTCGTCGATGTCAACAGCGGCAACCGCACCAAGAACCCCGACGGGCAAGAAGCCAATGCACTCGAGGTCAACCTCGGCGCCGCCGACGAGCTGGCACGCCAGCTGCGACTGCGCGATATGGGCGGCATCATTGTCGTCGACTTTATCGATATGGCCGTCGCCGAGGACCGGCAGAAGCTCTACGAACGTATGGTGGAGAATATGAAACGAGACCGCGCACGACACAACATACTGCCACTCTCGAAGTTCGGACTCATGCAAATCACACGCCAGCGTGTTCGTCCCGTCATGGAAGTACGCGTTGACGAGACATGCCCCACCTGCCTCGGAAAGGGAACGATCAAGTCAAGCTTCCTCTTCACCGACGTGCTCGAAGAGAAAATCGACAAACTGGTCACATCGCTCGGGATACGTTCTTTCGTTCTACACGTACACCCCTATGTCGCCGCTTACATCAACCAGGGACTGCTATCTATCAAGCGCCGCTGGCAGATGAAGTACGGCTTCGGCGTCCGCATTATGCCTAACCAACGACTCGCTTTCCTGCAATACGAATTCTACACCCCGAAGGGCGAAGAAATCGACATGAAAGACGAGGACGAGATGAAATAACAGACAACAACGCATTGAGCATCAATAAGAAAGAACCTGTTTACTAATTTCATTCTCTAATCAAGACAGACAACTGAACGTATGAAAAAGCTAATCTCCCTGATGGCCCTGGGACTCCTCGGCGCCACCGCAAGCTTCACCCTCACGTCCTGTGACCTCTTCGAAAGCGACGGATTCAGTGAGCGCAACATCGGTAACCTCGACAACAGCCGTAACATCAGCGATCTGCCTTCCGGCTACCGCGTCAAGACGGTCGGCGATGAGTACCGCTACATTTACAAGACCAACGGCAAGCTCGACGAGATCCGTATCTCCGGAAAGAGCTATGACATGGACAGCAAAAGCGTCAAGATTGAAGGCGACGATTTCACTGAGAAATACGATTTCACCTTCAACACCGACGACCTGCTGACGAAAATCAAGCTCACCCACCGCGAGGACAACAGCGACGAGAAGAGCGACGGAACGGCTAAGTTCACCTACAACTCTGACAAGCAACTCACCAAGATCACCGTTGACGTCACTGAGTACTACGTCGAAGACGGCAAGGATTGCAAGTACACGGCAGAGTCGACCTTCGAGTACACCTACAATGGCCGCCGCATCCGCCGCATCAAGCAGAACGTCAAGGAGACAGAGACCATCGACGGCGTGAAGGAGACTGCCAAGTTCAGCAAGACAATCGGCTTCGACTACGACGATGACGAAGACTACATCAATGTCTACTACCAGTGGACGCCCAACTACACCGCGGCCGTCCTGGGTGACACCGATGATCTTGTTTCCGCAATGGCGTACATCGGACTCCTCGGCCGTGCCTCATCCGAACTGCCCTACGCCATCACTGCTGACTACAGTGGCTCCAGCCTCGACGACGAGGACATGGACGAGAGCACCACGACGCGCTGCCGCTATTCCAAGAACAGCTATGATGCCATCCGCACAGCTGACGGAAAGACCTACACCTACACCGAGAAGGACGATGACTACGAGGTCAAAGCCGCCGGCGTCGACTTCGAAGAAGGTCTGACCACTGCCAGCCGTGCAACCGATGCCAGAGAGCTGGCCGCCAGCCTCCGTCCCGCTTTCTTCCGCCTTCGCTCCGGTAAATAATCCTACAGCGACCGTAAGATAAGACCAGACCGACAAGCCGATGGCTGATGCCGTGCGCCAAGACCTCAGCTGCGAGGAGCTTGTCGGCCTGGTCTATCCTTCCTACGATTTTGCCCCGCCACCTGGAACGAAAAAAGTGCTTACTTTGCAGCCTCAACACTTTATAATCTAACGCAATATGATAGCCCCATCGACCTTTTCACCTGCTCAATATGAGGTGCTTAACATATTGTCTGTCATCAATAAGGAAGAGGATGTTGTGGCGTTGAAGGCTTTAATCGTTCAATTCCTCAACAACCGTCTTCAAAACGAGATAGAACACCTGTGGGACGATGGCGTCCTCACAGAGCAGAAAGTCACGTCTTGGCAGCACGAACACATGAGAACTCCTTATCGTGTAGCAAGATGAACCGTTTCATAGTAATTTCCTCATGTGGAAGTGAGAAGGCTTAAAGAATTCTACGAAGATCTTTGCCAAAACAATCCTTGATGACCACATTCCCCTTTGTACACTCATCGCCCCCATCCAAGCTGGACAGGAGCGATGATAACTGCGGTTGAAATCAATGAATAATAGTTTTCTCA
>CAMOSA010000153.1 GCA_946624335.1 uncultured Prevotellaceae bacterium
CCACGACTTCCTCATGGGCGAGGTGCGCTACCTCAGCGTCAAGAAGGCTTATCCCAACGAGGCCGAGGAACTCTTCGCCGAAGCCCAGAAGATGGCCCAGATCCGCTACAAGAGCTACGTCCGCAAGACGCAGGAGAACTGGGAGAATTGATCGCTGAGCCGAGCTCCCAACACTATAGACTATCAATCGGCGCACCCGCATCGGATGCGCCGATTGTCGTTAACAGCCCCGTCCACGTCCTTCCGTTCCTTTCGGCGACGAAGGTGTGGCGGGCACTCATCACGACAAGACCATGCTTCTCTACGATCTCTCACCCGCTGTCGTCGCCTTCTCGACCGAGCGCCATGCCTCGGCGCCCTCCGAGCCCTACGACGGCTTCAACATCACCTGGTACACCGACGATGCGCCGTCGCACGTCGCCGCCTGCCGCACGACGCTCTGCCGGCAGCTCGGCATCGACGACCGGCACCTCGTGCTGCCCCGTCAGGTCCACGGCACACGCATCGCTACCGTCACGGACAATCTGTTGCATGACGGTCCCTCGGCGCTCGACGGTGTCGATGCCCTCATCACCCGACTGCCCAATACATGCATTGGAATCTCTACGGCCGACTGTGTCCCCATCCTTCTCTACGATATGCGCACCTCGGCCGTGGCCGCCGTCCATGCCGGTTGGCGTGGCACGGTGGCGCGCATCGCCTCGCTCACGGTGGCTGCCATGAACGAACGCTTCGGCACTCGTCCTGCAGACCTCCGGGCCGTCATCGGTCCGAGCATCGGACCTTCAGCTTTCGAGGTCGGCGACGAGGTGTGCGACGCCTTTTCCTCGGCCCGCTTCCCGATGTCGGACATTGCCTTTCAGGCTCCGCCCTTGCATCCACAGCCGTCGGACGTGGTGCCTTCTGTGTCTCCCTGCTCGTCATCTGCTGTGCAGGCTTGTCCGGCGGATCGTCATGGCGCATCAGCCCCCGTTCTGCGCTGGCACATCGATCTCTGGAAGGCCAACGCCTATGACCTCGTCGCAGCCGGTGTCCCCGCCCCCTCCGTCTACACGTCAGCCCTCTGCACCTACACGCTTCACGCTCGCTTCTTTTCTGCCCGCCGCCTCGGCATCCACAGCGGTCGTATCTTTACGGGCATCATGTTGAAGAAGTCAGCCGGGTGACCTCTTTCAGTCACCCGGCTGACTTTGTTTACGAACCTATGTGTGTAGGCCAACGACCCTATGTGTATAGGCCTATGACCCTATGTGTGTAAGCCAATGACCCTATGTGTGTAGGCCAACGACCCTATGTGTGTAGGCCAACACACATAGGTGTGTTTCAGATGGGGCGTTTTTGCTATCTCGTCGTCGATGACGTCGCTGTCGGTTTCACAGGTGACCGAAATCCGGGAGTCTCTGGCTCATTCGAAGTGACGCTAAGGATGAACGAGATGGAGTTGTCGGCGTCGGGGATGGTCTCTACGTATTTCTGCCACAGGCTGCCGCGCAGGTAGTTGGTGTACTTCAGCTCGGCCTGGTTGACGGCGTTGCCGCGCAGCTCGCCTTCGGCATAGAGGCCGTTCATGTAGGGGTACGTCACGACTTTCAGCTCGATGCTGTTGGCTGTCAGCTCATAGGTCTCCACGGTGTTCTCCTGTGTCAGCTTGTAGGTGCTCTTGAGGTTGCTGACGACGACGCGGCTGCCCTCTGAGATGTTGGCGTTGTTGCCGATGGTGAACGAGAGCGTCCTTTCGTTGACGTGTCCCCACTCGTCGGTGTAGGAGCTTGTCGTGCTGAAGTGGTGTCCTGCCTGGTCCTTCGTGTGGTTGAAGCCATCTTCTGTGACGTAGTCGTTCCATTTCAGTCCGCCCATGAGCTCCTTTGTGTTCTCACGTCCGTCGGAGCCTATTTCTACGATGTTGCACCGGACGCCGACGTAGAACTGAGCCATGCCGATGGTGAAGTCGCTCTCGGCTTCCTGCGTCACCGTGACGGGCATCTTGACCATCTGTGCCTCGGTCGGGTTCTCCTCGTTGGTCACGTAGCAGTCGACGATGCACGTTCTGCGCTGCCCCGTCGTGTTAGGCTGCACGATGATGGACACGCCGCGACCCGTGGCGACGCTGCACCATCCGTGTCCCTCGGGGCGTACCATGGCGCCGTAGCGCTGGTAGGAGCCATGGTGGATAATGACATCCTTCATGCCGCCGAAGGAGCTGAAGAGAAGTTCTGTCGGCGATACGGAAATCTCGGTATCGCGGAGTGTTGCCTTGAGCGACGACGGACAGCTGGAGTCACGGTATTTCGTCGTCGTCAAGGTGTAGAAGTCAAATGTGGTCTTACCTTGCGCTCCATACTTCTCTTTCAGCTCAAAGCCTGATATGGCGTATGGCATGTCTTTAAAGATAGAGGCGACCCGGTACCATTTATTCTCTTCTTTGTCGAGCATGAACAGGTAGGTGCATACGTCTTCAGCACTTTGCTCGATAAGCAATTCCTTGCTTTCCAGCTGGCTGTCATTGTCGTCGATCGAGAAGCGGAAGCTGTTGGCTTGGGCGCCGAAGGGATAGCAAGTGGCGTTGACTTCAACAGTCGGCTTGGTGGCATTGATGTTTCCGTTATAGCTCTTCGCTAACGTCTCGCAGCTGATGCCGTCGATGAGGTCACCCGTAGCGAGGCTGATGAGGAAGTCGTCGTAGTAGTCCAGCTGGAAGATGTCCCTTCCGTGTGTCTTGGTCAGGTCCTTGATGCAGTTCTTCGGGCCTTGCTTGGAAAGCCAGTAGTTGGTGTCATGCCATATCTTGTATAACTCGGCAATGGATTTGTCGTTGAGGTTGTGGCTTCGCATACCCTTAGTCAGATACTGCATCAGCACAGAGGCCCCGTATCCGTGATACTCATATCGCTTGTGTCTGCTCACATCGGGATTGATCAGGTCGGCATCGTCGAATCCCTGGATGAAGTCCGAGATGTAGGTGCTGGCGAACTCCGTAGAGAAGGAACCGCCCATGAACTGCTCGGCCCATACGGCGCCCGACTCGTAGAGGAGCAGGAGCTCATCGCTCTCCTGATAGGATCCCTGTGTGACTACACCGTTGAGACCGCCGGCCTTGTTGTAAGGCCAGCGCGAGTCATAGTCGGCCTGAAAGATGTGCATCAGCTCATGGATGGCCGAACGGCGGAACCGGTCTCTGCTGGCAGCGAAGTTGTCCAGGATGTTCGTGTTGAAAGCTACGGTGCTCCACTCATCCTTGACACAGCTCTGCTCGAAGACACCGTCGGGTTCGCCGAGGTTCTTGAATGACATACCGATGTCCCGTTTTGTCACTTTCAGGCCTAAGTCGTGCAGCTGCTTGATGGCTTCGCGTATCGTCTCGTTGATCTCGTCCCAGTGAAGGAGGAGCTTGTCGGCATAGGCGTGTTTGAAATACGGTGAGAAGTTGAAGTGCCACGACACGTTGCCCTCTGTGAACTTTTCGTTGAAGAGCTGCGCACGCGTCGCCTTGACCTCGCTCGGGTCGCGGTCGCCGCAGTATTCAAGATGAGCCACGCCGATGCTGATGGCCAGCTGGTCGTCAGCATCATAGGTGCCATTGTAGAAGGCCGGCACGGTGGAGTTGTAGACGCCACCGGAATAGCTGGACTCCAGCAAGATATCATTGAAGGTGGTCTCGTCTTCCGACAGACGATAGCAGCGCGTGTGGGCTACGACGTTGATGTCATCGCCCTCTTCGTCACATACGATGCTGACCGTCAGTGGCTTGCCAATGGTTGGTGGGAGTGTCAGCTGGTAGAAGGTGCTCACTTCGTCGTCGCCGAGGCACTTGCCTCTCTGCACCTTCGTCACCGCCACCTTGGTGTCGGCCGTGAACGTCCCGTCGGGGAAGGTTATGGCGATGTCGTCTTTGTTGACGGTGCCGCCCGAGGCAGGAATGGTGACGTAGTCCTCGGGATGGATAGGCGTAACGGGTGCGACGGGCGTGTCAGGTTCCTCGATCTCGTTCTTGTCGCCGCAGGCACTCATGCCTACGGTCAGCATCACTGATGCCACAAGGAAGGCGGCCCAGCGGATTATTTTGTTCGTTGCTTTCATCTTCATAGGGGGTTGATTTTCTCCTGCAAAGATACTGCAATAAGCCGAATCTGCCAAGCAAAACGGCTAAAAAACCAAGACGGCTAAGCTTTTTTGGTGGATGTAAAAGCTTAGCCGTCTTGCGTCTTTGTCGTAAGGGGCTCAGGCGTCGCCGATGTGCATGTAGCTCAACGCCTGCTCGGGCCAGTAGTTGAGGACGAGCTCGTCGGGGAAGCGGGTCTCGGCGAGGAGGGGTAGGGCATAGCGGTAGTCGGCGATGGAGAAGGATATGTGGGCATCGCTGCCGAGGACCACGGGCACATCCATCTGTCGGCACAGGCGCAGAATCTCGAGGTTGTTGGGGCGTGCCGTTTCCTTGTGGCGCAGCGGTATCATGCTCGATGAGTTGATCTCGAGCAGCGTCTGTGTGTCACGGGCCGCACGGACGATGGGCTCGAAGTCCAGGTCGGCGGTGCCGTCGCCGGGGTGGCTGATGATGTGCGTCCATGGGTTGTGGATGGCCGCGAGCATGGCGTCGGTGTTCTGCGACCGCGTGCCTCCCTGCCAGCAGAGGCTGTGGATGCCGGCGATGCGCAGGTCGCAGCAGCGGTAGTGCTGCTCGTCGAGGTCCAGACGGCCCGTCGTGTCGAGGATGTTCAGTTCGACGCCCATGAGCAGACGGACGCCGTACATCTGACGCGGAACGACGTGGAGGTTACGGAAGTAGATGGCGTTGCAGGCGCCAGGCAGCGTGGGGGCGTGCTCTGTGATGCCGAGGATCTGAAGGCCTCGGTCGGCCGCAGCCTGCGCCATCTCCTGAATGGTAGAATAGGCGTGGCCGCTGGCTATGGTGTGGGTGTGGAGGTCGAGGAGGGGTGTCAAGGGGATGAGGGTTGAGGGTTGAGAGTTGAGGGTTGAGAGTTGAGAGTTGAAAGTTGAGAGTTGAAAAGTTGAGAGTTGAAAGTTCTTCGCTGAGCGAAGCGGCAAAGCCGAGCGGAGAGTTGAAAGTTGAGAGTTGAAAGGTTAAAGATCTTTGAGGACAGGCCTATTTTTATCTTTTGGACCACCACCGACCCCTCCCGTAAGGGAGGGGAGTAGCCATAGGACAGGCCAATTTTTATCTTTTAATTCATTTTTAATTTTTCTCTTTTAATTTTTAAT
>CAMOSA010000154.1 GCA_946624335.1 uncultured Prevotellaceae bacterium
GCTAATTTTAATCTTTTAATTCATTTTTAATTTTTATCTTTTAATTTTTAATTCCCCTTAGGGCCGTTCATTTTTATCTTTTAACTTTTAATTTTTAATTCCCCGCAGGGGCTTTACTCCTCACGCATCGCATCGACAGGCTTGATGGCCATAGCACGTGCGGCAGGTGCAAGTCCGGCCAGCACGCCGAGTGCGGCGAGCAGTGCCGCAGCACCGATGGCTGTCCAGAAGGTTACCTGGAAGTGGGCTTTGAGGATGCCGTCCTC
Source organism: uncultured Prevotellaceae bacterium (assembly GCA_946624335.1). GTDB lineage: Bacteria > Bacteroidota > Bacteroidia > Bacteroidales > Bacteroidaceae > Physcousia. The sequence continues at coordinate 267 of CAMOSA010000154.1, forward strand.
GGTCATGCCAAGCTCGAGCATCTGCAGGATGATGACTGCAAAGAGTATGCCGCTGATGCCTGCCACGGCCGTGAGCAGGATGCTCTCTGAGATGATCTGGGTGAGTATGGTGCGTGGTGTAGCGCCGATGGCTCGGCGTATGCCGATCTCGGTGGTGCGCTCCTTGACAGTGACCATCATGATGTTGGACACTCCGATGGCGCCAGCCAGCAGTGTGCCTATGCCGACGAGCCAGATCAGCAAGTCTACGCCCGAGAAGAGGTTATCCATCAGCCCGAAGAGCACCTCGGTGTTGAACACCATGACGGCTTTCTCGTCAGACGGGTCGATGTCGTGAGCTCGTGCTACGACCTCTCGTATGCGGGGCGTAATGTCGCTGATGGCGGTGCCACGACGGGCGGTAATGGCAATGAGGTCGATGCGGTCACCCATATTGAAGGCGCGTTGCATCAGAGAGAGAGGAATGACGACAGCCTCGTCTGCCGAGCCGTTGATATTTATATTACCACCGGCATAGTTGACACCGACGACGGCATAGTAGGCCGAGTCGAGGCGAACAAGCTGTCCGCACGGATCTCCGCCGCCGGGGAAGAGCGACTTGTAGACTTTCTTGCCGAGCACGCATACCTTGCGTTGCTGAGCGATATCCATATCATTGATATAGCGGCCGTAGTAGAGTGTCGGCGCCTCCACCTTGGCGTAGTCGGGCAGTTGGCCCTTGACACTACAGTTATATTTATTATCGCCGTTGACCGCCTGTACCCCCCAACGTGATGCCAAGGGCGAGATGACCTCGAGCTGTGGCACCTGAGCCTGCAAGCGTGTGATATCGCCCGTCGTAAGCGACCACAGACGGCCCTTGCGGAAGCCGTGGTAGGGCTTCGTCGTCGGCTGCTCCCAGATGATGGCCGCATTCGTAGCGAAGCCCTCGAAGTTGTTGCTCAGCATCTCCTTCATGCCATCACCACCGCCGATGAGGGCGACGAGCATGAACACACCCCAGAACACGCCGAAGCCGGTGAGGAAAGAGCGTGTCTTGTTGCGAAGCAGCGTCTCCAACAACTCGTGGTATGTATCAAGATCAATTCTCATATTCTTGGTCTACGGCCGTAGTTGAATGTTGAAAGTTCTTCATAACTCATAAGCTAAGGGTATCATGCGCCGAGCGCCCTACTCTGCCCTCAGGGCCTCAATCGGCCTGATGCGTGCTGCCTTGAGCGCCGGCACAAGGCCTGCGATGGTGCCCGCGATGATGAGGACGACCGTCACGGCGAGACAGGTGCCGAGGCTGACGGTCGGGTTGACGAACACGGTCGTGGTGAACAGGCCTGTCTCGATGGGTTTAGAGCCGAGGGTGGCGTCCATATAGAGGTTGGCAAAGATGCCGAGGAGCATACCGATATAACCGAAGAAGCCTGTCACGACGATGCTCTCGGTGATGATGATACGTAGGATCGATGCCGGTGAAGCACCGATGGCCTTGCGGATGCCGAACTCACGTGTCCGTTCGCGAACCGTGATAAGCATGATGTTGGACACGCCGACGATACCGCTGAGCAACGTGAACAGCCCGATGATCCATAGCGCAGTCTGTATGATGTTCGTGCCCTTGGCCATCTGCATGGCCTGCGTGAAACGGTTCCATACCCAGATGGCATCCTCGTCGTCGGGAGCAGCACGATGGTTGCGGTTGATGGTGGCACGATAGCGTTGCTCGAAGGCTTCATTGTCGGCCTCTGTGTCGAGGCCATGGAAGGTGAAATTGATGCGTCCGACGTGATTACCTCTATTATATATAGTCTGCAGCGTCGTGAACGGTACGATGGCCTCGGTGCTCATACGGCTCTTGTCCTCCTGCTCCAGGCCCACGACAGTGAACGCCATATCGCCGACGCGTACGGTCTTGCCGAGCAGCCGATGTGGGTCTTCAGGAACGAGTTCACGGGCCTGGTTCTCAGACAGCAGAATGACCTTGCGACGCTCGCGTATATCGAAGTCATTGATGAAGCGTCCGGCTGCCAACTTGCGCTTGTTGATCTCGAGATCCATGGGATAGACGCCCCGTAGGCTGCTGCTGACATAGTTTTCTCCAAAGGTGATGGTGCTACCGTCCTCGAAGAGAATGGCTCCCGCCTTGTCGATATTCTGCGTGAAGCGTGTCTCGGTCAGCACCAAGTCCTGATCTTCGAGACTGATCTCACGCCCTTCCTTCAGACCCTCATAGGGTTTGGAGGTCATACCGCCGAACACCATCATCGAGTTGTCGACCCAACGATCGTTGTTCTCGACCTGCGCATTGAGCAGTCCGTTGCCGGCACCGAGCAGGACGATAAGCATGAAGATGCCCCACGCCACGGCGAAGCCCGTCAGCGCTGTGCGCAGCTTGTTACGCTGCGCCGTCTGCCATATCTCGTTCAACGCTTCCATCGTCCTATATGTTCTCTTCTTATCTTTACTCTTCTTCTCTATTCCTCTTTACTCTCATTCTATCACTCCATCCTTGATGCGAATGATACGATTGGTCTGCGCCGCCACGGAAGGATCATGCGTGACGATGATCATGGTGATATGCTCCTCACGATTGAGACGCTTCAGCAGTTCCATGACCTCGATGCCGGTCTTCGAGTCGAGGGCTCCGGTCGGTTCGTCGGCAAGGATGATCTTGGGACGCGTCACCAGAGCACGGGCTATCGCTACACGCTGACGCTGACCGCCCGACATCTCGTTGGGGTAATGCTCAGCCCAATCCGTCAGCCCCATCTTCGCCAGCTCGTCCATGGCCATCTGATGTCGCTTGCGACGACTGACGCCTTGGTAGAACAACGGCAGCTCGACATTCTCCACCGCTGTCTTGAAGCCGATGAGGTTGAACGATTGGAAGATAAAGCCAATCATGCGGTTACGATATTCTGCGGCACGCGTCTCGGTGAGGTTACGGATGAGCGTACCTGCCAACCGGTACTCGCCCTCGTCGTAGTCGTCGAGGATACCTAATATATTTAATAAGGTGCTCTTGCCTGAGCCCGATGCCCCCATGATGCTCACCAGCTCGCCCTCGGCAATGTCGAGGTCGATGCCTTTGAGCACATGCAGCGGCTGCGCACCGGTGTATGTTTTATGTAAGCCTTCGAGATGAATCATAATTGGCCGCAAAGGTAATGCTTCTTTATTTATCTTGACGAATAAAATGTGTGAAAAGTTGCAATCACGGCAATAAACTTTGTGAAATATTTGGCTCAGTCGTACAAAAGGGCTATTTTTGCAGCGCAAAACATAAAACAATGTTAGTATGAATCATATCAAACAAAAGCTGTTTGCAGCACTCCTCACCGCCCTTGGCTTTTCAGCCTGCACGAAGGAGCAACCCGATCTCTACGGTCCACCCGTGCTCTATGGACCACCTGTAGACTCGTTAATCGTGGACGATGACACCCGTGGCACGGTGCCGCAGCCAGCCATTGACCCTTCAACGCAAGAGACAGAATGACAAAGATATTACGTCGCCTCTTCACAGGCATCTTGGCTGTCCTGGGTTTCACAGGCTGCAACAACAGCTATGGACCGCCCGCCCTCTACGGCGGACCGCCGCCACGTGACACGATGAAGATAGCCAAGGAAGTACCTGACAGCACGACTCAGGCATCACCTAATCCCAACATAACAGAGACAGAATGAGAAAGACCTACCAACGCCTGCTGGCCGCCGCACTGACGGCCCTGGGCTTCGGCGCTGCCTACAGTTGCAAGCAACCGGAGACCGACATCGAGGAGCTCTATGCCTGTCCCGTAACCGAATACAACGATTCTATCACCGACTCCTGAAGATGAACCTCCGCAATCGCATAGGGCAGGAAATTGCCCATCAGCTCTATCGGACGATCGAACATGAACATCCGCTGCGACAGTTGTTCTGGGAGTGCACGCTGCGCTGCAACGTCCACTGCCGCCATTGTGGCAGCGACTGCAAGAAGATCGCCGGCGTCCAAGATATGCCCGCCGAGGACTTCTTACGTGTCCTCGATAGCGTGGAGCGTCGCTGCAACCCACACGAGGTCTTTGTCATCATCACCGGGGGCGAACCTCTCGTACGTGACGACCTCGAAGAGGTATGCGCTGAGATCTACCGCCGTGGCTTCCCATGGGGACTCGTCACCAACGGTTTAGCCCTGACGGCCGAGCGCTTCGAGTCACTCAGAAGGGCGGGGATGCACACCGTGGCCCTCAGCCTCGACGGCTTGGAGGAGAACCACAATTGGCTGCGAGGACACATGAAATCATTTCAGCACACCTCCGAGGCTATCGACATCCTTGTCTCCTCAGGCATTGTCTTCGACTGTGTTACGTGCGTCAACCGACGCAACTACAGCGAGCTGCCCGCCATTCGCGACTTTCTCATCGAGAAAGGCGTTCACGACTGGCGCATCTATACCATCTTCCCTGTCGGACGTGCCAAGGATGACCCTGATATGCGTCTCTCAGCCGAAGAGTTTCGAGGCGTCTTCGAGTTCATCAAACAGACCCGTCGTGAAGGACGCATCCATGCCAGCTACGGCTGCGAAGGTTACCTTGGCGAGTATGAACCTGACGTCCGCGACCATTTCTTCCACTGCCAGGCTGGTATCACCGTAGGTAGCGTCATGGCAGACGGCGCCATCGCAGCCTGCGCCAGCATACGCTCCAACTACAATCAGGGCAATATCTACCAGGACGACTTTATGGAGGTGTGGGAGCACCGCTACCAGCCGCACCGCAGCTTCGAGTGGCGACGCACAGGCGACTGCGCCGACTGTCGCCACTGGCGCTATTGCCGGGGCAACGGAATGCATCTTCGCGACGACAATGGACAGAACATCCTCTGCCACGTCAAGCGGCTG
>CAMOSA010000155.1 GCA_946624335.1 uncultured Prevotellaceae bacterium
CTTCTCGCGTACGTGTTGGGTATAGCCCACGGGGATGGTGGACTTGATGACCATGACGGCGTCCGGGTTGACGTCGAGCACCAGCGCTATGACTTCCTCGACATGTGTGGTGTCGAAATAGTTCTTCTTGGGGTCATAGTTGGTGGGTGCAGCTATGACGACGAAGTCGGCGTCGCGATAGGCTGAGGCTCCGTCGAGGGTGGCAGTGAGCTGCAGCTGCTCTTCGGCGAGGTATCGCTCGATGTACTCGTCCTGTATGGGAGATATGCGGTCGTTGATCTTCTCGACCTTCTCGGGGATGACGTCGACGGCGGTCACGGGATGGTGCTGGGCGAGGAGCGTGGCAATGGAGAGCCCTACGTATCCGGTGCCGGCGACGGCGATTTTGATGTCTTGCATAGTGGATGTATCTTGTTGAGACGTTTCAACGTTCAATGTGGCGGCAAAGATACAAATAAGTATAAGAAGCGCAAAGTGAAAGTCAGAAAATTACGCCTTAATGAGCAAAAAAAGAGCTTTTATCGCGTCACCTTGTCGCCTCTCGGCGCCCTGTGTGCGTCCCCCATGAGCGTTTCGTCACTATCTCGCCAGTCTAGCCTGTACGACGTTGACGACATAGTCTCCCAGCTTCTCGCACTCACGTACGATGTCAGCGAACATCGTTCCTACGGCGTAGTCGTATGCCCTGTCGTTGACGTTCTCCATGGCCGTGTCCTTCAGTTCGTCGCGCATCCTGTTGATCTGCTCTTCGATTCTGTAGGTCACTTCGATGTCATGGTCTCGCTTGTGCCCAGTCATGACGATGTTCATCTGCGTGAGTGCGTCGTCTGTGAGCTGCATCAGCGGTCTGAGCTGCTCGACGAGCTGTGGTGTGAGCGTTGGCTGTGAGTCATATTCATATCGTCGGTTCATCGTCCGTGCCAGGTTATAGCAGGCATCTCCGATGCTCTCCAGTTCGCCTATCTCGCTCATGATGCGTCGCACCTTCTCTTTTGTGACGTCGCTCAGGTGGTCCGTTCCGGCCTCCTCGAGGAATCGTGCTATCTCCGTCTCTGTACGGTCGGTGATGTCCTCCTGGTCGGCTATGGTCTCGTAGAGCCGTGCGAATCGCGTGCTGTCCTGCTCCTCGAGCAGCTGTCTTACGAGTCCGAACATCTGCTGTACCCGTCTTCCGAAATGTGCCGTCTCCTTCTGCGCCTGCAGTACGGCAATCTCAGGTGTCTTGACGAGGTTGGCCTGAATGTATCGCAGTCGGAACTCCTCCTTCTGTGCCTGTCGAGGCTCAGGCAGCATCCAGCATACGACGCGCTCCATCTGCGGTATCAAGCCGATCAGCAAGGCTGTGTTGGTCACGTTGAAACAAGTGTGGAAGGCGGCCAGAACGACGGGCAGCAGCGCCTCCTGCCCACCCACCTCAGGGTCATAGCCAACGAGGCGGCATACCATATTGACAAAGGGATAGAAGACGATCAGCACCCACGTGACGCCGAAGACGTTGAACAGCAGGTGCGCCAGCGCCGCCCGTCGTGCCGGAATGCCTGCGCCGAGCGCCGCCAGGTTTGCCGTAGCCGTCGTGCCGATATTCTCTCCCATGACCAGTGCTATGCCCAGATAGATGGGCAGTACGCCCGTGGAGCACAGCAAGATCGTGATGGCCATGACAGCAGCTGATGACTGCACGATGCAGGTTATCAGTGTGCCTATGGCGAGGAAGGCGATGATGGTCCAGTAGCTTCCTGTGTCGAAGGAGGCGAAGAAGTCGACCACGTCCTTATTGTGCTCCAGGTCCAGTTCCTTCCCCGCGTTGCTGAGCATCACCAGCGCGAGGAACATGAAGGCGACGCCGTATAGGAAGTCGCCCACGAACCGGTGCCGCTTCTTATAGATCAGTATCATTCCGACGAAGAAAGCCGGGAAGACGACGGCCGTGAGGTCCACGTTGTACCCGAGCGACATGATCCAGGCCGTCAGCGTCGTACCAATATTCGCTCCCATGATGACCGATATTGCCTGCGCGAGTGTCAGTAGTCCCGCAGAGACGAATGAGACCGTCATGACCGTTGTCGCCGATGACGACTGCACGGCGCAAGTCACCAGTGTCCCTGTGAGCATTCCCGACAAACGGTTTGTAGTCATCCGTCCCAGGATATGTCTTAGTTGCGGCCCTGCCAATTTCTGCAGTGCCTCGCTCATGAGCCTCATTCCGTAGATGAGTAATCCCAATGCGCCCAGTATCTTCAGCGCCGGTAACAAATAAGTTTCCATTGTTCACATACGTTTTTTGTTTTGCGGTGCAAAGTTACCGAAAAAAGCTTGTCTATGCCATCTTTCGTCATTACAATTCTGTTACGTTGCAGGTTTGTAACCATATTGTAATAAACGTCGGTTGATGCCTGCCTGGATTGTTAAATAAAGTTATAAAGCCAAACTTTTATAGTAGTATGTATTGCAAGGTAGTAATATTAAGCATACCTTTGCCCTCGCTTAAGCATAAGTGCTCATGAAGCAGGGGACGCCCGCTTGCATGACAGCACCAAACGTAGAACAGAAAAAACAATTTATCATGTCAAAAGAAAGACTAACCCGCTCAAGCAGCAACAAATGGTTGGCCGGTATCTGCGGCGGTATCGCCGAGTATTTCGGTTGGAATGCCGAAGCGCTGCGCCTTGTATGGCTGGTACTCACCATCGGCACCATGTTTTGTGGTGGCCTGCTCTATCTGATCCTATGGGTCATCATGCCACAAGAATAAGCCATTTACGGCGTATGACATATCGTAAATGGTAAAACGTCAAACATCAATCGTCACTCATCAATGGTCACTGACAAAGACATAACGAATGCCAAATCCCAGATGCGCAAGGGAATGCTTGAGTATTGTATCCTCTTGCTGCTGAAACGCCAGCCTGCCTACGCCTCCGACATCATACAACAGTTGAAGGACGCCGCGTTGCTGGTCGTCGAGGGCACGCTCTACCCGTTGCTGACGCGCCTGCGAAAAGACGGTCTGCTCGCGTACGAATGGCAGGAAAGCCCTCAGGGTCCTCCGCGCAAATACTACGAACTCACCGCCATGGGCCATAAGTTCCTCGACGAACTGGACCGCGCTTGGGGCGAGATCGAGCGGACGGTCACGCTGCTAAGACAGCAGCCGCTTCCCACACATAGTGAAGAATGAAGAATGAATAATAAAAGTTACAGCTGAGCCATTCTATCGAACCCAGCTTTAAGACCTATGAAAAAGAATATCACCATCAACCTATGCGGTCGCCTCTTTGCCATCGACGAGGATGCCTATCAGATGCTCTCGACCTACCTGGAGTCGCTCCGCAAATATTTCCGCCAGCATGAGGGCGACGAAGAAATAGCCGACGATATCGAAGCGCGCATAGCCGAGCTCTTCGCCGAGCTGAAGCAGCAAGGCACGGAGGCTATAAATATAGAACACGTGCGCGAGGTCATCCAACGGATTGGACGACCGGAGGAGATGGAAGGGGAAGCCCCTTCTAAATCGCCCCAAGGGGGGACTTGCACTTCCGACGAGAGTCCCGAGGACATGAGCGCCTCCCCTCGAGGAGGACGGGAGGGGGCTTCTCCAAAGCGCCTCTATCGCAACCCCACAGACAAGAAAATGATGGGCGTGCTCTCGGGCTTCGCTGCCTACTTCGGCGGCGATGTCCTCTGGTGGCGATTGGGTTATGCGGCCGTAGTGCTGCTGTCCTTCGCCGCCTCCAACTACAACTTTCTTTGGTTCGTACCTCATCGCTATCTCTACTTCCACGTCTACTTCTGGGGCATAGCCCTCATCGTGGCCTATATCCTTCTGGCCATCCTGATGCCCGTAGCCGAGACACCCGAGGACCTGCTCCGCATGAAAGGCAAGGAAGTGAACCCGCAGAACCTGGCCGAAGAAGTGGCCAATAGCAGACCCACCTACTCTCAGCCTACCCCCGCCCCTTCCCCGGGGAGGGGAGACCAAACAGGAAGTGGGCAAGCTGTAAGGAACACCCCTCCCCAGGGAGGGGCTGGGGGTGGGCTGCCCCAATCAAGCCATCGTGGCCTCTCTGGTTGTATCGGTTGCATAGGCGGCTTCTTCACAGCCCTGTGGACAGTCTTCACTACCCTATTCCGCTGGACCATCTACGCTTTCGGTGGCTTCGTTGCAGGAATGAGTCTAGCGGGTATCATCACGCTTCTGGCCATCGCTTTGAACAACGAAGGATGGTTCGAAAAGAGCGGTGGGATTTGGGTCTCGCCCGAGTTTGCGGCCGTCGTCCCCGACCTCAAGGTGCCCTTCTGTATCTTCGTCGTCGCGGCACTGCTGGTGCTGGCCATCACCGCCTACGCCATCATCCACAGTCTGCTGAATGAATTTCGGCAGATGCCTTCCATGCCCTACCGTCAGCGCATCGCCCTGCTGGTAACCTGGATCCTCGGACTCGTGGCCTGCGGCGCAGCCATCGGCTATGGCTTGCCCAAGTTCATCGACGCTGACGAGAAATACAACAAGCGCCATTGGAAAGAGATCGACACAGAATTACGCCAGCACAACACCCACGACGGTATCTACGTCCAGCCCCACGAATGGAAATTCCTGCAGGAAGGCGGCTGGCATATCATCAATGCCGAGGGCTGCAACGACCGCTTCACGGCACAGGGTGAATATATGACTGGCGACCGCGATGTTCGCTACATCGATTGCTACGACGAACACCACCGCCAGCGCTTGCGCATCGAGCGTACTGACTCGCTTCAGCCGGGCACCTACCGCCTGACGTGTGTTGCCCGTGCCAACGGCAACGGAGCTTGTTTCTATGCCATCGTGGGCAACCAGGAACCTCAGTTCGTAGAAATCCCCGCAACGGGCAATGAGGGCGGTGAGGTCTGGGAAGACGCTGAGACCGAGCGCTACCTCACCCTCATGCGAGAGCGCCAACGAGCCGCACAACGCGGCGAAGAAGACTTCGCTGACGAAAACGTCAAGATACCTGAAAACATCCAGCAGATCCGACAGGCCAACCACGGCAAAGGCTTCGGATGGAACGAACTCACCATAACACCCATCCGCATTACTCAGCCTACCATCCTACGCTATGGAGTCAGCTCAGACCCCACCTTCACTGGTCGCACCT
>CAMOSA010000156.1 GCA_946624335.1 uncultured Prevotellaceae bacterium
TGTGCAGGGACAGGCCTCCGACATTGAGATTGAGGCTCGCGAAATACAGAAATTGAAAAAGGAACTCTACACAATCATTGCCGACCACTCGCACACCGACTACGATAAGGTGTGGAAAGACTCAGACCGTAACTACTGGATGACAGCAGAGGAGGCTCGTGAGTATGGAATGATTGACCAGGTGCTGATGAAGAAGTAAGGTGTTGGAATGAAGAAAAGTTGCAGCTTCTGTGGAAGAAGCGATCAGGAAGTAAAACTGCTCATTTCGGGCATCAATGGCTATATTTGCGAAGACTGTGCCGCACAGGCTTACCAGATCGTGCAGACATCGGGCTTGAAGGCAGGGAAGGCAGATGGTAAGTTCAGCCTGACCAAAGTGCCGAAGCCCCGTGAAATCAAAGAATACCTCGACCAGTACGTCATCGGGCAGGATGAGGCTAAGCGCTATCTGTCGGTTGCGGTCTATAATCACTACAAGCGTCTGCAGCAGCCGATGGACGATAGTGGGGTGGAAATCGAGAAGAGCAACATCATCATGGTGGGTTCTACGGGAACGGGCAAGACGCTGCTGGCTCGAACCATTGCCAAGTTGCTCGATGTCCCCTTCACCATTGTCGACGCCACAGTGTTTACTGAGGCCGGCTATGTGGGCGAAGATGTGGAGAGCATTCTGAGCCGTCTGTTGCAGGTTGCCGATTTCGATGTGAAGGCCGCCGAGCGTGGCATCGTCTTCATCGACGAAATCGACAAGATTGCCCGCAAGTCTGATAATCCCTCAATTACCCGCGACGTGAGCGGTGAAGGCGTACAGCAAGGACTGCTGAAACTGCTGGAGGGTACGATTGTGAACGTGCCGCCGCAGGGAGGCCGCAAGCATCCCGACCAGGAGTATATCCACGTAGATACGCACAATATTCTCTTCATCTGCGGTGGCGCATTCGACGGCATTGAGCGTAAAATCGCGCAGCGTCTGAATACGCACGTGGTAGGTTACAATTCGGTGCAGAATGTCCGTAAAATTGACAAGGGCGACTTGATGAAGTATGTGTCGCCGCAGGATTTGAAGTCGTTCGGACTTATTCCTGAGATTATCGGCCGTCTGCCTGTGCTTACCTATCTCAACCCGCTCGACCGTGAAGCCCTCGAGCGTATCCTGCTGGAGCCGAAAAACTCCATTGTCAAGCAGTATGTGAAGCTGTTTGAGATGGACGGGATAGAGCTGACGTTTGCCCCGGAGGCCCTTCGGTTGATTGTCGACAAGGCCGTGGAGTACAAGCTTGGTGCTCGCGGTCTGCGTTCCATCGTTGAGAACATTATGATGGATGCCATGTTTGAAATCCCGTCGAAGAAAGTTAAGAAATTTGAAGTGACTGAAGCGTATGCCTTGGAGCAGCTCGAGAAGTCACACATGCAATAATAAAGAGGAGTGCGTCAAAGCACACTCCTACATCAAAAGGAGCCTATGACAAAAGACAAGAAAATAAATCTGACAGAAGCCCTGAAGAAATACTTTGGCTTTGACAAGTTCAAGGGCGATCAGGAAGCTATCATTCGCAATCTGCTTGATGGCAAGGACACCTTTGTGCTGATGCCTACCGGCGGTGGCAAGTCGCTGTGCTATCAGTTACCCTCACTTTTGATGGAGGGCACGGCCATCGTCATCTCACCGCTCATTGCGTTGATGAAGAATCAGGTAGACTTCATCAGCCAGCTCAGCGAGCATGAGGGCACCGCCCATTTCCTGAACTCATCACTCAACAAGGCCGCGATAGACCAGGTGAAGACCGACATCAAGGAAGGGAGGACCAAGTTGCTCTATGTCGCTCCCGAATCGTTGACGAAGGAAGAGAATGTAGAGTTCCTCCGCACGGTCAAAATTTCGTTCTATGCCATCGACGAGGCCCACTGCATTTCGGAGTGGGGCCATGACTTCCGTCCGGAGTATCGTCGCATCCGTCCCATTATCAACGAGATTGGCGTGGCGCCGGTCATTGCCCTCACGGCCACGGCCACCGACAAGGTGCGCACCGACATCAAGAAGAACCTGGGCATTGTGAATGCCGATGAGTTCAAGAGTTCCTTCAACAGACCGAACCTGTATTATGAGGTGCGTCCGAAGACGAAGGACGTCGACAAGGACATCATCCGCTTCATCAAGCAGCATCCTTCCAAGAGCGGCATCATCTATTGCCTCTCGCGAAAGAAGGTCGAGGAGCTGGCCGAGATTTTGCGTGCCAACGAGATCAAGGCGGCAGCCTATCATGCCGGCCTCGACTCCGTCACCCGCACGCAGACACAGGACGATTTCCTGATGGAGAAAATCGATGTGATTGTGGCAACGATTGCCTTTGGCATGGGTATCGACAAGCCCGACGTGCGCTTCGTCATCCATTACGACATACCCAAGTCGCTCGAAGGCTATTATCAGGAGACGGGACGCGCCGGCCGCGACGGCGGAGAAGGCATCTGTCTGGCCTTCTATAGCTATAAGGACCTGCAGAAACTCGATAAGTTCATGGAGGGAAAGCCCGTGGCAGAGCAGGACATCGGCCGCCAGCTGCTGCAGGAGACGGCTGCCTATGCCGAGACTTCTGTCTGCCGGCGTAAGATGCTGCTCCACTATTTCGGCGAGAACTACGACAAGGACAACTGCCACAACTGCGATAACTGCCTGCATCCGAAGACGAAGATCGAGGCTCGCGACCAGCTGGTCATCGCCCTCGAGGCCATTCTTGCCGTGAAGGAGAACTTCCGTTCCGACTATGTGATCGACTTCATCATGGGCCGTGAGACCGACGAGATCCTTGCCCATAAGCATCAGGAGCTCGAGGAGTTTGGCTCCGGCGAGGATGAAGAAGAGAAAATCTGGAACCCTGTCATCCGTCAGGCGCTCATTGCCGGCTACCTGAAGAAAGATGTAGAGAACTACGGCCTGCTCAAAGTGACGGCCGCAGGCAAGAAGTTCATCAAGAGCCCCAAGTCGTTCCAGATTGTCACCGACCATGAGTTCACCGACGATGATGAGAGCGTGCCCGATCACGACGGCACCACCAGCGCCCTCGACCCCACGCTTTCGGCCATGCTTCACGACCTGCGGAAGAAGTGGGCGCGCAAACTCGGCCGTCCGCCCTATGTCATTTTCCAGGACGTGAGCCTTGAACAGATGGCTACCGACTATCCCGTCACCCCCGAGGAGCTGAAGAATATCCAGGGAGTGGGCGAGGGTAAGGTGCGCCAGCCCTACGTCAAGGAGTTCCTTACCTTGATCAAGCGTTATTGCGAGGAGAACGACATCACCCGTCAGGCAGACCTGCGCGTGCGCACCGTGGCCAAGAAGTCGATGCTGAAAGTGAAGATCATTCAGAACATCGACCGCCAGATAGCGCTCGACGATATTGCCAATGCCCAGGGCATCGACTTCGACGAGCTGCTCGACGAGGTAGAAGCCATCGTCTATAGCGGCACCAAGCTCAACATTGATTACTTCTTGGAGGAAGTGATGGACGACGACCACGTCGACGACATCTACGACTATTTTGCCAACTCTGAGACCGACGACCTTGAGGCAGCCATCCAAGAGCTGGGCAGTGAGTGCTCTGAAGACGAAATTCGCTTAGTGCGCATCAAGTTCATCAGCGAGATGGCCAACTGATAGCCCTCGCTTCCGACCTGCGTTTTGCTGCAACTCCCGTCGCGTTTTGCAGCAAAACGCATTTCTTTTTGATACAAAACACCGCCCGTTTCCATACAAAACGCATTCCGTTTCCATACAAAACGCATTCCGTTTCGATACAAAACGCCGCCCGTTTCGATACGAAACGCAACCCGTTTTGATACGAAACGTTTCCCGTTTTGGCCCAAATCGCATTCCGTTTTGGCCCAAAATGCCCTCCGTTTAGGCCCAAATCGCGCTCCGTTTTGGCCCAAAACGCAAGTTCCGATATTGGTTAAATCGTATTAACAAGGTGTGTTTTTCCTAAAAAACGCATGCTATATGGCAAAAAATGACTACCTTTGCACGCAATATTTAAAGAAAGGTATAAGTTATGGCTTCATTTATTGCAGACAAAATCGTGATGGACGGTTTGACATTTGATGACGTCCTCCTCATCCCCGCTTACTCGGAAGTATTGCCCAAGACGGTAGAACTTCGTACCCGTTTCTCACGCAACATCCAGCTCAACGTGCCCTTCGTGACGGCCGCCATGGACACCGTCACCGAGAGCCAGATGGCCATTGCCATTGCCCGCGAAGGTGGTATCGGCGTTATCCACAAGAACATGTCGATCGAGAACCAGGCCCGCGAGGTGGCTATTGTCAAGCGTGCCGAGAACGGTATGATCTACGACCCCGTGACCATTCCCTGCGGTAGCACGGTGGCTCAGGCGCTCGACATCATGTCGGAGTATCACATCGGCGGTATTCCCGTGGTCGACGACGAGAAGCATCTGGTGGGCATCGTCACCAATCGCGACCTGCGTTTCGAACGCCGTCTCGACCGTCCCGTCGACGAAATCATGTCGAAGGAGAACCTCGTCACCACCCATCAGCAGACCGATTTGGCAGCTGCTGCCGAAATTCTGCAGAAGAACAAGATTGAGAAGCTTCCCGTGGTCGATAAAGACAATCGCCTCGTGGGACTGATTACTTATAAGGACATCACCAAGGCCAAGGACAAGCCGATGGCCTGCAAGGACAGCAAAGGCCGCCTTCGCGTGGCAGCCGGCGTGGGCGTCACGTTCGATACCCTCGACCGCATGCAGGCATTGGTCAACGCCGGTGCCGATGCCATCGTCATCGATACGGCCCATGGCCACTCCAAGGGTGTCATCGAGAAGCTGCGCGAAGCCAAGGCTTCCTTCCCCCATATCGACATTGTGGTAGGCAATATCGCCACCGGCGCTGCCGCCAGGATGCTGGTTGAGAATGGTGCCGACGCCGTGAAGGTGGGCATC
>CAMOSA010000157.1 GCA_946624335.1 uncultured Prevotellaceae bacterium
ACGATCAGGAGTGGGACGCCCTCGTGGCCTACAGCAAGTACCGCGACTGGCCCAACTTCGGCAACGCCCCCGAAGGCCACATCCTCCTGCAGGACCATGGCGACGAGGTTCACTTCAAGAACATCAAGATCCGCGAGCTGCCCGACCGTGCCAACCTCGGCCGACGCGGCGGCCAGCGCCTGGGACGCGGCAACGGACAGCGCAGGCAACAACGCTAAACACCCGCCCGTGCCCCATCTGTTCCGTGCTACACCGCAGCACAACCGCTACTACGCTTGGTTCGAAGCGTTGCACACACGTGTCGACCTGCTGCTGCTGGCACCGCTCAGCGAGGCTGCGTTCGAGGCGGCGGAGGAAGCCGTGCGCCGCGAGCTGCTCGCCGTAGAGCGGATGGGCAACCGTTTCGACCCGGACAGCGAGCTGTCCACGGCCGTGCGTACAGCTGTCTCAGCAGGCTCTGCCACGCTTTCGCCCGAGCTGTTCGGGCTGCTTGCCCGTTGTCTGCAGGCCAACCGAGAGACCGACGGTCTCTTTGACATCACCGTCAACAGCCCCGGCTTCTGCCCCGGCCTCATCCACGCCATTCACCTCACACCCTTTGCCGATGCCCCCGGCGGCACCCTCACCATCTCGCACGCCAGCCTCCCCTCCGCCACCGGAGGGGCGTCCGCAGGGCGGGACGGGTCTTTCGTCCTCGACCTCTCCGGCATTCTCAAAGGCTATGCCCTCGAGCGGCTCCGCAGCCTACTGCCCACGCTCGGCATCCACGATGCCCTCGTCAACCTCGGCAACAGCTCCATCCTCTCGCTCGGGCATAACCCCTCCGACATACCGCCCGGACATTGCATGACCACCTCGGGCAACGCCACGGCCGACCGGCGGCATATCCGCGACCCGCTGACCGGACAATACGTCAGCGGCCGTAGGCAATGCTCCGTCACGACAGCCGATGGCGTCGAGGGCGAGATCCTCGCGACGGTCGCCGTCATCCGCCAAGCCACGGCACCCCATGCCACCTGAGTGACATCGTACGGTCACGTAGGTGGCTTTTTGTTGCTCGCTCAGCCCACTTCGGGAGCGTCCCATGAGCTGTGGGCATACCCACTTTTGATGATTTACGCCTCTTGATTAGGTAATTTTATGACATCATCGTGTCACCTGCTTTGACATGTGGAAAGAAATATGTATTTTTGCAAGCAAAAATACGGACAAGACGATGAAACTTTCGGAATTAAAGACAGGACAACAGGCGGTCATCGCCCGCGTCAGTGGCCACGGAGGCTTCCGCAAACGCATCATGGAGATGGGCTTCATCAAGGGACAGACCGTCGAAGTGCTGCTCAACGCCCCGCTGCAGGACCCCGTGAAATATCGGCTGATGGGCTATGAGGTCAGTCTGCGGCACGACGAAGCCGAGATGATCGAGGTAAGCCCCACGCCAGAGCGAGGTAACAGCGGACACCAAGCCCCCCCGGTGAGGGAGGAAGCTGAATCTGTTCGCGTGGCTGAAGCGAGCCAGCCTTCAGGACATACCGCATCTTCCCTCACAGCGAGGACGGGCAGCCACTCTCCCGGGGCTGGGGCTCCGGCGGGCGGGTCTGCCATCAACGTAGCCCTCATCGGCAACCCCAACTGCGGCAAGACATCGCTGTTCAACTATGCCAGCGGTGCCCACGCCCGTGTCGGCAACTACTCGGGCGTCACCGTCGACGCCACCGTAGCCACCGCACGCTACGGCGACTACACGCTGAACCTGACCGACCTGCCCGGTACCTACTCGCTCTCGTGCTACTCGCCCGAGGAACTATACGTGCGACAGCACCTCGAGAAGGAGCATCCCGACGTCATCATCAACGTCATCGACAGTTCCAACATCGAGCGCAACCTGTACCTGACGACCCAGCTCATCGACATGAACCTGCGCGTCGTCTGCGCACTGAACATGTACGACGAGTTTGAGCGACGCGGCGACCACATCAACCTGGACACGCTGCAGACGCTCTTCGGCGTACCCATGGTGCCGACATCATTCAAGAGCGGCAAGGGGCTCAACGACCTGCTGCGGACCGTCGTCGAGGTGGCCGAGGACCGCAACGCCGTGGCCCGCCACCTGCACATCAACTACGGCCACGAGATTGAGGACGGCATAGCACATATCCAGCAGTACCTGAAAGCCGACGAGCACATCACCACGCACTTCTCCACGCGCTACCTGGCCATCAAGCTGATGGAGGGAGACAGCGAGGTGGAGCGCTACGTCACCGAGCACATCATCGGCGAACAGCGCACCGACGACCAGCGGCGGCTCATGGCAGCACGCGACCGCGCCGCGGCACGCGTCAAGGAAGAGACGGACGTGGACGCCGAGACGGCCATCATGGACGCCAAGTACGGCTTCATACACGGCGCGCTGGCCGAGGCCGACTTCCTCACGGGAGAGAAGGAGGACACCTATCGCACCACGCACCGCATCGACGACCTCCTGTCGAACAAATACCTGGGATTCCCCATCTTTTTCCTCATCCTATACGTCATGTTCCAGACCACGTTCACCCTCGGGCAGTACCCGATGGACTGGATCGAGGCCGGAGTGGAATGGCTGGGCGAGTGGATCGGCACGACGATGAGCGCAGGCCCCCTGCGCTCGATGCTCGTCAACGGCGTCATAGGCGGCGTAGGCTCCGTCATCGTCTTCCTGCCACAGATACTCATACTCTATGGCTTCATCTCATTCATGGAGGACTCGGGCTATATGGCGCGCGCCGCCTTCATCATGGACAAGCTGATGCACCGCATGGGCCTCCACGGCAAATCGTTCATCCCGCTCGTGATGGGCTTCGGCTGCAACGTCCCGGCCATCATGGCTACACGCACCATCGAGAGCCGCCGCTCGCGGCTGATCACGATGATGATCCTGCCCTTCATGTCGTGCTCGGCGCGCCTGCCGATCTACATCATGGTCGTGGGCACCTTCTTCGCCCCGGCCTGGCGCTCTGCCGTGCTCGTGTCGCTCTACGCCGTGGGCATCGCCGTCGCCGTCGTCGTCTCGCGCATCTTCTCGCGTTGCATCGTCAAGGGCGAGGACACGCCCTTCGTCATGGAGCTGCCGCCCTACCGCTGGCCGACAGCCAAGGCCATCGGGCGCCACACCTGGGAGAAAGGCAAGGAATACCTCAAGAAGATGGGCGGCATCATACTCGTCGCCAGCATCATCGTCTGGGCGATGAGCTACTTCGGGCCGTCAGAGTCGTCGGCCATCGCCACGGCAGACGACATGGAGTCATCCTACCTCGGCCGCGCCGGCAAGAGCATAGAGCCCATCTTTGCGCCACAGCACTTCAACTGGAAGCTCGACGTGAGCCTCATCGCAGGCGTCGGCGCCAAGGAGATCGTAGCATCGACGATGGGCGTGCTATACTCGGGCGATGACTCGTTCGGCGACGATGACACCTTCAGCAATGATGCCGACAAATACACCCACCTGCACCAGCTGATGGCCGCCGACGGCATCACGCCCCTCAACGCCTACGCCTATCTCCTCTTCATCCTACTCTACTTCCCCTGTCTGGCCACGATCGTAGCCATCAAGAACGAGACCAACTCGTGGCGCTGGGCCATCATCGCCGCCCTCTACACCACCCTCGTCGCATGGTGCGTCTCAGCCGCCGTCGTGCAGATAGGAAGCTTGTTTTAAGTGAAAAGTGAAAGAGTGAAAAGTGAAAAATATAATTATCTCTTGCAGCTCCGATGGTTCACTCTTTCACTTTTCACTCTTTCCAAAGTACCTTTTATTTTTCACTTTTCACTCTTTCACTTTTCACTTCCTCATGCAGTCCATCATCGTCGCCCTCGTCCTTGCCGCCTGCGTAGCCTACACAGCCCGTCGCTTGTGGAAGCGCTTCACGACGAAGCGCCATGAGGACGTGCGCTGCGCCGATTGTCCGCTATCGGGCACCTGCGACCATCACCATGATCACACGCGCTGCCAACACGAGGCGTGCTGCTGCTCATGACCGGCAGCTCCCCCCTCCACGCGGCTTCCTTTCACAGCACTCACCCAGCTGACACGACGAAGTCACCCAGCTCCTCCGACAAACTCACATAGGCAATATGACGAAGTCACATAGGTAACATGACAAAGTCACCTAGGTAACACGACGAAGTCACCCAGCTGTGTTGGGTGTCCCACCCGGGTGGGCCACCCCGCACACCTAGACGCATCAGCCTTCGCTCCTCGACGTAACTGCTCATTCGCCTAAGGGATTTGGCGCAGCCTACTATGTGACAGCCCGAAGGCGCCTAAGCGTGGGGCCGTAGTCGCACGGGGCACCGCTCGACCCTGCGCAGGGACCGAAGAAAAAAGACAGGACGGTGTCAGCGACAATATGGGCTGACACCGTCCTGATGACTTTGCTCTGCGGCGTTAGGCTTCGTGCTTGGCCATGATGGCCTCCATAACCTTGGCCTCGATCTCATCGGCCAACTCGGGATTGTCGGCCAGGAGTTTCTTCACGTTGTCACGGCCTTGACCGATCTTCGAGTCGTTGTAGCTGAACCACGAGCCCGATTTCTTGATGATGTTATGCTCCACGCCGAGGTCTACGAGCTCGCCGGTGCGGCTGATGCCCTCGCCGAAGCTGATCTCGAACTCGGCCTTGCGGAAGGGCGGAGCCACCTTGTTCTTCACCACCTTCACGCGCACCATGGTGCCGAGCGCCTCGTCGCCGTCCTTGACGGTGGTGATCTTGCGGATGTCCAGACGGACGCTGGCGTAGAACTTCAAGGCGTTGCCGCCCGTCGTCGTCTCGGGGTTACCGAACATGATGCCAATCTTCTCACGCAGCTGGTTGATGAAGATGCAGCACGTCTTCGTCTTGGAGATGGTGCCGGTGAGCTTGCGCAGGGCCTGGCTCATCAGGCGGGCCTGCAGGCCGACCTTGTT
>CAMOSA010000158.1 GCA_946624335.1 uncultured Prevotellaceae bacterium
TACTGAGTGAAGCTGTAGGGCATGGAGTAGAGGAGGGCGTAGTTGCTGGCAGGCGCGAGGGTGCTCTCTGCCGTCCAACCAACTACGGGCAACACCTGTGGCAGCTGCGCGTTGGCGGCCTTGACCGTCTGCGTGTAGCAGGGGTTATAGGCTGTGCCGCCGAGGGTGATGTTGCCCGTGGTGCCCCACGTGACGTCCTCCTCGAAACTAGGGTTTACGATGTACTGCGCTGTGAGTTCTGGCAGAGCTTCCTCGGCCTCCTCAGTGTAGGCAGATATTTCGCCGTCGTCGAGGCGAATTATTGTAGTGCCTTCTACGACTAACTCTTTGCTCACGGCCTTGCCGTTGGCGAGAATAGTGACGGTGACGGTCTGCTTGTCGTCGTTGATGGAACGGATGTAGAGCTGTTGGTCATCCCAGGGGTTGAACATCTTGGCTGCCACACCCGAGCCTTTGACGTAAACGGTCAGCGGTTGCATGAGGGCGTGGTCGGCGTCGAGGGCGACGGTGGCAGTGCCGCGGCTGTCGGTGATGAAGGTCTCTGAGGCGAGCACGGGTGCTCCGTAGTCGGCGGTGAGGTCTTTGAGCTCAGCACGGTTCTTGCTGCCGCCGCCTAGGTTTGCCACGAGGAGGTAGGGGGTGCCGTCGGCATCGGCAAAGCGGAGGCCGTTCCAGCCGTCGGGCAGCTGGTCGGCGAGGCTGGCGGCTTGTGCCTGGAGGGCTTCGGTCGTGGCGGCATCTGTGCGGCTGTAGTAGATGACGGCCGCGCGGTCCACGGCTTTATCTTTGCTGATGCTCTGGTTGCCTTGCGAGTAGAGCGGGTAGAACTTGGCACACTGGATGCTGTTGTTCAGCGCGCGGTCGCCGAAAGCCATCTGGCCTGTGCCGCCGAGAGTGACGATGCCTACGGACTGGTCGATGTTGGCCCACTGCGTGGCGAAGGTCTGCGTGGCGGCTCCGTTGCCGGTGAACTCGCCCTCGGCCGTGTAGATGGTGCGCTGCTCGGCGGTGAAGGGGTCGGTGGTGATGGCCAGCAGTCCGCCGCGGCGCCCGTTGATGGTGGCGCTCTGGAGGGCTTTGACGTTGTTGAGATAGACGACGGCGTTGCCCTTGGTGGCGGCGATGACGAAGCTGTTCTCGAGGGTGGCGTCGTTGGTCTGGAGGCGTCCGTTCATCGTGAAGGCGTTCTCGTGGAGGTCATAGACACCGCTGACCGTAGGCGTGGCATTGGTGCCTCGGCCGCTTACGTTGTACCAGCCGATGAGGTTGCCCGTATTGTTGGCGCGGAAGGGGCAGATAATCTTGTTGCGGTCGGGCGTCGTGTCGGTGAAATAGCCCGTGTAGCTCTTCAAACCTGTGCTCCACGAGAAGGTGACGAAGCGGTCGGCCGACGAGGCGCGCACGATGTTTTGGCTACGGAAGATATATGCGTCCTGCTGGCGCGCCGAGAAGTCGTCCCACGTTGAGGGCCGGAGGTCGGCCGTCGAGGCGGCGAGATGCATGAGGTAGGTCATCATGACGCGGTGGCCTTCGACGCCCATGCGTCGCGGCCCTATGTCGCTGTTGAGGAGCCACGATCCGTCCTTCGTCGTCTGCTGGCGTGCCTTGATGTATTTGTAGGCCATATTCTCGAGCAGCAAGGCGTCGGCATCGCGGAGGAAGCAGGCGGCAGTGGAGTAACTGGTGATCTGGTCGAAGAGGAAGAGGCTCCAGTCGTTGCCGTTGGGCATGGCCAGTTCGCCGTCGGCTAAGGCCAGGCGCTTGAGCACCTGGTCGAAGACCTCCTGCTGGTTGTGCATCAGGGCGTTGGTCTTCCACTTCTGTTCGCCGCCTTGGAAGAGGAGCATGGCCAGGTGGGCCTCGCCCAGTTCCTGCATGACGACGTTCTGGTAGGAGGTGTGGAAGAGGTTGTGGTTCTGCAGCGTGTAGTCGTCGTAGAGGTTCTGTCCGCGGTAGTAGTCGGCCACGGTCTTCTGGTCGTAGGCGGGGTCGATGACGGCCTGGTCGGCGGCGTCGTCAACCTGCGAGTAGCTGTTGATGGCAAAGGCACGCAGGCGGTCGAACCATCGCTCTGCCAGCGCGTCGTTGGGATAGAGCCCGAGGGCGCAGGCCAGCACGTCGGCCTCCCAGCCGTTCTCTTCGGCCTTGGTGTCGCCGGCATAGCCTGTGGGGATAGAGCGTCCGAGCTCGTAGTTGCACTCCGCCTTTACCATATTATATATATAGGTGCGCTGCGCGTCGGTGAGCTGGTCGTCGAGGAAGTGTGCGGCGAAGCAGAGGCTCATGGTCCACAGCGAACTCTCCCAGATGTTGTCGCTGGTCGATGTACTGCCCCAGTAGGCGTTGTTCGACGTCACCTTCAGGCGGTTGGCCTTATGTGTGGAGTAGCCGAAGACGAGGCTTCGCATGGCCATATCCTTGACTTCGTCCCACGTGATGCCGTCGGGCAGTGTGACCTTGCCTTGGGCGTATTTGACGAGGAAGGCTGAGATCATCGCGAAGTCGGCATTGGTGCGCACGCCGTCCTCGTTGCTCTGTCCGGCGCTGTTGCCCTTGAAATAGCCGCAGGGCTCGCCGACGGAGTTGGGTGCCTGGCACTGGAACCAGATCGACTTGGCATATTGCATCGAGCGCGCCAGCATCTCGAGCAGGTCCTGCATCATCTCGGCCTCGGGCACGAAGTCGTGTGTGATGACGCCCTCGGTGAACTGCGTCACCTCCGGTTCGGGTTCAGGCGCATCGTCGGGCAGACGTGTGAGGCGGAAGTCGTCGAGGGCGATTTGGCTGCCTCCGCTGACCCATGTGATGTTGGTGGCTATGGTGATTGCCGAGGCTTCGGTGAGGGTGAAGCGCACGTTGATGTCCTTCCAGGCTGCTGCGTTCATACAGCCTGCCGAGCCGTGGTCGAAGGTGATGGTGGCGTTGCCGAGGCTTTTCGTGCCGCCTTTCACCTGCACGGTGGCGCTGCTGCCGCCGTTGGCATAGAAGGCTTTGGCCTTGAGCGTGAGTGCATACTTTCCGGCGGGCAGCGCTTTGGAGGTTGTCTGGGCTATGGTGCTGGCTCCGTTGTTCCAGCCCATGCGCTGGAAGAGGGCGTAGGTGCCGTCGGCGATAGGCGTCTTGCCGAAGTTGTTGTCGGTGAAGCAGTCGGCGGTGATGAGCAGCTGCTTGTCGGGGCGCGTGGTGGTCCAGCCCGTGATGGCGCTGAGGTCCCATCCACGCAGGCCGTCGGAGGCCTCGCTCTTGCGGACGGCGTCGGTGCAGGCAGCGGCGTCGCCCTCGAAGGAGGGGTTAGTGAGGTATTCGGCGGTGACGTCGGTCTGGGCCGCGCCGTGCAGGATGGTGGTCAGCATGAGGGCTGACGTCAGTAGAAATCGCAAGTGATTCATATCTCCTTTTGTATTTGTTAGTCAGTTCTGGGATAGGGGCGTCTGCATAGACGAGAAGTGTAGGCGCTGGATGCGTATGAGCGTCGCCGTGTGGACATAAAAGATGAGGCAACCGGGATGAGCGAGGAAACTGCGATAGGTGCATTGTTTACTCTGCCGCTCAATGCGGCCTATGGTAGGCATTTGAGCGATGGCGTCGATGGTAGAGAAAAGGTTTTTCGTGAACGAGCGCTCAAAATCCTTACCTCGGCAACGGAGATACCAATTGACCTTGCGCTCATATTGTTTTTGGGCGAGCGTAGAAAAAACGTATCTCATGGCTACAGCAATTTTGCATATCGACGTTTGAACTCATCGAAACTAATGCCTTTGTCTGTCTTCTCCTCTTCCTCCCACTCAGCAATCTGTCGTTCCCACTCTTCATCGTTCGTTGGTGGATACCAATTCCATTCCTCGGGGTCGTGTCCAACGGTAAAGTCTACTTCTGCCAATTCCTCCACGTCCTCCGGTTCGAAGTATTGTTCGGCCAAGGCACGTGCTTCGGCCACCTCTTCCTCGAAAGTCTTGCCGAGGGGGCTGTAATGTTCATAGAGCTTTTCGAGCTGGGCGATATTCTCTTCCTGCTCGATACCGCGCATGATGACCTGACGCATATACTGCATCTTGGGACGGGTATAGTAGGGTGCTACGGGTTCCTTTGCTTCCATGTCTGGCATGATGATGTCCTTTGTTTTTCGGCGACAAAGATACACATTTATTATTATATAAGGTGCTCAGAATGGAAAAAAGCGAAGGGTAAGAGACGAAAAACACAGAAAAATGCGTGTCAAAGCAAAACTTTTCAACTTTCAACTTTCAACTTTCAACTAATTTGTCTACCTTTGCACCCGCTTTTGAGCACATCCCCGCTTCTGGCGGCTCGTGTGATGGCGAATGAAGCAAAGAATTAACTTCATTTAGAGTAACACAAAAACTTCAACGAAATGAAAACAATTGAGATCAAAGGCACGGCACGTGTCGCCGGCGGCAAGAAGGCTGCCAAGCTGCTCCGTAAACAGGGCATGGTCCCCTGCAACCTCTATGGTGAACTCCGCGATGAGAAGGGCCTCCCGAAGGCTGTCGCTTTCGCTGTCAGCGAGAGTGAGCTCCGTAAGCTCATCTACACGCCCGACATCTACACCGTGCAACTCGACGTCGACGGTCAGCAGTGCCTGGCTATCCTCAAGGAGGCTCAGTTCCACCCCGTGAAGGACAATGTCCTGCACGTCGATTTCTACCAGATCACCGACGAGAAGCCCATCGTCATGGAAGTGCCCATCAAGCTCAACGGTCTCGCAGAGGGCGTCAAGGCTGGTGGTAAGCTCGCTGCCAGCGTCCGTAAGCTCAAGGTCAAGGCTGTCCACAGCGCCATCCCCGAGCGTCTCGATATCGATGTTACCAACCTCGAGCTCGGCAAGACCATCAAGGTCGGCGAACTCAGCTTCGAGGGCCTCGAGCTCGTCAC
>CAMOSA010000159.1 GCA_946624335.1 uncultured Prevotellaceae bacterium
TCATCTGTCTTATCGTTTCTCGGTTACAATGGAACCCCATTGCGCCCTCAAAAACACACAAGGCATCGGATTAAAAATAATTAATGGTTAACATCATAACGCTAATGACCGTTCTGGGGTTAACCCCAACTCTTGGGGATTGATGATTGCGGGATGGTGCGTGTGTGAATGCTTCGTGGGCAGCTATTTCACGATGACCTTCTGGCCATTGACGATGTAGACGCCACGGCGTGTCGGGCGATCAAGGCGGATGCCTGTCAGGGTCGTGAATGACGTGTTGCTGACCGAAGTGGGCGTCGATGTGATGGCATCGTCGTCCAACATACCGTCACTGATGATGACGTAGCCTGCGCGTTCGTCCGTGGTCTTGCTGTAGCTCAAGGCCTTTTCGTTGTTGCTGCGGTCCACAATCATGCGTACGTCGAGCGAGTTGGCTGTTGTCGTCGTGGCATTCGTCGGAGGGGTGTAGCGCAACTGAGCGGCACAGTCGTCGTTGTTGGTCTGCAGCTGCACCATGATTCGTGGGTTTTCTACCTCATAGCCAAGCTCAATATTCTGCGAGAGGCTGTTGAAGGTCACCTCTTTGTCGCCGACATTGAAGATGGCGCCCTCGCCATTGCTGCCTCGTCCCTTCTCGATGGCGATGAAGTTGCAGGGACCGGCAATGGTGCTGCTGACATTGCTCTCCTTGAGCAGCTGGATCTTGAAGCCCTCGGGCGTGACATCGTATATACGCCACATGACAGCTGTGATGTTGGCGTTGCTTACTCGGGGCGTCGCCAGCACGACAGGGGTAGATGCGAAGGGCTCGGAGAAGGTTACCGTGTATTCGCGCTTGCAGGTCATGGAGTTGCCTTCGTTGATGCGACCTGCCTCATAGCTCAAGTTGCCAATCTTTCCGCGGCCAGGCTTGGCTGCGATATAGGTTGTCGAGAGCTTGCTCGTGCGGGTGTTCTCAGCGTCACTCTCCCAGAGACGATAGCGCATCTTGAAGAGGTTATAGGCCGTGCGCGATGAGTTCATGGTGACGCTCATCAGGTTCTCTGTGGCGTAGACGGCAGCATAGGAGGGATTGCCGAAGACGATGACAGGCTCCTCCTCGAAGGGATAGGCGAAGAAACTGATGACTTCCTCTTCCTTGGCAGCGGAAATCGTACCAAACTGTACGTCGGCAGTGCCTTCGCTGGTGCTCAGCACGTTATAGGCCGTGTTGGAGGTCAAGGTTTTGTTGTTATACATCTTCTCGACGACACGGTATTCGTAGGCGGCAGCTTCCTCAATGTTATCAACAAAGCTCATTGACGTCTTGTCTTCGATGTCGCCGCCTGTCCATTCCTGCAACGTCGTCCATGACTGGCCAGTGATGCGGCGCTGGAGGGAGACGGTGGTGGAGAGGTCGCCATTGATGTTTGTCCACGTGATGTTGCATTGCATACGGTTGGCGTTGAATGTCGCTTCGAGATCGGTGATGGCATTCACGGGCGGCGCTGCCGGGACATAATTGCCATAGCCGGTGTAGCCGGGGCCATTCGTTTTCATCGTAGCGAAGTATTCACCGGCGGGCGTAAGCTTACCGTCGCGAAGAAGCTTGGAGCAGTTGCGCTCGCCATTCCAATAGAAATAGCGTTCGCAGGCGTTGTTGCTGTTCAGGTTGTCAAGGATGCGTGCCACTACGGTCTTGTTCAGTTGAAGGTCGGCAGCCGTAGGATTGTCGAGATTAGAAGCCTCCTTGAAGATACCGCTGCCGCCACTCCATGAGGCACCCCATACCCATTCGGTAATCCATACGGGACGTTTGAACTTTTGAGCCCAGTTGTTGACGGTCGTCGTGAATGCACCTTCATTCCAATAGCCGTGAAGGTCGATGATGTCGCATCGCCAACCGCGAGCGTCAATCTCATTGAGGAAATCAGCCAGGAAGCCTGTGGCGTTCCAATAGTCGCTGCCATCCCATGATGATGGGGTGCACAGACGCATACCTGTGGCCATCATGGCTTCCCAGTTAGCGAGTATCTGCTCCATAGTCCATGTGCCATGGTCGGATTCGTTGCGAGGCTCGTTGTTGGTCTTCAGGTGAGGAGAATAGTTGGCAGCGCCACAGCCTGCCGGGGTCGGCCAGCTCTCATCAATGCGGTGAGGCACCATTTCTGCATCGGGCAGCATACTCTGACCGGGGCCCCAGGTGAAGGTCGTCTGGGCGTTGAGTTGTGCCAAGGTGTTTGCACTGACATCAGACACACCGACTTTGCTCGTGTCGTACCATTTGAAAATGCGGTACGAACTGATGCGTCCGGCCATCAGCTCAGGCAGGTTTACCTCCAGATCGCCTTTGGCAGCGATGAAGCATCGGCTGTAGCCCCTACCGGATTTCTTCAGGGCAAAGGTGACCATATAGCCACGTTTGAGACGGAAACTTTGGATGCGGTTGTTCCACGCGTTGCTGACGTTCTTCATGAAGCCACCGGCATTACCTTCGGTGAAAGCATTGCTCTCGCTCTCACCGCCAAAATCCTTTTCTGAGTAAACGGTCAGCGGACGGAAAGTGCTGCCGCCGTAGGGGAGCAGGATGGCACCACGGTCGTACAGCTTCAGCTGGCAATTCGTGCCATCCTTCGCCGCTTCGCCATTGATGGTGATATGGTTGATATATGCTTTGGCCAGCGAAGGCTTCAAGGCATCCATAATCACTACGGCGTGATCCGTGTTAACGATGTCGATAGTGCCGGCTTCAGCGAAGGGCTGGCTGCCTGTGATGTGAAGATCGACGTCATCGGTGAGGCTCATGGCCTCCGTCACCTGTTCCACTGTCTGTGTCGTGTTCTGTGCCAACGTGTTGACGCAGAAGCTGGCTATGACGAGTGGTAAAAGGAAAAGTCGTTTCATTGTTTTGTGCTATTAATTAGTTTATAGGATTACTTATAGTCATCCGGCCCATAGGAGACTTCCGTGAAGACCTCATGTGTCGAAGCCGAAATATACTTGTATGTGAACGTGAAGTCGCGATCCTTGTAACGCTTGAGGTTGATGTCCTGACGTAGGTTGGTTAGTAGCTCGTCGTGGAATTCATCAAGCACTTCGTCCGTGAGTAGTTCTGCGTTGTCGAGTGTGCCGCTGATATTATAATAATAGGTAAAGCCGACGGGATTGTCGACAAAGACCATACTGTCCATGGTGATACATTCGGCCATGACGCGCGGACACATCCTCTCGGTGTACTCGCGTGCTTCGCGTCGGCAACGGTCTTCGAAAGACTCGGTGCAGCTCATAGAAATGGCTGCAGACAGCACCATGATGAGGCCGCAGGCAATTTTATATAAATGAGCTTTTCTCATGATGGGTGATAATCTTGTATAACTTTAGTTCCTCTTCTTACTTCTCCCCTTGCTTCATCTGCTCCAGCGCTCGCGTGAGTTGGTCGGGGCAGCTTGTAG
Source organism: uncultured Prevotellaceae bacterium (assembly GCA_946624335.1). Classification (GTDB taxonomy): domain Bacteria; phylum Bacteroidota; class Bacteroidia; order Bacteroidales; family Bacteroidaceae; genus Physcousia. Next base: position 3,432 of record CAMOSA010000159.1, read on the forward strand.
GGCGTGCGCCGCAAGTAGTGCCCTTGAGGCGAGCTATGACGTCGTCGACTTTCATGCCGCGCACGAGCTGCGAGATGCCTTTGGTGTTGCCGTTGCAGCCGCCGTAGAACGTGACGTTCTCTATCACGCCATCCTTGGCTGTTACCTCGATGGCTTTGGAGCAGGTGCCTTGGCAGGTGTAGAGGGTGTGTTGTACGCCCTCTACACCTTGCTCGGTATGATTGATGATTCCCATTATTCAGGCAATTGTTTGATATCTAAGTAGAGTTCATCCAGCTGCTTCTGCTCCAGGCGTGCGGGAGCGTCGAGCATGACGTCGCGCCCGCTGTTGTTCTTCGGGAAAGCGATGCAGTCGCGGATGCTGTCGAGACCGGCGAAGAGGCTGACCCAGCGGTCCAGACCGTAGGCGAGACCTCCGTGAGGGGGTGCGCCATACTTGAAGGCGTTCATCAGGAATCCGAACTGCTCCTGTGCGCGCTCCTCGGTGAAGCCCAGGATGCGGAACATCTTGTCCTGCAGCTCCGGGTCGTGGATACGGATTGAGCCGCCACCCACTTCTACGCCGTTGCACACCATATCGTAGGCATCGGCGCGCACGGCTGCGGGGTCGGTGTCGAGCAAGGGGATATCTTCGTCCTTCGGGTGAGTGAAGGGGTGGTGGGTAGCCATGAGGCGGCCTTCCTCCTCGCTCCACTCGAACATCGGGAAATCGATTACCCAGAGCAGCGAGAACTTATTCTTGTCGCGTAGGCCCATTCGGGCGCCCATCTCGAGGCGCAGCTCACACAGCTGCTTGCGCGTCTTCATAGCGTCGTCGCCCGAGAGGATGAGGATAAGGTCGCCGGGCTGAGCGTTCATGGAGGCCTTCAGCTCGTTGAGAACCTCCTCGCCATAGAACTTATCGACGCTCGACTTGACGCTGCCATCCTCGTTGACACGGGCATAGACGAGACCCTTGGCGCCAATCTGCGGACGTTTCACGAAGTCGGTGAGCTGGTCGATCTGCTTGCGGGTATATACGGCCTGCCCCTTGGCGCAGATGCCGCCGATGTACTTGGCATCGTCGAAGACCGAGAAACCGGGAGCTTTGGCAAACACATCCTTCAGCTCTACAAACTTCATCTCGAAGCGCGTGTCGGGTTTGTCGGAGCCATAGTACTTCATGGCATCAGCCCACGTCATGCGGGGGAAGGCGCCTTCGAGCTCAATGCCGCGCAGCTCGCGGAAGAGGTGCTTGGCCATACCCTCGAAGGTCTGCAGAATATCCTCCTGTGTGACGAACGACATCTCGCAGTCGATCTGCGTGAACTCCGGCTGGCGGTCGGCACGCA
>CAMOSA010000160.1 GCA_946624335.1 uncultured Prevotellaceae bacterium
ACACCGAGATGACCGTGCGCAACAACGCCCTGATGACCATCCTCGGCAACTGCGTCGCTGAGCAGTACCTCAAGAAGATACGCGAGGAGCTCGGCGCAGCCTACTCCACCAGCGCACAGGGCATGATCACACGCGGCACCGACGACCGCCCACGCTTCGTCCTGCAGGCCGCCTTCCCACTCAAGCCCGAGATGACCGACACCTGCCTGCAGATCGTCCAGGACGTCTTCGAGGATGTCGCCAAGAATGGCGTCAGCGAGGAGAGCGTCACCAAGGCTAAGGAATATCTGCTGAAGACCTTCAAGCAGAACCAGCGCGAGAACGGCTACTGGATGAACCGCATCGCAAGCATACAGCGCAGAGGCTACGATCCCGCCGAGGACTACGAGGCCATCGTCAGTGCCGTGACACCCGCCAACGTGAAGCAGATGGCTGAAACCATACTCGCCACTGGCAACCGCGTACGCGTCGTCATGGAGCCCGAGCCCGAGCCCATCATACACGTCGACTTACCTCGCGCAAGTGAGTAAAAAAGACTACTGACATGACAACAAATAACATCCTCCGAGCCATGGCCGTCAGCATATTGACGGCCATGGCTTTTGCGTCTGCATCGGCAGCCACACGCAAAGCACTGCAGAACGAAGTCATCGCCATACGCTGCTCTCACGCCTACCCCGGCATGGGCGTCAACAACCTCAACGACACCCGGTCGGCCAACAACGCGCCCTACTGGAGCGGCTATCGCGACCGCGAGAGCTTCGGGCAGACCGAGTATGTCGAATTCGCCTGGGACACCAAGTGTCAGATCACACGAACCACCGTCTACTGGAAGGCCGACGGCGACAGCATCGCCTTCCCCACAGAGGCCTATTTCATGGCATGGGACGGACACGAATGGCAACGCGCCGACGACATCAACACGCCCAGCACCGTCGGCGTGGCCATCAATACGGGACTGAACATCGAGACCAACCGCCTCCGCCTGTACATGCGCAGCGACGTCGCCTGCGGCATACGCGAGGTCATCCTCCAGGGCTACGAGGGCGAGGGATGCCCCAACGCCGTGCTGACACCGTCGGCCGACGAGTACGTCATCCAGGAGGGGGAGACCGTCACCCTCTCTGCCAACCTCACCATACCGGGCGGCGAGACCGAAGAGCCCAACTGGTACTGGCTCGACGAACACGGCGAAGTGCTCTCCTCGGAACCTGCGCTGACCGTTGCCGCCAGCGACCGTTACACGCTATGCTACGAGCGGCCCTGCGGCAGCGTCACAGCTATCAACTTCGACGTCTTTGTCGAAGGCGTCTACAACCCCAAGCTCGGCTACCGTTGGCCGGCCTACACGCCCACCCTCGACTACGACTTCCGCACCGAATACCCCAACCTGCCGCCGCCCACCAAAGGCCCTCTGCCTGAGAATGTCGGCGTGGCCAAGCGCGTCAACGGCGAGTGGTGGAGCGTGGCCGTAGGACCCAAGGCCAATCCGCTCATCACCGAGGAGTCCATGCGCCTGCTGGCCAAGAAGATGGACGAGGACTTCGCCTACTTCCGCGACGAGATGGGATGGCCGCCCGACAAGCGCGCACGCAACGGCTATTACAGTCAGGTCTACGGCTACGGCAGCGGACTCACCTTCGATCCCAATACGCCGAATACAGAGAAAGGCGGCTGGCAGAGCGCCACGCACTATCAGGGCTCGTCTTGGCCCATGGTGTTCCTCAGCTACTACCCCATCTACTGCTTCGAACCATCCTGCACGTACGCAGACCGCGTCTTCCAGCAGAACGCCTGCGTCCATGAGGGCATCCACGCCACCTTCGCCGACCTCGAGGGATGCAAGAACGCATCATGGTTCCACGAGGCCGGTAACACATGGCTACAGGCAGAAGCCGAAGTGCGCAAGAGCGGCGTAGATCCCGAATCCATGGGATACCTCAGCGCCGGCAACATGATCGCTCCGTTTTTGCCCATCGAGTGTTATTCCGGCTGGTTGCAGGACGACAGCTTCGGAGGCCCCGCTGCAGAAGGCGTGAATATGTACGGACAGAGCGGACAGATCTGCACTTGGCGCAACATGCTCGGCGGCGTACAGTATGGCGAGCTGTTCCCTCACGTCCTCAATACCATATTGGGCAAGGGCGCCGTACCCTGGATATGGCGCTACTGCCGCAGCCGCGTGCTGCAGGGCATGGCCGAGGGCACGACAGAGAACGGCGTGCGTATACCGGGGCTCGGTGCCAGGCAGATGCGACACCTCATCGTCGAATACCGGGCACGACAGGCCATGATCGATGTCGGGCATTGGTCCAAAGCGTGCGAGCAGCTGCTCGACGCCAACTGGCTCGTACAAGTGCAGAGTGATTGGGAGCCGTATTGGATTGAATGTCCCGTCTGGCGCGCTACGCCCTACACGCGCATGACAGCCATCGCCGATGCCGACAGCACCGGATGGTGGAAGCCCGAATGGCGCACCACACCCGGATGGAGCGGCGCCAACCAGGTCGTCCTGCACACCAGCGGACGCCCCGGCGACAAGATCAGCATCACCTTCCGCGCACTCGGCTTGAACATGGTATGCCAGCTATGCTACCGCACCGCCGACGGACGCATCATCTACGGCGAGCCCGTCAACGGCAAGCGCAACAACGATGTCGAAGTCTCCATGCTCATGCCCGAAGCACCGGCCAACGGCGTCGTCATTGCCGTCATCACCAACACCGACTACGTCTATCAGGGCGAGCAGACACGCAAGGCACACTACAACTACCACCTGCGCATGGGCGACAACGTCTGGCAACCGGCATCGCCCAACCACAAGTGGTACAAGTGGGCTGAACGCATCACCGACCCCAGCTTCGACTACACCGGCATCCGCGAGATGGCCGCTGCGGCCGACAACGAGGCCGTCGAAGCCTTCACCATGACGCCGGCACGCACCGTCGTCAGGGCTGGCGAACGCCTGTGGATCACCATGGCAGGCGTCGACCGCTGGGAAGTGCCTGTCCAGATATGCTCAGCCGCTGGAGCCGTCGTCTACGAACAAGGATTCCTACGCGACGGCAACCTCGAAGTGCCTGCCAGCCTACGACCGGGTATGTACGTCATACGTGCCTTCTGCGGCAAACAGACGGCATCTGCCAAACTTATCGTCAGGTAGACTGAACGTATCTGCTCCAATCCCTATCTTACAACGAATTATTCGAATGCACGAATCTGCAGTCAACCCACTCAACCATAGAAACTGTAATTCGTACAATTCGTATAATTCGTTGTCGTAAGAAAAGGCTTTATTGGGCAATCACCGTGCATCGAAAGTTACTTTTTGTCGGCATACCACGTTAAAATGGTTTAAAATTCGAGCAAAATGAAACTTTTTCTTGCGAAACAGCTTTCATAATGATATTTTTGCCTACCTTTGCACCGCAAACCCAATGATCATTGTCTCGAACGTTAAACTTTAAACTACTTTTTAAGTTATGAGAGTCATCATCGAACAAAACTACGAGCAGATGTCCCGCTGGGCTGCGGAGTACATCATCAACAAGATCAACGCAGCACAGCCCACGGCCGAGAAGCCCTTCGTACTCGGACTGCCCACAGGCAGCAGCCCCATCGGCACCTATCAGGCACTCGTCAAGGCCAACAAGGAAGGCCGCGTGAGCTTCAAGAACGTGCTGACCTTCAACATGGACGAATACGTCGGCCTGCCCGAGAGCCATCCCGAGAGCTACCACAGCTTCATGGCTACCAACTTCTTCGACCACATCGACATCCCCCGCGAGAACATCCATATCCTCAACGGCAATGCCCCCGACCTCGTCGCCGAGTGCGCACACTATGAGCAGATGATCCTCGACGCAGGAGGCATCGACCTCTTCATGGGCGGCATAGGCCCCGACGGACACATCGCCTTCAACGAGCCAGGATCAAGCCTCAACAGCCGCACACGCCAGAAGACACTCACCACCGACACACGCGTCGCCAACAGCCGCTTCTTCGGCGGACGGCCCGAGGATGTGCCCGCCACGGCACTCACCGTAGGCGTAGGCACCGTCATGGACGCCCGCGAGGTCCTCATCCTGTGCAACGGACACAACAAAGCCCGCGCCCTGCAGGCTGCCATCGAAGGACCCGTCACACAGTGGTGGACCATCAGCGCCCTGCAGCTCCATCCCCACGGCATCATCGTCTGTGACGAGGCAGCCACCGAGGAGATCAAGCACGGAACCTACAAGTACTTCAAGGACATCGAGAAGGACAACCTCTAAACACACAATCCTTCCGATACCCATCATGAAAGCTCAAATCGGTCATTGCAATCCGCGCAATGACCGATTTTCTGTTAAACCCAGATCAGTTCATCAGAGTGATATACTTCACACCCAGTCAACTCTGCCCAGTCACCCAGCCAACTTAACCAAGTCGCCTAAGTCATCTTCCACACACACCTATGTGCGTCAGCCAACACACCTATGTGTATCAGCCCACGAACCTATGTGCATCGGCCCACGAACCTATGTGCATCGGCCCACGAACCTATGTGTGTTTCCGCACCCTCCTATGAGGCCGGTACTATTGCCGAAAAAACAATATTTTTTTGCAAAAGTACCGCACATGTCATTAGAAAGTGAAAAGTGAAAAGTGAAAGAGTGAAAAGTGAAAGAGTGAACGCTCGGCTC
>CAMOSA010000161.1 GCA_946624335.1 uncultured Prevotellaceae bacterium
CCCCTCTTCGTGCGCTCTGCCAACGACAAGTTCACGCTGGCCAACTTCATGCGCCCCCAGCTCTACGGAGCCATCGGCGTGCTGAAGATCGGCAACGATATCCTGTTCAACGAGGAGCACGTCGAGGTGGACCGCATCATGGGTCACGGCGGCTACTTCACGACGCCTAAGGTGGGTCAGCAGATGCTGGCCGCCGCCCTCAACTCGCCCATCTCGGTCATGGAGACGGCAGGCGAAGGTGGCGCATGGGGCATCGCCCTGCTGGCCGGCTTCATGGTGAACAACAGCGGCAAGCTGACGCTGCCCGACTACCTCGACCAGGTCGTATTCGCCGGCAACACAGGCGTTGAGGTGGCTCCATCGGCCGCCGACGTAGAGGGCTTCAACCGTTACATCGAGAACTACAAGAAGAGCCTGCCCATCGAGAAGGCTGCTGTAGAATATAAGAAATAAGATCCGGGCGCAACGACGCACGGCATAAAAACGTCAAGACATCGTCCCCGCCATTCAGCCTACTGTGGCTGACGGCGGGGACGATGTTTTGATGTTGAAAGGTTGAAAGGTGAGAGTTGAAAAGTTGAAAGGTGAAAGGTGAAAAGTTCTTCGCAAAGATATAGCCAGCCTTGACAAGTGACCATCCTCCCCCTTTAGGGGGAGCGGAGAGGGGGTCTGGTTTCTGAGGGTCTGTATAGCCAGCCTTGACAAGTGACCATCCTCCCCCTTTAGGGGGAGCGGAGAGGGGGTCTGGATTCTGAGGGTCTGGTTTCTGAGGGTCTGTATAGTCAGCCTTGACAAGTGACCATCCTCCCCCTTTAGGGGGGAGCGGAGAGGGGGTCTTTGTTCTAAGCGAGAAGGGCGACTGCCAGGAGCGTGCCGAAAAAGGTGATGGGCAGCAGGAGGGCGTCGTGCGGCGCGGCATAAGCTGCGGGAGTGAGCATGGCAGGCTGCGACACAGGACGGCGGTCATCGGCACCACGACGCCGTGAGGAGAGCCAGCGGGCCACGACGGTAAGGAGACGGAAGAGGAGGTAGCCGATGAGCAGGCCGGCAAGGGCGCCGCAGAGGATGTCGCCGGGATAGTGGAGACCCAGGTAGATGCGCGAATAGCTGCTCAGACAGGCCCACAGCAGCACCGCAACGACAGCCGGCAACACTTGCAGCGCGGTGACGGCGGAGCGACGCAGGTAGAGGCTGATGAAGGCGAAGGCGCCAAAGGTGTTGGCGGCATGACTGGAGATGAAGCCATAGAGGCCACCACGCCGGTCGCCGACGAGATCGACGAACTGCTCGAGGGCGGGCTCATGGCTGGGACGGAAGCGCTGGAAGAGGGGCTTGCAGAGGGTGCTGGCAAACTGGTCGCACAGCAGGATAACCAGGCTCAGAAAGACAACGAAGAGCAGGACCTCACGCCATGAGCGGTTGCGCAGAAGGACAATAAGGAGCACCACCATCAACGGAATCCAGGTGGACGTGCGCGTGACATAGAGCATCACCTGGTCGAGCCAGGCGCTGTCGCTGCCATTCATAGCCAAGAGTAGCTGTTGGTCAAGACGAATGAGGTCGTTCATGGAATTAAAAATTAAAAGAGAAAAGATAAAAATGAATTTAAAGATATAAATTGGCCAGTCCTTTGGTACCTCCCCTCAGACCCCCACTCCACTCCTCCTCCGCTCGGCTCGAAGAGAGGAGGCTGAGGAGGGGACGGGAAAGGGCTATTCTCAACGTTTCAACGTTTCCGCTCGAGCTCTGCTCGCTTCTTGAAGTGTCCGCTCGAGCTCTGCTCGCTCATTCGAACGAAGTGAGTCTTGAGAAGCGTCACCCTTCGGGATGCCGAGCGCGCTCTGCGAAGAACCTTTCAACGTTTCAAATGACTTCGACATCGTTTTTGTGTACCCAGCCTTCCTTGCCGTCGCTCATTCGGATCTCCATCCACTGGTTCATGGAGTTGTCGGCAATGTCGACGCGCGTGCCTTCGTGGAGGATGAAGAGGTCGGTGCCGGAGTCACTGGGTGTGCTCTTGACGACGACAGAGGGCGACATGATGACGGCGCTGGCGTGCTTCTCCATCTGATGGAGCTGCTGGTAGGCCGCGATATTGGCAAAGACACACATGAGCAGCGCGAGCACGGCAACGGTGAATCCCACCTTCTTGCCACCGATAGTGGGCAGGAAGAGGTAAGCCGCTGCGGCGAGGAGCATCACGACGAACGAGAAGATGGCAATCCACGTCCACGCGGAGAGGCTCAACGAGAGCACAAGGCTGCGGAAGAGCGAGACGAAGAACATCTCATTGGCCGGCATGACACGATCGACGGTCTTCGAACGTGCCATCTCAAGGTTGAAGCGCACGTCGTCGTCGGAGGGGTCCAGGAGGCGGGCACGCTCGTAGCAGAGGATGGCGCGGGCGATGGAGTCCTGACGATAATAGCAGTTGCCGAGGTTGAAATAGAGCTGAGCTGAGCCGCCGTTGTCGCTGAGCAGGCGGTTGTAGATAAGTGCGGCACGTGCGAAATCCTCGCTGGCATAGGCGCTGTCGGCATCGGCCTTGGTAAACGTCGTGACATCAGCGGCTTCAGCAGCGGACGCCGTGCTGTCGGCGACAACGACGGAGACAGGCGCAGCGACCGTAGCGCTGTCGGCCTGCGCCATGAGGGGCATGGCGAGTATGGTCAATGCGAGGAAAGAGAGTATCTGTTTCATAAGGATTATTTACGATTGAGTTCTGATTCCATTTGACTGATGATTTGCTCGGCGGAGGCGTAGATCTTGTCCATCGTGGCTGCCGGGTCGCCGGGAGCAAAACGCGCGAACTCGCAGTCGTCAAGCGTGCGCAGGAACTGGTCGGTGATGGCAGTGGAGAGCTGTCGCTCGTTGAGACGCTCGCGCACATTGTCCTTCGTCAGCTCGCTGACGGGGATGTTCAGTTTGTCGCTGACATAACCCCAGAGGGCTTTCATCGTCTCTTCATAGAAGGCATTGGCATCGTTCTGTGCCAAGAGTTTGCGGGCTGACTTCAGGCGCTTCGAGGCCACCTTGCCGGCGCCGCGACCGCGACGACGGGCTATGTCGGCCTGAGCAACGGCCTGACGACGGAAGACGAAGACGAGGACGCCGAAGAGGAGCAGCGCCGCGGCGTAGATGGCCCAATAGCGGTTGGAGCCGAAGAGGGCGTTGTCGGCGCTGGGATAGCTGGCTTCGCCCGACTTGATATAGCGAATGTCGCTGTTGAGGAGTTCCACCTCCTCCTTGGTCAGCCCCGCGGCGGCAGCGCTGCTGCCACCCTTACCCTTCTCGACATCCACGGTGTAGGCCTCGCCGCGTACGGTCTTGTAGGCACGTGCCTCAGGGTCGAAATAGCAGAACTCGGGGGCGGGCAGCTCATACTTGCCCTGATGGCGCGGCACGGCGATATAGTCGTAGACGACAGCTCCGGTGGAGCCTGTTGAGCCGATGCGCGTCTTGTCCTCGCTCTTCGGGTCGTAGCTCTCGAAGTCCTTGGGCCACGCCACGACGGGCGCCTTCATCAGTTTCATGTTGCCCGTACCGCTGACAGTGAGGCGGAGGGTCGTGGCATCGTTAGCCTTCAGCTGCTGCGGCGTGAGCGATGACGCGAGGGTGAAGCGTCCGACGGCGCCCGAGAAGTTGTCGGGCTTAGGCGTCGGCAAAGCGTCGACCTGCAGGGTCACAGCCGGTGCCATGACCGTCTTGCGCACCTCCTGAACCATGGAACCGCCGCCGAAGAAGATGTCGAAGGGATCGGCGGAGCGGTTCTGCTGCACGATGGTAGCCTCGTACTTGATGGCAGGGATCGTCATGGTGCCAGTCTGCTGGGGGAAGACGACGTACTGCGACCAGACGACGGTGCCATAGTTCTTGCCGTTGTAGTGCTCCATCTTCAGCTCAGGCTGGCGCTGGCGGTTGATCTCCTGGACATGGAAGCCATCGAGCTCGGGCATCTTACCTTCGAGGCTGCTGATGTTGACCAGCGTGTAAAGCTTGTAGGTCAGCAGCACGGCCTCCTGCTCGAAGACGCGTTTCTTCGACGCCGTCACGGCGATGAAGATGTCCTTGTTGGTGATCTTGTCGCCGACGTTCTGGGTGTGCATACGGTCGGCCTGCGGGTCGGCGTGAGACATCCCCTGGAGCTGACTGCCGCCGCTGTTGCCGCCGCTGGAGGCGCTGCCCGAGGGCAGGACGGTGATCTGCGGCGAGGAGGACTTGACCGTCTTGCCGCCGCTGACGACAGTGGCTGCCGGGATGCGGAAGCTGCCGGCCTTGTCGGCCGACACCGTGTAGGTGAAGGTGACCGAGCTCGACGAGGTCGTCTTGCCATTGACCATCGAGAAGCTCGACTGCTGGCTGCGGCTCGGTCCATAGAGCTCCGTGAGACCCTCGAAGCCGTCGATGCGGAAATCGTCGACGTCGGAGGTGTTGACGACGTAAGCTACACGAAAGCGGTCGCCCTGCACGACCTCCGACGGAGCCTGCACACGGACGTTGACCTGCGCCAAGGCGGCCATCGTCACCACCCATGCGGCAAAGAGTAATACGAATCTATTCCTTATCATTGTTTAAGTACTTTTTTTCAACCTTTCATTTGCTCCGCTCGAGCTCTGCTCACTTCTTGAAGTGTCCGCTCGAGCTCTGCTCGCTCATTCGAACGAAGTGAGTCTTG
>CAMOSA010000162.1 GCA_946624335.1 uncultured Prevotellaceae bacterium
AGCGGCATTGTCCATTGTACCTTGTCCATTGCCAATGGCCTCGATGGCATCTGCGCCGCCGAAGAAGAGTGCCTTGACGCTACCGCCCTGAGCGGGGAGGTAAGCACGGTTGGCAGGTATGTTGGGCGTCGCCACGCTCGTGTCGACTTGATAGAATCCGACCTTATAGAATCCGTCCTTTTTCTGGTTCTGCAGGACGTAGTCTTCGTCGCGAGCTACAATCTGGGTGTAGGTACCGATGAGCTTGTTGTCACCGGAATAGGCGGGAACCTCGCTTGCAATCATGAAGACCTTCTCACCAGTGCCTTCGAGGATAACTGGCGTGCCGGCAGGGATAGTTTCAGTGATTTCAGTCAAGTCGAGGAGATTGCTGGTGATGCCACTTACGGCATAAGCCTTTACACCCTCAGGAATCGTGACGGGGAAGGGCAGGAAAGCTGTTGCATAGCCAGCATCGCTGATCTCGATGTTCACCGAAACGGCATCTTCGATAACCCACTGCGAGGCATTGGCTGCAGTTCCCCAACCGACGATGGAACCGTCACCTGCGCAATGTAGAACAGACATATTTTGCTTCTCGTCAGCCTGGAAGGCAGCGTAACCGACAGCGGGGATGACAACGGTGTAGTTGCCAGCTGTTTCGGCGGCTGTTACCTGACTGCTCTGTCTTACATCGACCGGGGCATATACGCCTTCTAAGCTGATGCTGTAGGTGTTATCCGTATTCTTTGTCAGCTTGACGATGTGCTTGGGGGCGTCCGCTGCTGCAGAGTTGCCGTACAAATTGCAGTCACTGGGATCAATGCCCATATAGGTGTTGTAGTTCCTGTTCTTCAGCGTGTAGAAGCCAGTCTCGGGCAAGATGAAGTTTGTGAGGTTGCTCGTTGCGGCAGCCAGGTTCTCCTTCAGTCTCTTGTAAGTTGCGAAGGGGCACTCTGTCTTGTAGGCGGGATCCCAACCGAGGGCGGCCTTGGCAGCGTCAGTGAGTGCAAAGTAGCCTGTAGCCTCGTATGCATCGGCAATACCTTCAGAAACAAGGAATTCAGCGAAGTTAGTGGGCACGTCAAATACGGTGAAGGCAGAACCGGCGTCGCCGACATTACTGCCGCTGTCCCAGAACTTCAGTGAACCGCCTGCACCACCATACTGGTTGATGTAGAGGTTGGTGCCAGACACGTTCAGGCAGAAGGAGCCGGAGGGAACGGTGGTATTGGTGGAAGGAACGATGTTCCAAGCGTGGTTGCCTTCGCTGTCTGCCATTACGGTAGGAATACCAGCATTGGTCTTAGCGGCATCTGTCCAGCCGAAGCTCTTGCCGTCGCCCTCAGCCTTGTTGATAACCTTAAAGCCGGTGTAGCCGTTTCCTATGAAAGCCCACTGGTAGGAGTCCTCGACGAGACCCATCGTATTGGCGTTCTGGGTGGCGTATGCACCGTCGCCGTCTTTTTTAGCACTTGTCACATACCATGTGCTGCGAATAGCCAAGTCGTACCAGTGAGCGGTGGCAAAGTCCTTGGAGATTTCGAACGGGCCTGTCCATGTGGCCGTGAACTCGACGTTAGTGTTCTGCTCTGTGATCGTTACATCCTCCTCACTGTAGGTGTAGAAAGGACGCTTGAACTCATCGAGCAGGGTGGTGATTTTTGCACCAGCCTTTGTCGGTTGCGCTTCAGAGGTGAAGAGTGTATTGCCCTCTGTGTCCTTCACCACGTATGTCACAAAATAGGAGGGATGGAAGTAAGCGTCCAGTTCTGCCAAGGCAGCTGTCGGGTCGAAGTCTTCGGCTTCAACCATGTAGTACAGGTTGCCCGGGTCGGGAGTGCTGTAGCTGTTGATGACATAGCCTAAAGGCGCGTTGCCGTTTGTGTTGAGGTATTTGCCGTCTGCGTTGAAGTGCCACAGGAAGTAGGGCGCGGTCTGCGCCGTCATCACCATAGCGTCTGCTGTGCTGAAGCCTACTTCTGTCAAGTCGAGTGCCACGCTGGCATCATTCTTCACGAACTTGTTCTCGTCAACACTGAAGATGTAATAGTTGCCTTCGTAGTTGAGCAGGGCGAACTTGCCATAAGGCTGTGCGTTGGCTGTTGCGTCATTCAACGCGGTATTAACCATTTTTCCGTTGTAGGCAATCATTGCGCCACGGTCGCAGCCGATGTAGTAAGCCTTGTTGTTGCTCAGGTCAGAGAGAGCCTTGACGACACCAGCCTTCTCGGTGCGGGTGATGGTGATTGTACAATCTGTGTCGCCAATAGTGCCGCTGACAGTGTAGTCATAGTAGAACTTCTCGTGGAAGAAGCCATTGTAGGTTATACCTGTTCCGGGCAGAGGATTGGCAATTGCGCTGTTAGCCTCCTGCTTTACGGTAGTTGAGCTAACCTGTGTAGTGCCGTCGGCCTCGAGGAGCTTGTAGGTGACATTGACAGTTGTCAACGGGCCTTCGAAGTCCCAGATGTATTCGGCTGTGTAGGAATAGCAGGGAGTGGGGACGTCTTCGACCATAAAATAGGTCCAGTGTGTACGCGCTGCGTCATTCCAACTGCTGTTGCCGTCGGCGCAGTTGCAGGAACGGATGGCATACTTGCCGTCACCGTTGAGGTAGAGGATCTGCCTTTCCCAGTCAGCGCGGTCGCCAGTGGAATGAGCATAGCTTCCAGGTTTTAGGTTTGCCACACTATTTGACAGCGGCGGATTGGTGAATCTCTCTGAGCCTGTGTCGATGCGGAAGCCGGTGCCGTAGTTACCACCGGTGGTCTTGGTAATTGTGAAGTAACCGGCAGCATCTTTGTTGCTTGTCAAAGCACCGGAGGTCGTAACATAGTAGTCGGTGCCGCTCACTGTAGTCTTGATGCGGTAGGTCCCGCCATCGGTAATGGCAGCCTTCGCAGCTTCATAATAGTCTGCATTGTGCTGCGTCTGTGCCGTTACGGCATTACCCCACCCGATGAGCAGGGTTAATGTCAACAGAATTGTTTTTAGCTTTCTCATGTTTGTTATATTTTATTAGTTGATAAAGGGTTTAACTGGATATGGTTTCTTCTATGTTTCTTGATCGGTTTACAAGGAACGACGAAATAGGCCTTGAATCATAGCTTCATCGCAGCAAAGTTATGTCTTATTTGTGAAACGTGAACGCTTTTTAAGACTTTTTTTAATAGAAAGGTGTGAATAGCGGTGTAATGGGTGTCGGACATACACCGCTTAAGGGGGTTAGATGAGGTTTTGTTTCTGCTCTACCGGGTTGGCGTAGATGCTCCAGAGGATGGTGCGCAGGGCGTTGAGGGTACTGAGGTCGTCGATGTGGAGGCCGCGCAGCTGCTCGGTATGGGCCAAGAAGGCATCGCGCTGGGCAGGAGTGTAGCGGTCGGCATACGTCGAGGTGAGGTGCAGCAGGTCGTAGGCGATGTAGTTGTTGGGTGTCAGGCGGTAGGCGCTGATGATGCGCTGGTCGATGAGGTGTGCCACGGCGCGGTTGTAGTCGGAGTCGGTGTCGTGGCTGTCGGCAATCGGCTGCAGGTCGTCGGCGGTGATGACGGGGCAGCAGGTGATGTGTACGTCGCCCTTGGGCTGCATGACGCCGGTGAGGATGCTGTTGAGGTCTTCGCCGGGCTGCTTGACATATTTCGTGTCGCGGCTGAGGTACAGCTCGCGTGCCTTGAGGAGGTCGCAACTCTCCCACTCGTAGCTGATGCTGACGGGCACGATGTGCAGCTCGGCCAGCGCCTCGACGGGTTGCTTTGGGCGGCTCATGCCGAACATCTTGATGATGCCTTGGTCAGTCTGGTCGATGCCGTCCTTGGTGCGTCCGTTGCGTTGTGCGATCCACACGGACTGGTGCTTCTCGGTGATGCAGTAGCGGATGTATTCGGAGAGGTGCATCGATGAGCGGTAGAACTCGCGTGGCGTGCCGCCCCGCTCGACGCGGAACATCTTGTTGGCTTTGCCGATGTCGATGACGAGGGGCGAGCTCATCAGGTTGGCGCCGAAGGTGATCTCTGTCGTCTCGTGGCCGCACTTCCAGAGGGCGTACTGCAGCAGGCAGGCGTCGAGCATGATGTCGCGGTGGTTGCTCACGAAGAGGTAGCGCTCTGACGGGTCGAGGGCATCGATGCCGTCGAAGGTGAAGCTGGTGGTGCTGCGGGCGATGACCTGCTCGTTGACGCAGCGCATCACTTCGTGCTGAAAGTCGTAGACGTTGGTGAACTGGCGCATGAGGCGGCGCACCTCGTCGAGGTCCTGGCCAGGATAGACGTACTGGGCCAGCAGGGGGAAGTGGGGACTGTCGGCGATGCGTTGCATGGCGGCTGGTATCTCATCGTCGTAGAACGGGCGGATGTCGTCGAAGTTCATCATAGTTTTATAGGTGAAAAGTGAAAAATGAAAAGTGAAAAATGAAAAGTGAAAAATGAAAAGTGAAA
>CAMOSA010000163.1 GCA_946624335.1 uncultured Prevotellaceae bacterium
TGACGATGCCTCCCTCCTCGGGCGAGAGTTGCACCAC
Organism: uncultured Prevotellaceae bacterium; assembly: GCA_946624335.1. Classification (GTDB taxonomy): domain Bacteria; phylum Bacteroidota; class Bacteroidia; order Bacteroidales; family Bacteroidaceae; genus Physcousia. The sequence continues at coordinate 38 of CAMOSA010000163.1, forward strand.
CTGGATGGGCACCACCTGCCCGCTCAGGCGAACGTAATCTTTGAATTCTGCCAGGGTGACGTCACTGAGGGTCAGTTCGTCGGCACTCACGCGCATCGTGGCGCTGTGATTTCCGAAAAGGACCCATCCTAAGATGACGACAAATGTCACTGCCGCCACAGCCCACGGCCAGTGTTTCTTCATGCGGGCGACGCCACGCGGTTGTTCGATGAGCTTATCCATATAAATATAAATAGGATTGAAAGGTGAAATCTGCGGCAAAGGTAGTCCGCATTTTCCACTTTTCAATCCTATTGCATTCGCTTTCTGCTTGCTCCGAGCGCAAAACGTCTAATAATTTTACACTCTCAGCGTCCAGAGCCGTTCAAAACGGGAAAACTATTCCGCCAGCCGTGCCAGCACAGCGGCCTCATCGCCCTCAGCGACGCGAAGGTCGGTGACCGGCTCGCGGTCGGTGCCGGCATAGCGGAAGAGCTGGACGGCAGCGAAGCGGTGGTCGTGCGACACGAGAGCTTCCATGAGGTAAGGCCCGACGGGGGTGTCCTTGGGGCGACCGGCGCCCTTCAGCTCTTCGTCCAGACGGGCTGCAGGCAGGTTCAGCAGCTGGCGCATACGTGAGCCTGCATCGTTGGAGAACTCCATAGTGATGACCCGCACGGCGCTCTTCGTGGGATTATATTCGACTTTGGTTGTCAGGCCGAGAAAGCCTTGCTTGATGGATATACTGGGGTTAGCGGCTATGGCAGCAGCCATGGCCAAATTATTGATATTTGCCATTGTTTTTTTGTATAATTGAGTGAGAAAAATGTACAACAATCCCTTAAGAGGGATGGAGTGGTGCACAACCAGTAGCCGTCGGACAGGATGCTGACTGAGCCTTGTCAATTATACGTGCTATAGAATCAGCCGCCTCAAGGCAATGATGTAGTAATGCCGTGAGGCAGCAGACTGGAACGGCGCTGTCTCTAAGCGCCGCCCGTCGAAGATGTGCTTCAGGGTGAGTGAAACCGGGTGACAGGCAAAGGCTGCGCGCCCGGATGAGCGATGCGGGCCATGGCCATGCACGGGCATGACCTGCATGGTGCGTATGTTTCCGAGCTGGATAGGGACGATGGGCTCAGCAATTCGTCCTTCTTTGGAGGATGGTAGCTGCGGTACATCGAAGAAGCCTTGCTCAGAGACAACGGCCACGGTGCTGTCCCCTTCTGGCACGTCACCAAGCTCCGTGTGATACCACACGAAGCCAAGCAGAAGCGTCAGAAGTAGCAGCAAGCGTTTCATCGTGGCGCAAAGGTAGCGAAAAATCCTGAATCACTGGTCATGCAGGGATTCCTTTTAGGACTTTTTTACATCTGATCTGTTCCTTCCTTCACAGCACATCCACGCATCTGTCCGTCGCTGACAAACGGACCCTGCCCACATCCCACAAATAGGAATGATTCAATGATCGCCGGCTTCTCCTTTTCCCACAGATTACACTGGTTTAGCAGATGAAGGGATGGCTGTGTGTCTCTTGGGGTGAGCCTTCCCCTATACCGAACGTACGTTGCCTTAACTGTTCTTCCGATAGCTTGCCACAGCCCATGTAGCCATCGTCAGGCCGATGAGGGCGAGGGCCAGCACTTGGTGTGCGATGGCTTCGAAGCCGCCGCCACGGACGAAGACCGTTCGGATGGCGTCGATGAAGTAGTGCATCGGGTTGACGTAGGTGGTCAGGTAGGCCCAGTCGGGCATGGAGCGGGTGGGGGTGAACAGACCGCTGAGTAGCATCAGGCAGACGACGAAGAACCACATGACGAAGATGGCTTGTTGCATCGTATCGCTGTAGTTGGAGATGACAAGGCCGAGCGACGAGAAGAACAGCGCCAACAGCATCGCCAGCAGGTAGACCAGCCCGAGCGGCCCCTGGCAGGTGATGCCGTAGACGGCCCACGAGAGGACGAGGCAGGCGGTGATGATGAACAGGGCGATGAGCCAGTAGGGGATGAGCTTGGCCAGGATGAAGGCCCACTTGGGCACAGGTGTGACGTTCATCTGCTCTATCGTGCCCGCCTCCTTCTCGCCGACGATGTTCAGCGTAGGCAGGAAGCCGCACATGAGCATCGTCAGGATGGCGAAGAGGGCGGGAATCATGAAGACCTTGTAGTCTTGATGGGGGTTGTAGAGGGTGAGGGTGGAGGGCTGCGATAGAATCGCAGCGGAAGAAACGTTTCGGGTAGAGAGGTGAGCGGTCGAAGGGGTGGCGGAAGGGGCGGGAGGGGTGGCGGGAGGGCCTGCTCCAACGATTTGTGAGAGATAGCCCGAACCGATACTTCCCTTGGTGCCATTGACGGCGTTGGCGGCAATGAGGACCTGGCCGTGGCCTTTGCTGTAGTCGGGCGGGATGACCAGGGCGATGTCGGCCTCGCTCGTCTCGATGGTGTGCAGGGCATCGGCGTAGGTGGGTTGCTGGCCTGTGAAGATGAAGTAGCGGGAGGCCTCGATGCGGTGAACAAGTTGTTGCGAACGCACGGAACGGTCGTTGTCGACAACGCAGACGCGGATGTTCTTCACCTCCTGATTCATCACCCAAGGGATGACGCACATCATCACGATGGGAAACAGGAAGATGAGGCGCGGCAAGAACGCGTTGCGCCGTATCTGCAGGAACTCTTTTTGGAGGAGATATTTCAGCATGTGGTCATTGACTATTTACCATTGACTATTTACCATTGACTATCATTCCAGCCTGACCTTGAACTTGGCGAGGGCAACGGTGAGGAGGACGGCCGTCATGGCCGAGAGGATGAGGACTTCGTTCAGGACTTCGTTGATGCCGACGCCCATGATCATCAGCTTGCGCATCGCCTGGATGTAGTAGCGGGGCGGGATGACGGCGGCTATCCACTGCAGGATGCGAGGCATCGACTCGATGGGGAAGAGCATCCCCGAGAGCATGACCACGGGCATCAGCAACACCATGGCCGAGAGCAGCAGGGCTACGAGTTGCGTCTGGGCGATATTGGAGATGAGCAGGCCGAGGGACAATGCCAGCAGAATATAGATGACTGACACAAGGACTATCCACACCAACGAACCGGCCAAGGGTACGCCGAGCAAGTAGTGGCCCATCAGCAGAATGACGATGAGGATGAAGAAAGCGAGCACGAGGTAGGGGATGGCCTTCGCCACGATGACCATCAGCGGCCGCACGGGCGAGACCAGCAGCACCTCCATCGTGCCCCGCTCCTTCTCGCGTACGATGGAGATGGAGGTCATCATGGCGCAGATGAGCATGAGCAGCATACCCATGATGGCCGGCACGAAGTTGTAGGCCGAACGCATCTGTGGGTTATAGAGGAGCTTGATGGAGACGGGCGCTGCGGCGGGCGACCCCGTTAGTATAGCCTGTGCATACGTGCTCCATTGCTGAGCCATGTTAGGATCGGCACCGTCGACGGTGATATGCCATTGGTCCCCCTTCGGGTAAGGGGTGAGGCTGATGTCAGCCTTCTGATTGCGTATTAGTCGCTCGGCCTCCTCAGATGTAGGCACGGTGGCGACGATGGTGAAGTACTCCGAGGTGGCCAGGCGTTCAATGGCGGCCTGTGTCTGCGGGCTCATTCGCGAAGTGACCACCACCGTGCGCACGTCCTTCACGTCGTTGGTGATGGCGAAGCCGAAAAGCAGCATCAGCACCACGGGCATCCCAAAGAGGATGAGCATCGTGCGACGGTCGCGCAGGATGTGGCGGGCTTCCTTGAGGATGAAGGAGAAGAAGGGGCTCATTTGTTTTAGGGTTTCGATATTTCGATATAACGGTATAACGAGATTTCGATATAACGACATCTCGGCATTTCTACTTCATTAATCCGCAGACCTCGTCGCCTGCCGTGCCAGATGGGTGAAGACGTGATCCATGTCAGGCTGTTGGAACTGCTGTTTCAGCTCATCGGGCGTACCGATGGCTTTGATCTTGCCGTCCACCATGATGCTGATGCGGTCGCAGTACTCAGCCTCGTCCATGTAGTGCGTAGTCACGAAGACGGTGATGCCACGGCCAGCGGCTTCATAGATGAGTTCCCAGAACTGACGGCGCGTGGCTGGGTCGACGCCACCTGTCGGTTCGTCAAGGAACACGATGGCAGGCTCATGGAAGATGGATACGCTGAAGGCCAGCTTCTGCTTCCAGCCGAGGGGCAGCGAGCGCACGAGGTCGTTCTTATGGTCTTCGAACTTCAGGCGTTGCAGCACCTCGTCGGTCTTCTTCTTGATGTCGCTGTCCTTCATGCCATAGATACCTGCGAAGAGGCGTATGTTCTCGGCCACGGTCAGGTCCTCGTAGAGCGAGAAGCGCT
>CAMOSA010000164.1 GCA_946624335.1 uncultured Prevotellaceae bacterium
CCACAAAGTCGCGGGCACCTTCGGGCGTCGATCCTATGAGCATCGGTGTCTCTATTTCGAGGAAGCCGAGGCTGTCGAGATAGCGGCGCACCTCCATGGTCATCTTGTGGCGCAGTTCCAGGTTCTTGCGCACACAGCTTCGGCGCAGATCGAGGTAGCGGTAGCGCATACGCAGGTCGTCGCCGCCGTCGCTCTGATCCTCAATAGTGAATGGCGGTGTTACGCTCTCGTTGAGCACGTTCAGCGCCGTGGCGATGATCTCGATATCGCCCGTTGGCAGGTTCTTATTCTTGTTGGAGCGCTCATTGACGGTACCCGTCACCTGAACGACGAATTCGCGTCCGAGCTTGTTCGACTGCTCGAAAAGGGGCGTGCCCTCCTCGAAGACAATTTGTGTGATTCCATAGCGGTCGCGCATGTCCACAAAGGTCATGCCGCCCATCTTGCGGGTGCGTTGTACCCAGCCGGCCAGTGTTACTGTCTGGCCTACATTGGCGATTCGGAGCTCGCCACAAGTATGCGTTCTGTACATATTTTAGTTGATAATTAAGTATATTTCGGGGCAAAGATACAATAAAAAATCGACTCTGCGCGCGCAAAGCCGATTTTATTATCATTTTTTAGGTGTAAATTTCACGATGGGCGGCGGATAGTGAGCCGTATGCCTTCTTGGTGTTCTTTGCAGAAGATGCCAGCGTCATCAACGACTAATGCCAGATACCCTCCGCCACCAGCACCTGGCATTTTCCATGCCAGGACACCAGGTAGGTTAGAGTAGTGGTCGATGTGATGCTGCACAAGTCCTTGAATCATAGCAGGGAACATACTGACTTGTGCAAGAAAGGAATCTCTGTAAGCTGTTGCAAAAGCCATGAGGTCCATCCTATGGATGGCCTGCCAGCAACGCTCAGCGGCGTCGGCCAGCCGTGCTACCTTCTGGGGCGTGATGTCTTGTCCCTCGACGACGGAGCAATTGGGCTGCCGTGGCTCCATGGGAACCAGCACGAGGTGTTGTTCCAGCCATGTGAGAATGTGTTCGTCGTCGGTCATCTCGATACGCTCGGGCCAAAAGTGGCCGGCGTACAGATGGCGGCAGAGGCCGGGCACGCAAATGCCGATAGCGTCCTGTGCACCACTGATGATGCCGTCGTCGCGCTCAGGATGATTCTCGAAACAAAACACGAGACGAGCGAGTGTTTCGGGATTCATGGAGGGTAGGCGATAGGGCCAAATGCGCTTGATGATGTTGCGTGTCGACGTGGCCAGGCCGCAACGTTCGCGAATCTCAAAGGTCGGTTCCAGTGAGATGGTCAACGCCCATCCTGAGCCATGCTGGCTGACATAAGGTTGGTCAATCCATGTTCCGGCCAAGTCCAATCGGGTCGGTAGCGTGCAATTCTCTTGCTTCAAGGCTGTTGAGCTGCGTGCTGCAAGACCTTCATGCGGTGTGCGTGACAAAACGATGTATTCGATGCCCCGTTCCTCGCAGAGGCGTCGCTTCTCAGCTTTGTCGCCGTCGCTGTTGACGACAAGGATGTCAGGATGCACGATGTCGAGCGTCGGAACGAAATCCATCACGCCGTCACCTTCATTGATGAAGGCGTCGGTGACGTAACGGATGCTCTTGACCATGAACAGACGTTCCTGTTCAGGGTAGACGGTACGGTGGTTCTTGTAGTGAAGGATGGTGCGGTCGGAACCGATGCCAACATAGAGGTCGCCAAACTGAGCTGCTTGGCGAAAGAACTCCACATGACCGCTGTGCAGTAGGTCGTAACACCCCGAGACAAAGACTTTCTTGCGTTGATTTTCCATGTCTGTCGGGTTGCTCAGAGTTCTTCAGCCAGGAGTTCGACGACCTTGCCACCGCGTGTTACGACGAGCGTTGAGCCAAAGAGGCGAGAACGCTCCACGAGGCGTTCCTGGGCGAGCACTATGCCTTCGTCGATACGACGTTGCATATCTTTTATCTCTCTGTCATTCATGCGCTTCTCCTCCTTCCTCGGTTTGGGCATATCGCTCGTAGAGACGCTTGTACTTCTCCTCATCGACGATATTGATTCGCTCGTCTTTCCATCCGAACGCTATCTTCTCGCCGGGTATGCCCGAGTTGTCGTATAAAGTCCAATAGTCTACGACAGGAATATACAGTTGGAACAGGTTCTGCAGTCCGGCTGTATATCGGCGTTGTATCACTTCCGTCGGTATGTTGTGTCCGCCGAGGCTGACACGCTTGGCCACACGTGCCACAGCCTGTTCGGCTGTTGACAGCGAGAAAAACAGCAGCGTGACGAAATAGCCTCGCTTTTGGGCGCGCTGAATGAGGTTGACGTATGAACGCGTGGCGAGTGTTGTCTCAAAGGCAAATGTCTCGCCTTCCTTCAGCAGGTGGATGATTCTATCGATCATCAACCGTCCTGCCTGAATGGCAACGCCTTCGGGATTGAAAGGCGAAAGGCCTTTGGCAATCTCGTCGGCGTTGACAAATTCGCGGCAGTTCAACATCTCGGGCAGGACGGTGAATGAGGCTGTCGTCTTGCCTGCACCGTTGCATCCGGCGATGATGTAGAGATTCATTCTTTTTTTCTCTGCCATAGCTTAGTGTGAAATAAGTGTTATGCTGAGCTTTTGTAGCTGTCAGTCGATCATGTCGAAGCCTGTGTAAGGCTGGAGTGCAGCGGGGATGCGAATGCCATTTTCCGTCTGATTGTTCTCTAAGAGTGCTGCGACGATGCGAGGCAAGGCCAGTGCGGAGCCATTAAGCGTATGGCACAGCTCAGGCTTTTTCGAACCTTCGGGACGATAGCGGCACTTGAGACGGTTGGCTTGATAAGTGTCAAAATTACTTACGCTGCTGACTTCGAGCCAGCGCTTCTGTGCCTCGCTGTAGACCTCGAAGTCGTAGCAGATTGCACTGGTGAAGCTTTGGTCACCGCCGCAGAGACGCAGGATGCGGTAGGGTAGCTCCAGCTTCTTCAGGAGACCTTCGACGTGATTCAGCATCTCGCGGTGGCTCTCCTTGGAGTGCTCAGGGGTATCAATGCGAACGATCTCAATCTTAGAGAACTCATGCAAGCGGTTCAGGCCGCGCACGTCTTTGCCATACGATCCTGCTTCGCGACGGAAGCATTGTGTGTAAGCGCAGTTTTTGATAGGCAGATCTTTCTCGTCGAGGATGACGTCTCGATAGATGTTGGTCACGGGAACTTCAGCCGTCGGGATGAGGTAGAAGTCGTCGACCTCAGCGTGGTACATCTGCCCTTCCTTATCGGGCAGCTGTCCTGTGCCGTAGCCGCTGGCTGCATTGACCACTGTCGGAGGCATGATCTCGGTGTAACCGGCATTGCGTGCTTCGTCGAGGAAGAAATTGATCAGGGCGCGTTGCAGCCGGGCTCCCTTACCAATATATACAGGGAAGCCGGCGCCGGTGATCTTCACGCCCAAGTCGAAGTCGATGAGGTTGTACTTCTTGGCCAGCTCCCAGTGGGGGAGGCGAGCAGCCTCGACCACGGGATTGGTCGTCCAGGTGCCCACAGTGTCCGTGCCGTCACATTCCTTGAGATTAGACTTCACGACTACATTGTCCTCTGCTGCAGCGCCTTCTGGCACTTCGTCGTAGGGAATATTGGGTATTTGGCATAGCTGCTCAGTCATCTGATGCTGAGCTTCGTCCATGGCTGTTTCCAGTTCCTTGGCTTTCTCCTTGAGCTCGGCTACGGCAGCCTTGGCCTTGTCGGCTTCGTCGCGTAGTCCTTGCTTCATGAGTGCGCCAATCTCGGCTGCCTTCTTCTTGCTCTCGGCCAGTAGCTGATCGAGCTGCTGTTGTGCCTCGCGGCGGCGCTTGTCCGTAGCTTGTACGGCGGCGATAGCCTCTGCAGCACCTTTGAAATGCTTCTTCTCAAGACCGCGGATGACCCGTTGAGTCTCCTCGTTGATAAGTTTAAGTGTTAACACGATTTATGATTTAACAATTATCTGTTTTCGAATGATTTACAATGAAGGTTATTTACGAATTACGGATTTACGATTTACGCTCGGAGGCCTGTTGTTCACGAGGCACGCCAAACCGTAAATGGTAAATCCGTAAGAGGTAAATTACGAGAGTCTCTTATGCCTCTGCCACGGGCTCCACGCTGACGGTGGAACGGTCCAGACGTCCCTTCTTGAAGGTGACGACGCCGTCTGTGAGTGCATAGAGGGTATGGTCACTGCCCATGCCGACATTCTTGCCGGGATAGTGCTGCGTGCCACGCTGGCGAACGATGATGTTGCCAGCTACGCAGTGCTGACCACCAAAAATCTTCACACCGAGTCTTTGTGCTGCTGACTCGCGGCCGT
>CAMOSA010000165.1 GCA_946624335.1 uncultured Prevotellaceae bacterium
ATCCCCTTGAAATTGTTCGCAGCCAATGTGATGCCTATCATCTTTGCTCAGGCTATCATGTTCCTGCCTATCACTCTGATGCAGGGCTTCAGTGATGGCCAGAACCCCTCTGCTGTGCTGATGGCCCTCTCCGACCATCGCAGCTGGGCATACAATGTAGTCTTCGCACTGCTCATCATCCTCTTCACGTATCTCTATACCGCCATCACCATGAACCCCGTTCAGATGGCTGAGGATATGAAGCGTAACAACGGCTTCATCCCGGGCGTACGTCCCGGCAAGGATACCGCCGACTACATCGACAACGTGATGTCGCACATCACACTGCCCGGCTCCATCTTCCTGGCGTTCATCGCATGTATGCCCGCTTTCGCTGGCCTGCTGAATGTTCAGCCGGAGTTCGGACAGTTCTTTGGTGGTACATCGTTGCTCATTCTCGTGGGTGTCGTCCTCGATACGCTTCAGCAGATCGAGAGCCACCTGCTCATGCGCCACTACGACGGCCTGCTCGAGTCAGGACGTATCCGTGGCCGCAGCGGAATGAATGCTTACTAAACCACAGGAGGACTCTCTGAGATGATATTCCTGAAGACAGAAGACGAAATTGAACTGATGCGGGCTGCCAATCAGTTGGTAGCAGCCACACTGGCCGAAGTAGGCAAGGCCGTACGGCCGGGAGTGACAACCGCTCAGCTCGATCGTCTGGCAGAAGAGTTCATTCGAGACCATGGCGCAGAGCCTACCTTCAAAGGTTTCCCCAATCCCTATGGCGGACCTTTCCCCGGTAGTATCTGCACGTCAGTCAACGATGTCGTCGTACATGGCGTCCCGTCAGACGACACCGTCCTGCGCGATGGCGACATTATCTCCGTAGACTGCGGCACGCTGCTCAACGGCTATAACGGCGACTCATGCTACACCTTCCAGGTGGGTGAAGTGGCCGACGACGTGAAACAGCTGCTCCGCACCACAAAGGAGGCGCTCTACAAGGGTATCGACGTGGCAGTGGCTGGCCACCGCATCGGTGACATAGGCTATGCCGTCCAGACCCACTGCGAGGCCCAAGGCTATGGAGTCGTGCGCGAATTCGTAGGTCATGGCATCGGACGTGCAATGCATGAAGACCCGCAGGTGCCCAACTACGGCAGCCGCGGTCAGGGCAAACAAATAAAGAACGGCCTCTGCATAGCCATCGAGCCCATGATCACTATGGGCACACGCGAGATCTATATGATGCCAGACAAATGGACCATAAAGACGCGCGACGGCAAGCCGGCGGCACACTTCGAGCACACCATAGCCATACATAATGGCACACATGAGATACTCTCTTCCTTCGAGGAAATAGAACGCATCGAAGCCGCAAGGGCATAATGAACTCATAACATTCACCTATTCAAGAAAACATCAACTCAGAAACTTAATCCTCACACTATGGCAAAGCAATCCGCTATCGAACAAGACGGGCAAATCATTGAAGCTCTCTCCAACGCCATGTTCCGCGTTGAACTCGAGAATGGTCATCAGATTACGGCACATATCTCAGGGAAGATGCGCATGCACTACATCAAAATCCTCCCAGGCGATAAAGTCAAAGTGGAAATGAGCCCGTATGACCTCACAAAAGGTCGCATCGTATTCCGATTCAAATAAAAAGCAACAATATGAAAACAAGAGCATCCCTTAAAAAGCGCACCCCCGACTGCAAGATCGTACGTCGTAAGGGCCGCCTGTATGTGATTAACAAGAAGAACCCTAAGTTTAAGACTCGTCAGGGTTAAGGCAAATCGTAATTCGTAAATCGTAATTTTAGTATATGGCAATAAGAATTGTTGGTGTCGATTTGCCTCAGAACAAGCGAGGCGAAATCGCTTTGACCTATGTCTATGGCATCGGTCGCAGTAGCGCAGCAAAGATTCTCGAGAAGGCCGGTGTCGATAAGGACATCAAGGTCAAGGACTGGACCGACGAGCAAGCCGGTAAGATCCGTGAGGTCATCGCTGCCGATTATAAAGTAGAGGGTGATCTCCGCTCCGAGATTGCTATGAACATCAAGCGCCTGATGGACATTGGCTGCTACCGCGGCGTCCGTCATCGTAATGGTCTGCCCGTGCGTGGCCAGAGCACCAAGAACAACGCCCGCACTCGTAAGGGTAAGAAGAAGACCGTTGCAAACAAGAAGAAGGCAACTAAGTAATTGAATTTTGAAAATTGAATAGTTAATATGGCAAAGAAAACAGTTGCAGCTAAGAAAAGAAACGTGAAAGTTGACGCCCTGGGCCAGCTCCATGTGCACAGCTCCTTCAACAACGTCATCGTTTCGCTTGCCAACAGCGAGGGTCAGATCATCTCTTGGTCCAGCGCAGGCAAGATGGGTTTCCGTGGTTCTAAGAAGAACACTCCCTATGCCGCTCAGATGGCTGCGCAGGATTGCGCTAAGGTTGCCTACGACCTCGGCCTCCGTAAGGTGAAGGCTTATGTCAAGGGTCCCGGCAACGGCCGTGAGTCAGCTATCCGCACCATCCACGGTGCAGGCATCGAGGTCGTCGAGATCGTCGACGTCACGCCGCTTCCCTTCAACGGATGCCGTCCCCCGAAGCGTCGTCGCGTATAATCGCAAGTGAACCCGAATCCCAAATAGTAAATAGTAAATAGTCAAATAGTAAATAACTATGGCTCGTTATACAGGTCCAAAGTCAAAGATCGCCCGTCGTTTCGGCGAGGCAATATTCGGTCCAGACAAGGTGTTGTCAAAGCGCAACTTCCCCCCGGGGCAGCACGGCAACAACCGTCGTCGCAAGACCTCTGAGTACGGTGTCATGCTTGCTGAGAAGCAAAAGGCAAAGTACACCTATGGAGTACTCGAAAAGCAGTTCCGCAACATGTTTGAGAAGGCTGCACGCACCAACGGTATCACCGGTGAGATCCTCCTTCAGAACCTCGAGTGTCGTCTCGACAACGTTGTGTTCCGTCTTGGCATCGCTCCCACCCGTGCTGCCGCACGTCAGCTCGTCAGCCACCGCCACATCGTCGTTGATGGCAAGGTGGTCAACATCCCTTCCTTCAGCGTGAAGCCCGGCCAGATCGTCGGCGTACGCGAGAAGGCTAAGAATCTCGAGGTAATCACAGCCGCTCTCGCTGGCTTCAACCACAGCAAATATCCTTGGATAGAGTGGGACGAGGCTCAGAAGGCAGGTAAGCTGCTCCACAAGCCCGAGCGCGCAGACATCCCCGAGAATATTAAGGAACAATTGATCGTTGAGTTGTACTCTAAATAAGAAATAGTTATGGCGATTTTAGCATTTCAAAAACCCGACAAGGTGTTAATGGTGGAGGCCGACGACAAATACGGCAAGTTCGAATTTCGTCCGTTGGAGCCCGGCTTCGGTATTACCGTAGGTAATGCTCTTCGCCGTATTCTGCTTTCTTCACTCGAAGGCTATGCCATCAATACCATCCGTATCGAAGGCGTAGAACATGAGTTCGCATCAGTCCCCGGCGTAAAGGAAGACGTCACAAACATGATCCTCAACCTCAAGCAGGTTCGCTTCAAACAAGTCGTTGAAGAGTTCGAGAGCGAGAAGGTGAGCATCAATGTTGAGAACACTACCGTGCTTACTGCCGGCGATTTCAACAAGTATTTGACTGGCTTCGAGGTCCTCAATCCCGACCTCGTCATCTGCCATCTCGACCCGAAGGCTACAATGAAGATGGAGATCTCCGTCAACAAGGGCCGTGGCTACGTCCCCTCGGAGGAGAACCGTGAGTTCTGCACCGACGTTAACGTCATACCCATCGACTCCATCTACACGCCCATCCGCAACGTCAAATATCAAGTCGAGAACTTCCGCGTAGAGCAGAAGACCGACTACGAGAAACTCATCCTCGAGATCACCACCGATGGTTCCATCCACCCGAAAGATGCTCTCAAGGAAGCCGCAAAGATCCTCATCTACCACTTCATGCTCTTCTCCGACGAGAAGATCACGCTCGAGAATATCGACGCCGAGGGCAACGAAGAGTTCGACGAGGAAGTACTGCACATGCGTCAGCTCCTCAAGACAAAGCTTGTCGACATGGACCTCTCCGTCCGTGCCCTCAACTGCCTGAAGGCTGCCGACGTCGAGACTCTCGGCGACCTCGTACAGTACAACAAGACCGACCTCCTCAAGTTCCGCAACTTCGGTAAGAAATCGCTCA
>CAMOSA010000166.1 GCA_946624335.1 uncultured Prevotellaceae bacterium
TGCCAAAAGCCTTAGAGGACAGACCCACCCCCCAGCCCCTCCCTGTGAGGGAGGGGAGTAGATACTTTTGCATATTGTACCTTAATGTATTCATTAGTAAATAGCTGCTTAATATATTGCTTGTTTATATCCTATTCTAGTCCGGTAACTACTCCCCTCCCTCACAGGGAGGGGCAGGGGGGGGGGGTCTGTCCTCTAAGGCTTTTGGCATGGTGGTGGGTCTATTCCTTCACGCCATTAGCATGGTGGTGGGTCTGTTCTTCAGCCCTGTGGGTCTATTACTTATTCGCCTCGCGCTGTGCGGCCTCTGTCTCGGTGATGGGCAGCGGGAAGGTGTAAAGCTTCTCGGCCACCATATTCACCTCAGGGTAGTTGAGCACGGTCTCGCGGTTGAGACGCTTGAAGAGGAAGAAGAGCTGGCCCTCGCCAAGGAACTCACGACGATACTCACGGATGAGCTCGAGGTAGAAGTCGGCCGGCACGGACGTCAGCGCCGTCAGGTTGCGGGCCTGACGCAGCGTGTTGAGCGTCGCCAGCGCAGCCTCGGTGTCGCCCTGGCGGTACTGCACCTCGCTGCGGATGAGGAACATCTCGGCCACACGCAGCAGCGGCATCTTGTAGCGATAGTAAGCAGCACTGCTGCCCGACTCGTCGTACTTGCGCAGATAGCGGTTCGAGGCATTGGCGCCGCTGCCGTTCTTGAAGAGGAACGTATAGCGATAGTCGCGTGTGGCACGGTCGAAATACTCGAGCAGGCGGTCACGCGTCACGGCAAAGCTGTTCGTCGTGCCATCGGTGAAGTAGATGTCAGCGACGTCGGCGGTCAGCGTCAGGTTGTTAAGGGCAAAGAGATGCTCGGTGGCCAGGCAGCGGTCGGTGCCCGACTGCAGGTTGGCGAGCGTAGCCCAAGGGAAGAGGTCGGAGCTGATGACCTCGTCGGCGGCGGCCAGCGCCTCGGCATACTGGCCGGTCCACATGTAGACACGGGCCTGCAGACCCTTGACGGCGTAGTAGTTGAGATGCATCTGACGATTGAGGAGGTAGCCGTTGTCGACCGACTCGGTGATGTCACGGCCCGTCACGATGGGGTCGGACGTCTTCAACAACGACTCGGCAGCAGCCAGATCGGCGAGGACGGCCTCAGCGACCTCACGCACCGACAGCTGGGGAAAGACACGGTAGCTGAGGGCCGTGCTGTAAGGGATGGAAGGCTGGTCGGGGTTCACGGCATAGCTCACGCCGAAGCAGCGCAGGAGGTCGAAATGGAGGAAGGCACGCAAGGCAAGGGCCTCACCCTTGATGACGCCATAGTTGTCACGCGAGAAGAGTGAAGGACGCTCATCGATGTGAGCCAGCAGGTTATTGACATTAGCGATGCCGCTGTAGTTCGTGGACCAGATAGCACGCAGGTAGCTGGTGGGCAGGCTGGCGTCATAGTCGTAGGCGGATGCATCCTCGTACTGCCCCTGACTGAAGTAATCCCATTCGCGGCCGAGGACGCCCATGAAGCCGAAGGTCATCTCCTTGGCATACGTGCTGCCGGACACCATTGAGGAGTAGACGCCAGCCAGCGCCTCCTTGTAACCGCTCTCGCTGTCAAACAGCTCCGTGTCCTCGACCTGTGAACGCGGCTGCACGTCCAACCAGTCGTTGCAGCTCGTCATGCTGGCGAGAGTGAAAAGTGAAAGAGTGAAAAGTGAAAAATATAAATTACTCTTCACTTGGCTCTTGCACCAGTTTACTATAATGTATTGTTTATGATTCATAATCTTCTTAACTCCTAATGAAACCTTCATATTTCACTGTTCCCTTCTCAGAACGTCGCCGTCAGCGACAGCGAGAAGGTGCGGGCATAGGGATAGCTCAGGCCACGCTCGGCCTTGATGGATGAGAGGTGGAAGACGTCGTTCATGTAGGCCGTGACACGCAGGCGCTCCAACTTGGCACGATGGAGCCACGAGCAGTGCTTGAAGTCGTAGTAGGCCGAGAGGCTCGTCAGGTCGAGCATATTGTTGCGCTGGACGAAGCGCGTGGAGGCATACGTCGTGGTGGGCGTGGCCGAGATGTGCTTGTAGAGCGCCACGTCGCCGACGTTGTTCCAGGTGTCGCTGAAGACACGACGGTCAACATTGTTGGCCACGTTGACGTTCTCGACGCGGTCGACGAGCGTCTGGTTGTAGTAGTCGCCGCCCATCTGATAGCTCATGAGCAGGCTCAGGCCTATGCCCTTATACTCGCCGTTGAGGCCGAACGTGCCATGCACCTTGGGGTTGGCGTCGCCGGCGATGATATAGTCGTCGGTGGTGTAGGCGAAGGTCGTCGTGCCGTCCTTCTTCTGGAACAGCTCACGCCCGGTGGCGGGATCGATGCCTAAGGACTGTACGGCCCAGATGGCCGTCATCGACTGGCCTTCCTCGTAGCGTATGATGGGCGACGTCGTGGATGAAGCGTCCTGCTCGCGGTTGAAGCTGCTGAGGGCATCGCTGATCTTGGTGACCTTGTTGACATTGTGTGCGATGCTTCCCGTCAAGCTCATGTACGACTGTCCGCTCTGATAGAAGCGCCAGTTGGCTGTCGCCTCGACACCGCGGTTGCGGACATTGCCCAGGTTCTCCATGTACGAGGTGAAGCCCGTCGACGTCGGGATCGTCATAGCGATGAGGGCATCGCGGGTGCGGCTGTCGTAGTAGTCGAAGCGCACATTCAGCCGCTTCCACAGCCCGAGGTCGAGGCCCACGGTGAAGTCGCCCGTCTGCTGCCACTTCAGGTTGGGGTTGGGCATACCCATCAGATAAGCGCCCGAGATGTTGTCGTAGATGATGTTGTCGTAGAACTTATAGGTGGCCTTGGCCTGATAAGGGGAGAAGTTCTGATTGCCCGTCAGGCCGTAAGTCACACGGAACTTGCACAGCGTCAACCACTTCGCGTCGTCCATGAAATGTTCCTTATGCAGGTTCCAACCCAGACCGGCACTCCAGAACGTACCCCATCGGTTGTCGCTGCCGAAGACCGAGGAGCCATTGAAGCGCAGGCTGGCATCGAAGAGGTAGCGCTCATCGTAGCTGTAGTTGGCAGCGCCCGTGAAGCCCAGCGAACGCGTGGTGGTCTCGCTGCCCGAAGGCTTGCCGCCCTCGGCATACTGCTTGGCGAAAGTGATATAGTCAACATGGTTGTTGAGGAAGCCCCAGGCTGTCATGCCCTCGGTGGAGCCGTCGGAGGTCTGCAGCGAATAGGCGGCATTGGCCAACAGGAGATGCTTGTCCCAGGTGTGGGAGTAGTTGCCGGTGATGTCGACGGAGAGGTTGCTCGTCTCGCCGTTGCTGATGGCATAGCTGCCACGCTGGAAATAGCGGTCGCCCGTCCAGTCGTTGAAGCGCGTGTGGTCGCCGGGATAGAAGTCCTCGCGCTTATTGTTCTGGTGGGTGTAGCCTAAGCGCGCCGTGAAGCGGAGGTCCTCGACGGGCCGGTATTCCAGGTAGAAATTCTCGACCACCTCAGTGTACTTCGAGAAGTTCTTCGTGCCGATGGAGGCATTGTACAAGGGATTATAGTAGGTCAGCGTGCTGCCGCTGTAGCCCGGCGAGGTGAAGGTGCCGAGCACCTTCTGCATATTGCCGTTCTCGTCGGTGGGTGTGAAATAGGGGTTCACGGCGACGTAATCGGAGAACGTGCCGTAGGGGCTATCGTCAGCCCGGTTGCCGTTCACGCTGAGCGAGTTGCGAAACATCCACTGCTTATATCGGTAGCTGAGGTTGATGTTGCCCGAGAGTGTCGTGCGGTCGCTCTTCTTCATCACGCCCGCCACGTTGTTGTACATCAGACTGGCCGAGTAGCGCATCTCGTCCGTGCCGCCCTCGAAGTAGGCGGTATGCTTGTTGCCCACGCCGGAGCGCAAAGGCTGCGAGAGCCAATAGGTGTCGACGCCGCGGGCGACGTCGATGGCCGTCCGGTTGTATTGCTCGTCGAGCAGCGCCTGATAGTAAGGCGAGGTGGCCGTATAGCGGCCCGCATTGAGCTCCACCTGCAGTTTCTCTGCCGCATTGCAGAGATCGTAGGAGTTCAGGTCCGGCACTTCAACGTTGAGGTCGCCGGTGTAGGTGATGCGCAAGCGGCCGGCCTCGGGCAGGATGGTCTCGACGACGATGACGCCGTTGCTGGCCTTGGAGCCGTAGATGGCCTTGGC
>CAMOSA010000167.1 GCA_946624335.1 uncultured Prevotellaceae bacterium
AAAAAGTGAAGGAAAGTGAAGGTAAAATCATTACCTTCACCTCATCTAACAAGTTTAAGATAAAGCGCTTGTAGCGAAAAGTGAAGGTAAACGAGAAAATGCAACTTTTTTTTGAGATTAATACGAATCGGCCGGCTTGGAAATCCAGACACGGAAATACTCGCTCTTGGAGGACAGACAAGCCAAGAGGCAGTTAGTGTCAAGAACTATTCGATTATTCTACATAAGTGTATGGGGTGCGCAGGTGCTCGTTGAGAATGACCGTTTTTCGACGCAAGGATAATGATTTTATGCGACGTAGCACAATAATGACTAAAAATGTTGAAGATTGTGTGCCATGATGAACGTCATGTCTCGCTATTACCGCTGCAGGTACTTCGCCAGCGGGCCTCCGTTGCGGCGCAGTCCTATGGCGATGTCGATGGCGTTGAGGCGTGCGCCACGGAGCGAGGTGTGGGTGTGGTCGCCGCGGTAGTAGTCTTTGGTCGCCTCCTGTCCGATGCCGTCGAGGGCGTCGGCCGTGATGTTGTGGAGGTCGACGAGCTCGCAGCCGGTCTCTTCGGCCACTTCGCGGTACCACCGTCCGTACGTGTCGTTGCGACGTTCTATGCGGCCGCCGGCCCATTCGTTGCGGGGCGTCAGGCTGACGAGGATGGGCGTGGCGCCCTTCTCGCGGCAGTCATCGATCATCTTCTTCAGGTACCAGCCGAAGCTGTAGACGACTTCGTTGTAGGCCTCGTCCTTGAGCACGACGCGGCTGACACAGCTTGTGTCGCGTGTGCCAGGTATCTCGCCACGATGTTTGCCGCGGTGCAGCTCGCCGATGTCGTTGTGCCCGAACTGAATGAGCACGAAGTCGCCTTCGTGCAGGTCGTTGTAGACCTTCTCCCATCGGCCTTCGCGGATGAAGGTGCGGCAGGAGCGTCCGGCCTGTGCGCAGTTGATATAGGTGATCTTCTCCTCGTCGAAGATGCGCCAGGCCTGCGAGCCCCAGCCCCACATCCCGGTGCTGTCGCGGTCGGTATTCTTGACGGTGGAGTCGCCGGTGATGAAGACGACGGGCTTGCCCTTCTCGCGCTTCACGCCAGTAGTAGGCAAGGAGAGATTGGTCATCATGGCTTTGAGCGGTGCCAGCTCGGGATGGTCGCAGGCCATCAGTCCCTCGGCGGCACAGCGTGCATTGTGCTCGGCGCCGAACTTCGAGGTGTGGATATTGTCGAGGTAGAAGTGGTAATTGAGCTTCCACGAACTCATCTTGTCGTACTTGTCGGCAGAGATTGCGTTGAGGTCGACGAAGGGCACGTCCATCTCCCGGGCTATCTCGCGTGCCCAGCCGCCGAAGTTGTCGGCCACGCGGACGGGCTGCCAGGCGCCTCCCGCGGCCTCTGCCTGTCTCTTCCTCGGCGTCAGGCTCATCAGTATCGGATGTGCTCCCAGGGCTCGTGTCTCACGGATGAACCTGCGCATATATTCGCCGTAGCTGTATACCGTCTCCGTCTTACCTTTGTTGGGGCCTTCCTTGAGCGTCACCACCAGGGAGTCGGTGGCCGACGTCCCCTTGATCGTGGCCCGGCATCGTCCGCTGTCGAAGGGGCCGTTGTCGTTGTGCCCGAGTTCGATGATGACGTAGTCGCCGGGTCGTATGCCTTTCTTCACGTCGGGCCACAGCTGTCGATAGAAGGTACGTGAGCTGGTGCCGCCGAGGGCTTGGTTCTCCACCGTGATCTTTGTCTCGTCGAAGTATTTGGGCTCATAGAAGCCCCATCCCCACTGCCCGTTGTCGCCGTTGCCCTTGGTGCCGGTGCGCATCGTCGAGTTGCCGACGAGGAAGAGCACGGGATTCGAGCCCCGTCGGCTGCTGCCCGCCACGGGGCGTGCCGTCTTCACCTTCTCGAGGCTGTCGAGGGTCAGGTCGACCACCTTGTTGACGTCGTCCATGGGCTTGTAGTCAGGCTGTTGTGCGTAAGCGCCGCTGAGGGCCAGAACGGCGATGGCCAGTGTGGTTATCTCTCGTTTCATCGTTTACCTTGTTTATTCTTGAATGATGGTGCTGCTGTTATTTTTTGGCGCAAAGATACACTATTCTTGTTGAATGACCAAGGAAAATATCTTTTTCTTGTCGTTTCACTTCGCCCTCTTTGCCATCACTTCGGAGCGGATGGTCGCGCCAAAGGCTTTCTCAGGTGAGATAAAAGGTTCATTTAGCATTATTAACCGCTGTTTTTTTGTGGTTACGAATAAAAAGCGTACCTTTGCGGCGTTTTTTAAGAGTCAAACTTAAACATTCTTATATATATGGCATTGAAAATCGTTGTGTTGGCCAAACAAGTGCCAGACACTCGCAACGTGGGTAAGGACGCCATGACTGCCGAAGGCACCGTCAACCGTGCCGCCCTGCCTGCTATCTTTAACCCCGAAGACTTGAATGCGCTGGAACAGGCCTTGCGCCTGAAGGAGCAGAACCCCGGCTCCACGGTGGGCATCCTCACGATGGGCCCTCCGCGTGCCGGTGAGATCATCCGTCAAGGCCTCTATCGTGGCGCTGACACGGGCTGGTTGCTGACCGACCGTCTCTTTGCCGGTGCCGACACGCTGGCCACCTCTTATGCGCTCGCTACTGCTATCAAGAAGATTGGCGACGTCGACATCGTCATCGGCGGTCGTCAGGCTATCGACGGCGACACCGCACAGGTGGGTCCTCAGGTGGCTCAGAAGCTGGGCCTGAACCAAGTGACTTATGCCGAAGAGGTGAGTGTCAAGGATGGCGTGGCTACCGTCAAGCGTCTCATCGACGGCGGTGTCGAGACCGTTGAGGCCCCGTTGCCTGTTGTCATTACTGTCAATGGTAGCGCAGCACCCTGTCGCCCGCAGAACGCCAAGCTGGTGATGAAGTATAAGCGCGCCACCTGTCCCATGGAGCGACCCGCTGATGGCACGCCCTACGACTACCTCTACGAGGAGCGCCCTTACCTCACGCTGAACCAGTGGAGCGTAGCTGACGTGGACGGCGACCCTGCCCAGTGCGGTCTGGCAGGCTCGCCTACGAAGGTGAAGGCCGTCAAGAACATCGTGTTCCAGGCGAAGGAGTCGAAGACTTTGACGGCTTCTGATGCTGATGTTGAGGGAATGATCAAAGAATTACTTGAAGAGAAGATCATCGGATAGAAGACCCACCCCTCACCCTCCCTTGTAGGGAGGGAGTGGTCACCTTTCAAGAATTATTAATTAATGAGTACAACTATGCAAGATAATCAATCCGCAAAAGTAAATACTCCCCTCCATACAAGGGAGGGGCACGGGGGTGGGTCTGTCTTTGTCTATTGCGAGATAGAAGAGACCCACGTACAGGAAGTATCTCAAGAGTTGCTGACCAAAGGTCGCAAGCTCGCCAATACGCTGGGCGTTGAACTCCATGCCGTCGTTGCCGGTACAGGCATCAAGGGCAAGGTGGAAGACCAGATCCTGCCTTATGGCGTCGACAAGCTCTTCGTCTTCGACGGCGAAGGCCTCTTCCCCTACACCTCGGCCCCCCATACCGACATCCTGGTCAATCTCTTCAAGGAGGAACAGCCGCAGATATGCCTCATGGGCGCCACCGTCATCGGCCGCGACCTCGGTCCCCGCGTCTCGTCGTCCCTCACCAGCGGCCTCACCGCCGACTGCACAGAACTGGAGATCGGCGAGTACGAGGACAAGAAGAATAATAAGGTGTACGACAATCTGCTCTATCAGATTCGTCCGGCCTTTGGCGGTAATATCGTTGCCACCATCGTCAACCCCGAGCATCGTCCGCAGATGGCTACCGTGCGTTCCGGCGTGATGCAGAAAGCCGTGTACGAAGGCGCTTGCCGCAAGGAAGTCGTCTACCCCGAGGTCTCGAAGTATGTTTCGCCCGAGGCTTACGTCGTGAAGGTCCTCGACCACCACGTCGAGGCTGCCAAGCACAACCTCAAGGGCTCGTCCATCGTCGTCGCCGGCGGTTACGGCATGGGTTCGAAGGAAGGCTTCGATATGCTCTTTGAGCTGGCTAAGGTGCTGCACGGCGAAGTCGGCGGCTCACGTGCTGCCGTGGATGCCGGCTTCTGCGACCACGACCGTCAGATTGGCCAGACAGGTGTCACCGTTCATCCGA
>CAMOSA010000168.1 GCA_946624335.1 uncultured Prevotellaceae bacterium
CAATCGTCTGTACCCTCGCTACCCCCTAAAGGGGGAGGACGGTCACCTGTCAAGAAAAGATAAAGCACAGAACCCCTCTCAGCTGCCTGTTAAGTAAAGAGGACGATAAGCAAAACTTTCCATTCTCCCCCTTTAGGGGGTAGCGAAGGAACAGACGATTGAATGAATGTCAATCGTCCCTGAGCGACCGAGGCGTAACTCCTACGCCGAGGACGGACAAGAGAGGGCGTCTGTGCTTGAGCAGAGGGGGGCTGAGGTTAAAAGAGGGGGGCAGAATGAATAAAATGGCCCAATTATTTGGTCAGTTCGAGAAAAAGCAGTACTTTTGCGCCGCATTTTATGAAAAGAACGCCGGTACACAAGCCCGGCATAATACTCACCGCCGGTACACAAGCCCGGCACAACTACTCAACAAAAACAATGAAACAAGGTATTCATCCCGACAATTATCGCCCTGTAGTGTTCAAGGACATGAGCAACGGCGATATGTTCCTGAGCCGCTCCACTGCCAAGACCACTGACACTGTGGAATTCGAAGGCGAGACTTATCCCGTCGTGAAGCTCGAGATCTCCTCCAGCTCGCACCCCTTCTACACGGGCAAGAGCAAGCTCGTCGACACCGCCGGTCGCGTCGACAAGTTCATGAGCCGTTACGCTCGTACCCGCAAGTAATTGTTGGCTTAATTACACCCATAAAGCACAGAATCAAAAGTTCTGTGCTTTTTTTGTCCTATTTTCTTTGGTGTTTCAGTTAATTAGACTACCTTTGCAACACCTAAGTAGTAATTATATCGTATCTAATATGAAAAAGCTCTATGCACTACTCACGGCGGCGGCCCTGATGGCCGCTCCACACCTTAATGCTCAACAGATCGAAGACTTCGGCTACTTCGACCATCTCGGTGCCGGCATCTCCCTCGGCGTCATTGACGGTATCGGCGTCGATGTGGCAGCGCCCATCGGCAATTATGTCCAGATGCGTGCCGGCGTGTCGTTTGTGCCGAAGATCACGCCTTCCATCACAAGCCTCGAGGAAGGGTTCGACTACGAGTACGGCAAGCGCGACCCCGTCACGGGCAAGCGACCGGAGAACACGCTGACGGCAGAGGTCTCCGCCGGATGGGTCAACGGTAAGGTGCTCTTCGACGTCTATCCCTTCCGCAAGGTGCCGTTCCGCATCACCGCCGGTTTCTACGTCGGCACGAGTGCCCTCATCAGGGCCAAGAACACGTCGCCCGTCAAGTTGCAAGGCGAGGGCTTCCTGCTCGGTAATACGGACGAGGCCAAGGCGCTCTTCCCCGACGAGAACGAGAACATCAAGATAGAGGCTCGCGTCAACACTTTCAAGCCCTATGTCGGCATCGGCTACGGTTATGCGGTTCCCAAGAGCCGTGTTAACGTAGGCTTCGACCTCGGCGTGATGTGCTGGGGCAAACCCAAAGGCTACCTCTGGGCCCGGGATGCCGACAAGCCCGGCCAAGGTGCCGAATGGATCCACGTGAGTCGTGACCTGTACGACGAAGCCCTCATCGAGCTTGATGACAACGAGACGGACCGTGGCATCACAGACGGACTGGATATCGCCGAGAAGTTCAAGGTCGGCCCCGTGCTCAACGTACGCGTAGGCTTCCGCATCTTCTGATCATCCCTGCACAACGCCCTGCCCGACATGAGCAATGGCCCATCGGAACAAGTCAAACATACACATACAGGTTGATGCACAAGAATAGTTTATATATAACAACGAATTAAACGAATTATACGAATTCCCCTGTGCCATGCCTCAGATGGACAATAATCCGTATGATGAGTCTAATCCATCGAAAAAGGAATCATTTCAATTAATATTGTTCAGTTACGTATGAAAAAGAATCTCCTCCTGCTGGCTCTGCTGGCCTTTGCCGCAGTCAGCTTCACCGCCTGCGGTGGCGACGATGACGCCGACGTGACACCAGTCAACGTTCCCACCCAACCCTTCAACGATGATGCCATCCGCCTCAGCTTCGTCAAAGAGACGATCGACTACAAGCGTCACGACAGCAAGGACGGCTACGTCATCCGCGAGCTGGAGCTCACGGAGTCCGGCCACTACTTCGTGAAGCTCGAGAAGAAGGCCGAGGACGATGTCACCCGTGCCACCACAGCCGAATACGCCTACGTCTTCGGTTTCTACACTAAGGATGCCCAGGGCAACTACGTCCTCAACGGCTTCGGCACGATCACGATCACCATGACCGGCAACTCCAGTGCCACCGTCAGCATCACCCTTCAGGACGCTTCAGGCGCCTCGGTTTCAGTCAGCGTCACAGTGCCGACACCGCCAGCCGATGCCACGAGCGAGGCCACGAAAGCCCTCTGCCGCAACTGGAAGATACAGTCCACGCGTGTTCAGATACAGGGCGAAAGCGGTTTCTATCAGGAAGAAGGCTGCAACGTCAACTCACTCTTTGAATACATCAAGTCGCACGCCAAGCTGACCGACGTGCTGCCTGAGAACCATAAGATAGAGAGCATCGAGTTCTCCAAGAACGGCACCTTCGCCTTGATGTATGCCAACGGCAATATCGACAAGGCAACATGGCGCTGGGTCAACGCCTCAGAGGGCGCCCTGTCCTACACCTGGGATTTCGCCGACATGGGCTACTCCTTCGTCGACGGCACCGCATCGGTAAAGATCAACTCCGAGGGCACATCGCAGCTGAAGCTCTTCGGCACCGCCGTGAACGACAAGAAAGAGAAGAAGAACGTGACCATCACGGTGAATATGTTCTGAGCCGTCAACGGTCTATATCATCAAAGACGACAGGCAGACCTGCATTGCAGTCTGCCTGTCGTCTTTGATGGATATCACGGTCAGAAACGGAAACCGTAGGAGAGCGTCAGGCGCCACTTACGGTAGTTCATGCGCAAGTCCTGCTGGGCGCCTGTCAGCGTGTTGTGGGCGATGAAGGCGAGGTTGAGGAAATGGTCCTCATTGATCTCGTAGACCACGGACAGACGCTCGGTGAAGATAAACTGCGGAAAGCCGAAGCGCAGCTTATGGTGCTCGTCATTGACCTTCAGGCTGTTGAACGATGCCACGACGAGCGTGGGCAGCGCCGAGCCGTGCAGCATCCAGTGCTCGTTGATGACCCAGTTGTAGGCATAACCGCCACCGAGGGCTACGTAGCCCACGTTCATCTTCAGTGAGGGGTTAGCCAGTCGGTCATCGGTGCGCGTCTTCACATTACCGGCCAGGAAGGAGGCCCCGACGAGCCAGCTGCCCTGACTGCGCAACTGACGATAGCTCTGCGTGAAGGCCGCCGGGTAGGAGAAGCGGCGGTTGTTGAAGGCATAGTAGACATTGGCCATGAACATCTTTGAGGTGACGAGTGAACTGGAGATATCGGCGTGGCGGTTGTCCATCTCCAAACGCCCGCTGTGGGTCTTTGCGTTCTGGAAGGCGAGATCGAAGCCATACTTATTATTATAGACCTCCAGACGCAGTTCGGTATTCTTCCTATTACCTGTCCACTTGAAGGGGTTGGCCGAAAGGCTCAGGCCGAAGCCACGGTAGCTGATGCCGACATTCGTCGTGAAGCGCATATCGCTGGAAAGATTGCTGCGGAAGTGCGTGTCGTTCCAAGTGCCGTTGGTGGTGATGCCACTGCCGGAGAGGGCCGAACGCACCTTGAGGGTGAAGCGCTGCATCGGGCGTTCCAGATAGTCCTCATCATAGCTGCCCGCCTTGCGGTAGCGCTCGGCCAACACACTGTCCACCTGCTTGACATCAATGGTATCCAAGCCATATCGGTCGATGATCTTGTCGGCCTTGTCCTCGACATAGCCTTTGCCACGGTCGAAGAGGTTACTGCCGCGGTCTATCACCTTATCGGCTTTCTCCTTGAGCTTATCGATAGCCTTGTCGACCTGCGCCGAAAGGGGCAGGGAGGCAAGGAGAAACAGGAAAGAAGAGAATAAAAACTTACTATTTACCATCTATCTATTTACTATCTTTCATTTACCATCTTTCATTTACTATTTACCATTTACTATTTACCATAGCCCCTCATATATTGCCCATTATCAATTGTCCATTGTCAATTGTCCATT
>CAMOSA010000169.1 GCA_946624335.1 uncultured Prevotellaceae bacterium
GCGCAGGCCGTAGCCGTAGGTGACGCTGTTGCCCACGCAGGCCACACGCAACGGTTGGGGTTGCTTCTGCTTGGCAGCATGGAGGGGATAGTTGCCCATGAGGAGCACGAGGACGAGGATCAGGCGGGGCACGGCCGTGCCGAGAGTGGCGTTGCGTAGTATCATTGGAAGGTGTTTTGTAAGTTATTGCGCCACAAAGATACGAAAAAAAGCAGAAGAGAGGCACACAATCAGGATTTATTTAGCAAGAACGCTAAAAAAAGTGACTAACGGCACAAAAAAGGAATGATTATCTGCCATCGTCGATTGCGGATAGACAAAAAGAAAGGAACTTCCACGCGGGTGGAAGTTCCTTCGTATGGTCGGCTGTCAACGCCGTTGCCCTCATGGGCTTTGGGAAATGCCTTGGCGTCAGGCAATATCGATGTGGCGCGACACCTTGACCTCTTCTTTCTTCAGCTTCGGCAGTACGACGGTGAGCACGCCGTCCTCGACCTTAGCGGTGATGCCGTTCTTGTCGACATCCTCAGGCAGTGAGTAAGCCTGCTGATAGTTGGTGTAAGAGAACTCGCGGCGGAGATAGTGCTCCTTCTTGTCCTCTTCCTTGTGCTCGAACTTGTTCTCGATGGCGAGGTTGAGGTTACCATCGTCGTTGATGCTGATGCGGCAGAACTCCTTCTTCAAGCCGGGCGCTGCCACCTCCATGGTGTAGGCCTTCTCGTCTTCCTTGACGTTCACTGCGGGTGCCGTGCGGGGTGCCGAGGGAACGAAGTCTGAGCTGAAGAAATCATCGAATACTGTGGGGAACCAACTGTTCTTAAACATTACTGGTAACATAGTTTTAACCTCCTATTGTTTAATGGTTAGACATTGCTTTTTTCCTGAACGCCCCGAGCTTGTCGCTCGCTACGTTCACCACTCATTATGCAACAGGCGTGCCAAAGTGCCAAGCGAGACATAAACGACTCATATCGAGGACAAAATGTCTGCTTTGGCGACATATTGGCAGCAAAACGGACAATCGTCGAGACAAAAAAAGATAAGCGAATATTTGGCCGAAGCCGCAGTTTTGCGTAACTTCGCAGGCGAAAACCACATCATGACCACGGTGAGCCCACTTCTCGACACTCCCATCACCTACCTCCCCGGGGTAGGTCCGCAGCGCGCAAAAGTCCTCGAGACGGAACTTCGCATCACGACGTTCCGCGACCTGCTGTACTACTTCCCCTACAAGCACATCGACCGCACGCGCCTCTACTACATCCACGAGCTGACGACGGATATGCCCTTCGTGCAGATCCGTGGCGAGATCCTCAGCTACGAGGAGGAAGGACGCGGGCGCAAGCGCCGTCTCATTGCACACTTTACCGACGGGCACGACATCATCGACCTCATCTGGTTCCACGCCACGACCTTCAAATGGATCCAGAAGAGCTACGTCGCCGGCAAAGCGTATATCGTCTTCGGGCGCCCTAACGTCTTCGGAGGTCGGCTCAACATCGCACACCCCGACATCGACCCAGCCGACTCGCTGCAGCTGGGCACGATGGGCCTGCAACCCTATTACAACACCACCGAGCGCATGAAGAAAAGCGGCCTCAACAGCCGCAGCATGGAACGCTTCACACGCACGCTCTTCGAGAAGCTGTGGCCGGGCGGATTTGCGGCCAGTACAGCGAACGCCGCAGGCACGGCACAGCCCGCCGCCCTGTGCGACGACTATCTGCCCGAGACGCTTCGACGGCAGCTCACCCTCATACCCCTCGCACAATCGCTGCATGACCTACACTATCCCGACAAGGCGGAAGCCCTGCGACGTGCCACCTACCGCCAGAAGTTCGAGGAGCTGTTCTTCATCCAGCTCGGCATCCTCCGTTTTGCCCGACAACGCCAGCAGCAGGTCTCAGGTTACGTCTTCCACCACGTCGGCGACTACTTCAACACGTTCTACCACCGCTACCTGCCCTTCAGCCTGACAGAAGCACAGAAACGTGTCATTCGCGAGATGCGCCATGACATGGGCAGCGGCAAGCAGATGAACCGTCTGCTGCAAGGCGACGTCGGGTCGGGCAAGACGCTCGTGGCCCTGATGACCATGCTCATCGCGATCGACAACGGCTATCAGGCTTGTCTCATGGCACCGACGGAGATCTTGGCCGAGCAACACCTCGACACGTTCCGAGCCTTCCTCAAGGATATGCCTGTGCGTGTCGAACTGCTCACGGGAGCCGTCAAGGGCAAACGCCGGCGAGACCCTATATTACAAGGTACGCGCACGGGAGAGGTCAACATCCTCATCGGCACACACGCCGTGCTGGAGGACACCGTGGAATTTCATCGCCTCGGGCTCGTCGTCATCGACGAGCAGCACCGCTTCGGCGTGGCTCAGCGTGCACGGTTGTGGAAGAAGAGCGCGGCATCCGACGGCCACCCCGCAGCCAGTCGTCCGCTCTTCGAGACACCTCCCCACGTGCTCGTCATGACGGCAACACCCATACCACGCACGCTGGCCATGACGCTCTACGGCGACCTCGACGTCAGCGTCATCGACGAGCTGCCGCCGGGACGCAAGCCCATCGAGACGCGCCACTTCTGGCAGGAGCGCACCGAGAGCCTCTATCGGGGCATACGCACTGAGATAGGCAAGGGACGCCAGGTCTACGTCGTCTACCCCCTCATACAGGAGAGCGAGAAGATGGACCTCCAGGATCTCGAGAACGGATACGAGGAGCTGTGCCGCGTCTTCCCCGACCTGCGCATCTCTAAGGTGCACGGCAAGATGCGCAGCGCCGAGAAGGATGCCGAGATGGAACGCTTCGTCAGCGGCGAGACACAGATCCTCGTCGCCACGACCGTCATCGAGGTCGGCGTCAACGTCCCCAACGCTTCCGTCATGGTCATCATGAACGCCGAACGCTTCGGCCTGGCGCAACTGCACCAGCTGCGGGGACGCGTCGGACGAGGGGCCGATCAGAGCTACTGCATCCTCGTGACCAAGTACAACCTCTCGCAGGAGACACGCCAGCGCATAGACATCATGTGCGACACCACCGACGGCTTCGAGATCGCCGAGGCCGACCTCCGATTCCGAGGGCCGGGCGACCTCGAGGGGACACAGCAGAGCGGCATGGCCTTCAACTTGCACATCGCCAATATCGCACGAGACGGACAGCTGGTGCAACTCGCACGAGACACCGCCAACCGCATCCTCGACGAAGACCCGGCACAGTCGAAGCCCGAGTATGCACCGATGTGGGCTCACCTGCGAGAGCTCAACCAGAACGAGTTCGACTGGAGCAATATCAGCTGAACGAGGGGGCCTGTGACACCACTTTGACACAGGAGTTGTCTCTTTTGGCACAAAATTATACCTCCGGCGATGCGAAAACGAGTACATTTGCACCGTCTTTCTTATTATAATAGATCATAACCCATACGGTACTATGGACAGACGACACTTCCTAAAGAGCATCGGCCTCATGGGCGCCACGACACTCGCCGCCACCAGCCCATGGCTGCGCACCTTCGCCAATGTCGACGACAGCGCACACGAGCGTTGCCGCCTGGCGATGATCGGGCCCGGATCGCGAGGACGTTTCCTGCTGAGTTTCCTGGCCACCAACCCGAAGTGCGAGATCGTAGCGCTGGCCGACATCTACCAGCCATCGCTCGACGAGGCCTTGAAAATCGTTCCGACAGCCAAGACCTACACCGACTACCGGCGCATGCTGGAAGACAAGAGCATCGACGGCGTCATCATCGCCACGCCGCTCAACACGCACTATCAGATCGCGTCCGACGCCTTCGATGCCGGCAAGCACGTCTACTGCGAGAAGGCCATAGCCTATACGATGGAAGAGACACTCGCCCTGTACCGCAAGCACCGTGACACCGGACGCATCTTCTTCACAGGACAGCAGCGGCTCTTCGACCCGCGCTACATCAAGGTCATGGAGATGGTGCATCAGGGCGTCTTCGGCGACATCAACGCCGTGCACGCCTTCTGGAACCGCAACGGCGACTGGAGGCGCGAGGTGCCTTCGCCCGAGCTCGAGCGCCTGATCAACTGGC
>CAMOSA010000170.1 GCA_946624335.1 uncultured Prevotellaceae bacterium
GGAACTCTGGGATGCCGTACTTCAGCACGCCGCCGATCTCGTGCAGCGCCTCGAAGACCGTGACATCATAACCCAGCTTGACCATGTCGCCGGCGAAGCTCAGGCCAGAGGGACCCGAACCGACCACGGCGATCTTCTTGCCATTGGAGGGAGCACACTCGGGGAGGGCTGTCTGTCCGCTCTCACGCTCATAGTCGGCAGCAAAGCGCTCGAGATAGCCGATGGCAACGGCTGGCTCGTTCATCTTCAAGTGGATGCAACGGCTCTCGCATTGCTTCTCCTGTGGACAGACACGGCCGCACACAGCGGGAAGAGCCGACGTCTGTTTCAGCACCTGCGCGGCGCCGAGGAAATTGCCTCGTTCGATATTCTTGATGAATGAGGGTATCTGGATGTTCACCGGACAGCCCTCCATGCAGGTGGGTTTGGCACAGTCGAGACAACGCTTGGCTTCGACGAGGGCCTGTTCGGCCGTCAGGCCTTGATTGACCTCCTCCGTACGCGTCGTGGCACGGTAGACGGGATCGAGCTCGGGCATGACGACACGGGGGATGGCCGTGCGATCCTTGGCTTTCATGCTCTTACGCAACTCCTCACGCCAAGGGGCGTTGCGGTCGGTCAAAGACCCACCCTCGGTGGCCCCCCCTACTGCCCCCGAGGGGGCTTCTGTTGTTTTGCTGGCTGAGAACCTGGGTGCCGTGTCCCCCTCGGGGGACGAATGGGGGGCCGGGGCCGCTGCGGTCTTATTCATCGCCTCCACCTCTTCCGCCTTGAAAGCCGTCATGCGAGAGAGCATCTCGTCGAAGTCGACCTGATGGCCATCGAACTCGGGACCGTCGACACAGACGAAGCGTGTCTTGCCGCCGACCGTGATACGGCAGGCACCGCACATACCTGTGCCGTCGACCATGATCGTGTTCAACGACACATCCGTGGGGATATCATATTTCTTGGTCAGCAGGCAGCAGAACTTCATCATGATGGCCGGCCCGATAGCGAAGACCTTGTCGACCTGCTCGCGCTGGATCACCTGCTCGATGCCTACGGTGACAACACCTTTCTGGCCATACGAGCCATCGTCCGTCATGATGATGACCTCGTCGCTGGACTGCCGCACCTCGTCTTCGAGGATGATGAGATCCTTCGAACGGCCGGCCAGCACGCTGATGACGCGGTTGCCGGCAGCCTTCAGCGCCTTGATGATAGGCAGCATAGGTGCTACGCCGACGCCGCCACCGGCACAGACAACGGTGCCGAATTTCTCGATATGTGTTGCTTTGCCAAGAGGGCCTACGAGGTCCGTGAGCTCGTCGCCGACATTCAGGTCGCAAAGCTTCGTTGAGCTGACACCCACCTTCTGAACGACGAGCGTGATGGTGCCTGCCTGGACATCGGCATCGGCTATCGTCAGCGGCATACGCTCGCCTTTCTCGCCCACCCGTACGATGACGAAGTGACCCGCACGGCGCGCTTTAGCGATGAGGGGAGCCTCGACCACTAACTTAAAGACTTTCTCTGAAAACTGCTCTTTGGCTACAATCTTATTCATTTTTGATGATTATTGTGTTGGTTGTTATCCAATATGATCTTGATAAAACGCCGCAAAAGTACATAAATAATATGAATAAACGGCGTGAGAAGGCAAATAATTATGAACTTTCGGCAAAAAAAGAGACATATATCAAATAAAAGCACTATCTTTGCGGGCAAGAAACATCAAAAACGACCCGATATGAAGAAAGTATTTCCACCGTCAGAACTCATCATCAATGAGGACGGAAGCATATTTCATCTCCACCTACGCCCCGAACACCTCGCCGATAAGATCATCCTCGTCGGAGATCCTGGTCGCGTACAGACCATAGCTGCCCACTTCGACCGCCTCGAGTGTGACATCCAAAGCCGCGAGTTCCACACCATCACCGGATGGTATCAGGGCAAGCGCATCTCGGCTGTCAGCACAGGCATCGGGTGTGATAACATCGACATCGTCATGAACGAGCTGGACGCCCTGGCCAATATTGACTTCCAGACACGCACCGAACGCGACGAGCACCGCACGCTGTCCATCGTACGCATCGGCACCTGTGGCGGCCTCCAGCCCTTCACACCTACGGGCACATTTGTCGTCTCGGTCAAGAGCATCGGCTTCGACGGACTACTCAACTACTACGATGGCCGCAACGACGTCTGCGACCTGGAACTCGAAGAAGCCTTCAAGCAGCACATGAACTGGTCGCCGCTGAAGGGATCGCCCTATGTGGCACAAGCCGACAAGAGCCTGACCGACCAGATTGCTCAGGACGACATGACGCGTGGCATCACCATCGCCTGCGGAGGTTTCTACGGACCACAAGGACGCCAGATACGACTGCGCATACAAGATCCTGACCAGAACGAGAAAGTGGAAGCCTTCGAGTACGACGGCTTGCACATCTGCAACTTCGAGATGGAAAGTTCGGCCGTGGCCGGACTGGCATCGCTGCTCGGGCACCGGGCTACGACCTGCTGCATGGTCATCGCCAACCGCTATACGACGGAGATGAACACCGAATACAAGAACTCTATTGACAGCCTCATACAACTTGTCTTAGACAGAATCTAAGCCGGTGAATCAGCAGGAAACCATCTGCGCCATAGCTACGACGAGCGGCGGTGCCATAGGCATCGTCAGAATGAGCGGCCCCGAGTCGCTACGAATCATCTGCTCGGTATGCCGACGTATCACACCGACGACAACGCCGCGCACAGCCATACTCACGCCAATCTGCGCCGACGATGGACAGGTCGTCGACGACGCCATCGTCACCCTCTACCCTGCCCCGCACAGCTACACCGGCGAAGACTGCGCCGAGATTTCATGCCACGGCTCACGATATATACTTAATAAGGTAATAGAGCTACTCATCCGTCAAGGCGCGCGCCTCGCGCAGCCCGGAGAGTTCACCCAACGGGCGTTCCTTAACGGCAAGATGGATCTCAGTCAGGCCGAAGCTGTTGCCGACCTCATAGCCTCAAACAACCGTGCTTCACAGCAGATGGCCATGAGCCAACTGAAAGGGCATTTCTCGTCCGAACTGTCCAAGCTGCGCGACCAGCTGCTCCGCCTGACATCGCTCCTGGAACTCGAGCTCGACTTCGCTGATCACGAAGAGCTCGAATTTGCCGACCGCAACGAGCTCCTCAGCCTTGCCCAGCACATCGAACAGCGCATCAAGACCCTCGCCCACTCTTTCGAGACCGGACAAGCCCTGAAACAAGGTATCCCCATCGCTATCATAGGGCGTACCAACGTGGGCAAGTCGACGCTACTCAACCGACTGCTCAGGGACGACCGCGCCATCGTCTCCGACGTCCATGGCACGACGCGTGACACAATCGAAGACGTCGTGGACATCCAAGGCATTACATTCAGGATCATCGACACAGCAGGCATTCGTCAGACGACAGACACCGTAGAGCAAATAGGCATACAACGCACCTACGACGCCATAGCCAAGGCACGCATCGTACTCTGGCTCTTCGACGAAGCGCCCTCGGAACCCGAGATAGCCGACATCCTCAGTCGTGCCGAAGGTAAAGAGCTCATCCCCGTCCACAACAAAAGCGATCTCACGCCGGCCACCGTCACGACCATCGCCGGCCACGTCGTCATATCCATCAGCGCAAAACATGAGCCTACGCTTGATGCCCTGGAGCAACGCATCTTTCAGGCTGCCGGCATACCAGACATCCACGAGGGCGACATCATTGTCAGCAATGCCCGCCACTACGAAGCCCTGCTCCACGCTGACGAGGCGCTCGCACGCGTCATCGACGGTCTCAACACCATGATACCCTCAGACCTCATCGCCGAAGACCTCCGCCTCACCCTCGCTGCCCTCGCTGACATCACAGGCGGAGCCATCACCACCCAAGAAACCCTCAACAATATCTTCAGCCACTTCTGCGTGGGAAAGTGATTTTTTGCAAAGAAAAGCATACTATATGCAAAT
>CAMOSA010000171.1 GCA_946624335.1 uncultured Prevotellaceae bacterium
AGACTTAGGATCTGGTGCCGCGAGGCGTGTAGGTTCGAGTCCTATCAGGCGTACAGCAGTGCTCACGCGCAGCCCTTGACACAACACTGTCGGCATAGCTCAGCTGGTTAGAGTATCACCTTGACATGGTGGGGGTCCTTGGTTCGAGTCCAAGTGTCGACACAAGCTAAACAAAAGCAGAAGGAGATAAGCACCGTGTGTTTATCTCCTTCTGCTTTCATGCTATTTACGCTTCCTTCTTGAGATGACCGCACCCGCCACGAGGCCTATCGCGAGCAACAGGAGCAGGATCAACCCGATGTTGGCAATCGCTTCGGTGGTGTGTAGGCTCTGCGGGTCGAAACGGAAAGCTATCGTGTGCTTGCCTTCGGGAATAACAACGGCGCGCAGGACGTAGTTGGCACGCAGTATGTCGGCCGGCTTACCGTCGATCGTGCATTGCCATCCGGGATAATAAATGTCCGAGAAGACAGCCAGGCGCCGGGCACGATTGTCGACTTCGAAGGTGAGGCCATTAGCTTCGTAGGCCGTGAGTGTCGGCTGGGTGGCCAGCGAGTCCGCCGCGCTGGCGGCAGGAGCCTGCGTCGTGCCTCCGGCGCTGATCAGTTCCTGTGGCAGCAGGTCGCTGAAGCGACGGTCCACGACGGCCGTGGTTCTGAGGTCGATGGCGCCGAGTGTTGCCAGCTCCTCGTCGGCATTATCGGCGAGCAGGACATTATCGACAAACCACGCATTGCCCATGGCCCAAGGATTCTGTACGGGCGCCGTCTGCCCACCCTGCAAGGGCATGATGGCATATTTCATGTTGAGCATATTCAGCACGGGGAAGAGCGAGTCGCCACGCACGCTGTCGAGGCGTCCTGCGCTCTCGGCGACGGCTTGGTGCAGCTCCATCAGCTGCGGCTGGATATACGCTTCGATGAGTTCCTGATAGCGACGCAGCTTGGCAGCGTGATAGCCGCCGATGCTTTTGTGCCAGTAGGAGGTCGTGTTGTCGTTGAAAGTGGAGACGGCGAGGTTGGCGACGCGGTAGTAGAGGTCGCTGTCCTCGAGGATAGCCTCGTCGGCAGGCGTCTTCTGGAAGAACTGCTGGGCAGGCTGCGGCGCCGAGAACATCGCGTCGTTGAGGTAGCGCTTGTTGACATCCCACATGTCAGCGGTGCAGAGCACGAGCAGACAGGCCACCGCCATCCACGCCTTGATCTTCTTATAATATAAGGTAATCAGCACGGCGCAGCCGACGATGATGATGAGGAGCGAGCGTCCGGCGTCGGCGGTGAAGATGGCGCGGCGCATCTCGTTGAGGTTGGCCAGGATGGGCGCCAGCATATCCTGGGGGATATACCCCTGCTGGGCGGCTGACGTCAGCATCTGCGACTCCTGCGAACTGACGTAATTGCCGAAGAAGACATCGGGCATCAGCCAGAAGAGCAGGCACGGGCCGGCAGTCAGGACGAAGGCCAAGAGCGCGGAGCGCCGGAGTGACGAATCTAATGACGAATGACGAGTGACGAATGACGAATGAGAGTTACCTTCTGGATTGGAAGGTAATCTTGATTCGTCATTTCGAGCGGAGCGAGATTCACCATTCGTCATTCGTAATTTGTCATTCGTCATTCGTATCACCTCCCTCAGCGCCATCATGGCCAGCAGCGGTATGGTAAACTCGGCGATGACGAGGATCGATGCCACGGTGCGGAACTTGTCGTACATCGGCACATAGTCGAGGAAGAAGTCTGTCCACGGCATGAAATTCTTGCCCCAGGCGAGGGTGACGGAGAGCAGTGTAGCGATGAAAAGTGCCCATTTCATCGGGCCTTTGACGATGAAGAGGCCCAGGACGAAGAGGAACATCACGAAGGCGCCGACATATACGGGTCCGCTCGTTCCCGGCTGTTCGCCCCAGTACTGGCCGAGGCTCTGATAGACGGGCATATACGTCGGGTCGGCCTTTGCCATAGCCGTCTTGCTCTGCGTGAGGGGCAGGGATGCGCCGCCCTTGACGTTAGGTATGAGCAGCGACCACGTCTCGCCGATGCCATAGCTCCAGGCCGTTATGTAGTCGCGTTCGAGGCCGCTTGACGTCTGGTTGGCAGGATCCTTGGTCTGCTGTGTCAGCTCGCTCTTGCCGCGCATCGACTCCTTAGAGTATTCCCATGTGTGGAACAGGTTGGAGGCGTTGATGGCGATGCCTACGATGCACCCGAGGGCGAAGACGGCGGTGGCTTTCAGCCACTGGCCCACCCCTAAGCCCTCCCGTAGGGAGGGGGATTCGTTTCCATTAGGTTCGCAGGCCGCCTCGTTCTCCCTTCCCTTGTGGAGGAGACGGGGGTGGGCCAGGAACGCCAGTGCCATCAGCGCGATGACGAAGGCGAAGTAATAGGTCATCTGCACATGATTGGAGAGGATCTGCAGTGCCATGAAGAAAGCCGTCACGATGAAGCCCCAGCCATAGCGTCCGCGGTAGCAGAGCACCATGCCGGCTATCGTGGGCGGTATATAGGCCAGCGTGTAGAACTTCCAGATATGTCCGGCTCCGATGATGATGAAGTAATAGCTCGAGAAAGCCCAGATCACGGCGCCGAGCGTCGCCATCCACGCCTTGAAGTCGAAGGCGCGCAGCAGGATATAGAAGCCCAGCAGCATCACGAATACCAGCACGACATAGTCGGGGAGCCACAGTTTGTAGACACTTTCGACCTTCGACAGTTTCTCCGTCGAGGGATAGGAGGGTGCCATCTGGTAGGTCGGCATACCGCTGAAGAGGGTGTTCGTCCAGCGCGTACGCTCGCCGTCGTGCGCCTTGCGGTAAGCTTCCATCTCGGAGGCGGCACCGGCGCCGCCGCTATGGTCGTGGCCGATGAGCACCAGCCCCTCGCTCACGGGGTGTATGAAATAGGCGAAGGAGAGCGCCACGAAGAAAACGATGGCCAACAAATCAGGCAGGATACGGACCCACCCCCTGCCCTCCCTTGTAGGGAGGGAGCTGTTACTATTTGACAGGTTGTTATCGTTCATAGTATAATCGGATGTTTCTAATTGCAGAACGTCTTTGAAAAAAGAAAGTGAGAAGTACTACTTGGCGAGCACTTCTCACTTTGCTAAATTTTCAGATTTTGAAAAGTGACCACCCCCTCCCTACAGGGAGGGTGAGGGGAGGGTCCACTTCTTACTTACGCAGACCCAGAGCCTTGACGATAGCACGATAGCGTGTGATGTCGCGCTTCTTCAGGTAGTTGAGCAAGGCACGACGCTTACCGACGAGACCCGTCAGGGCGCGCTCGGTGCTGTGGTCCTTGCGGTTCTGTTTCATGTGCTCCGTCAGGTGAGCGATGCGATAGGTGAAGAGAGCGATCTGGCTCTCGGCGCTGCCGGTGTTGGTGGCGCCGCCGCCGAACTGTTCGAACAACTCGGCCTTCTTAGCGGAATCTAAGTACATAACTTTTTGTTTGATGATAGATGGTTGGTAATTACATCCTTCAGGTGGAGGGCCGTCGTCATCAATCGTCGCGCACCCACCCTCGAATGCACCCGTCTTTCGGGATTTGCGGGCGCAAAGGTACAACTTTCTTCGTTTATAGCCTCATCTTTTGGTGATTATTTTTCGTTGAGGCCTCATTTTTTAACGATTCGCCGTGCCCGAGCTCACTTCTTGACGAACTCTACGCGGCGGTTCTTGGCGCGCCCGGCGTCAGAGGTGTTGTCGGCCACCGGCTCGTGGCTACCCTTCCCTACGGCACGCATATTGAACGGGTCGCAGCCCATGCCCTCAAGCGCCTTCACCACAGCCTCGGCACGCTGTTGCGACAGCGGGTCGTTGACGGCGTCGGAGCCCTGGTTGTCGGTATGTCCCTGCACCTCGAAGCGCACGCTCGGGTTCTTCTTCATATACTCGGCCACCTTCTGTATCTCGGCCATCGACTCGGGCTTGAGCGTCGCCTTGCCCGTCTCGAAGAGGATGTTGTTGGTCACGAACTTACCCGTCT
>CAMOSA010000172.1 GCA_946624335.1 uncultured Prevotellaceae bacterium
CCCGATGGCAATGTAGTCATCCTCGGCCGCACCGATCACCAGATCAAGCTTCGCGGCCTCCGCATCGAGCTTGGTGAGATAGAGAACGTGATGCTCAAGGTTGATGGCATCGACAAGGTCGTCATTCTCATCCGCAAGCTCGGCGGCAAGGAGCACCTCTGCGCCTACTACACAGCCGACCACGAGATAGCCCCCGACGCCCTCAAGGCCGAAATCTCAAAGAGCCTCACGCAATATATGGTGCCGACGGCCTACCTCCAGCTCCCGGCCATGCCAATGACGCCCAACGGCAAGACCGACGTCAAGGCACTGCCCGAGCCACAGCTGGCCGTCACCTCAGCCTATGAGGCTCCGCAGAACGCCACCGAGCAGACCTTCTGCGACATCTTCGCCTCCATCCTCCAGATGGACAAGTGCGGCGCCACCGACAACTTCTTCGAACTGGGCGGAACATCTCTCGTTGTCACCCGCGTCATCATCGAGGCCGACAAAGCCGGGCTCCATGTGGCCTACGGCGACGTCTTTGCCAATCCTACGCCTCGTGCCTTGGCACGCCTCATCACAGGGGAGAGCGCTACCGACGCTCCCGACGAGGTGAGCGGCTTCGACTACACCGCCATCGACAACACCTTGGCCGCCAACACCCTCACCGCCTTCCGCAGCGGCGAGCGTCAGCAGTTGGGCAACGTCCTGCTCACCGGTGCCACCGGCTACTTAGGCATACACATCCTGCGCGAGCTCATCGACTCCGACGCCCCCAACATCTACTGTCTCGTGCGTGGCAAGAGCGAGGATGCTGCCGAGCGACGCCTGCGGACGCTGCTCTACTACTACTTCGCCGAGGCCTTCAAGCCTCTCTTCGGCACGCGCCTCCACGTTGTCCTTGGTGATGTCACCAGCGACTTCGGCGAGGGCCTCAACGTGGACACTGTCATCAACTGTGCTGCAATCGTCAAGCACTTCAGCGAGGGCACCGAGATTGAAGACGTCAACATAGGCGGCGCACGCCGTTGTGTCGATTTCTGCCTCCGCACCGGCGCTCGCCTGATCCACGTATCTACGGCCAGCACACGAGGCCTCTGGGTCGGCGAACCGAAGGACGAGACCTTCACCGAGCAGCGCCTCTACATGGGTCAGTACCTTGGCAATAAGTATATCTATTCGAAGTTCATGGCCGAGCGCCTCATCCTCGATGCCGTGGCCCTGCACGGCCTCCATGCCAAGATTATGCGTGTAGGTAACCTCGCTGCCCGCAGTACCGACGGCGAGTTCCAGGCCAACTTCTCCACCAACTCGTTCATGGGCCGCATCAAGGTCTACAATATGTTGGGCTGCTGCCCCTACGCCATGCGCAACAAGCGCGTGGAGTTCTCGCCCATCAACGAGGTG
Organism: uncultured Prevotellaceae bacterium; assembly: GCA_946624335.1. Classification (GTDB taxonomy): domain Bacteria; phylum Bacteroidota; class Bacteroidia; order Bacteroidales; family Bacteroidaceae; genus Physcousia. The sequence continues at coordinate 1,390 of CAMOSA010000172.1, forward strand.
GCGCGCGCCATACTCCTGCTGGCCACGACGCCTGCGGCCTGCTGCGTCTTCCATCCTTATAATATCCACACGCAGTTCCTCGGCGATGTCCTCGAAGGTCTCACCTCAGTGGGCGATGGCGTCCGCTTCGTAGAGCAAGAGGAGTTCGCTGCCGCCATGGAGGCTGCCAAGGACGACCCGCAGAAGGCTCGCCAGATGTCCGCGCTCTTGGCGTATCAGGATATGGCCCATGGGCAGAAGACTACCGACGTCAACCGCGACAACGACTACACGACTCAGGTGCTCTACCGCCTTGGCTTCGCTTGGTCGCCCACGTCGTGGGACTACGTCGAGCGTATGCTTACCGCCATCGGCGGCTTCGGTTTCTTCGAATAAAGCAGCATAATTTGCAACACTATCACAACCCATACAGACAATGAAAACCATAGAACTTGCTGAGGCCAAACGCCTCGTCGCCGAGGGCGGGCGCCTTCCCGACGCCGAACGCCGGCAGCTGCAGCAGCAGCGCCTGCGCGAGCTGGTGGCCTACGTTCGCGAGCATTCCCCATATTTCGCACGCCATTACGCCGACGTGCCTGCCGACTTCCGCCTCTCCGACCTGCCGCCGACGGAGAAACCTACGCTCCTGGCCAACTACGACGACTGGGTGACCGACCGCCGCATTCACCTGGCCGACGTGCTCGAGTATGTCAACCGCGATGCCTCAAAGGACCAGAGCCGCTTCCTCGGCGACTACACGGCCCTGCGCACCTCGGGCTCTACGGGTAATCCCCTGCCCATGGTCCGCGACGACTATCACAACAAGATTCACGGACAGCTCATCGGGCAGCGCCTGCTCGAAGGCGCAAATGCCGATGCCATGGACATCTCAAAGCACAGGCGCGCCTCTGTCATACACCTTTCCAACGGTGCATCGAGCTATGGCGCCTTCCTGCGCATGAAAGCCGCCCACCCCGAGTGTGCCGACAACCTGCTCGGCATCTCGGTCCTCGAGTCGGTAGATTCCATCGTCGAGAAGCTCAATGCCTTCCAGCCCGAGACCATGGCCGGCTATCCGTCGATGATGGTGCGGCTGGCCGTGGAGCAGCTGCAGGGGCGCCTTCATCTCTCGCTCAAGCATCTGGCCACTTCTGCCGAGATGCTCAGCGAGGAGAACTTCCACCTGCTGCGCGAGGCCTTCCAATGCCCCGTCGCCAACAACTACTGCATGACCGAGGGCGGCGAGATCGCCATGACCCACAATTGCCCGCATCTCCATATCAACGACGACTGGGTAATCGTGGAGCCTATCGACAAGGACGGCAACCTCATCACCGACCCCGACCAGTGGTCAGATGCCATCCTCGTCACCGACCTGAGCAACTTCGTGCAGCCCATCATCCGCTACCGCGTCGGCGATGTCGTACGCGTGCGCCCCTCGACTTACGACTGCAGCCCGCTGCCCATCCTGCAGATCCAGGGTCGCAGCTTCGACAACTACACCATCTGCGGCCAGACGTTCAACGTCGTAGGTATTTTTGCCAAGGCAGAGGTGTGGCCCGACCTGCAGCGCTTTCAGTTTGTCCAGACCGACGACTCCACCATCCAGGTGCGTGGCGTCTGCAAGACATCTCCCGCCGAGGTGCTGCCGTCGCTCTGCGAACGCCTCAAGGCGTTCCTGGCCGAGGAGGGCTGTCCCGATGCCCGCTTCACGTGGTCGGCCGAGCCGCTCATCCACAATGAGCGTGGCGGCAAGATACCTCTCTATGTCAAACTTTAACCTTTACCCCTCTCTGCAATGAACAACGAGGAACGGCAGAAACTGACGACCCTCTTTTGGCGATATCTGTGGTCGAGCATTCTCATCACACTCTCGGGATGCCTCGGTAACGTCGTCGACGGCATCATCGTAGGTAAGCTCATAGGGGCCGATGGCGTCAGTGCCATCAACCTGTCGAAACCCGTAGTGCAGCTGATGATGACGCTGAGTCTGCTTTTGGCAGCCGGTGGCAGTATGCTCGTAGGGTTTGCCATTGGCAAGAAAGACTTCGAAAGAGCACGCTACGTCTACACACGCTCCGTCATTAGCAACCTCGTCATCAGTTTCATCTTCACGGTCGTAGGGCTCGTGGCGCCCATGGCCGTCGCTGCGCTGCTCTGCGACAACCCCCACCTGCTGCAGCCTACGCTCGAGTACCTGCGCCCGATGCTCTATGGTGCTCCAGCCTACATGATGATGTGGACCATCAGCGTCATGATCAGCACCGATGGCAGTCCGCGCCTGGCATCGCTGGCCATCGTCATCGACAATGCCGTAAACCTCTGTCTCGACCTCGTGTTCATACAGTTGTGTGGTTGGGGCATAGCAGGCTCCTCGACAGCGACCGTCGTAGGTCATCTGGTGGGCATAGCTATCATGCTCTACCACTATCGTGGCGCCGACTGCAACCTGCGCTTCTCGCTCCGCCACGATGCGCCCGAGGGACTCAACATCATCTCGCAGGGAGCGCCGCTGGCACTGGCATCCGTGTGCCTCACCGTGTTGCTTTTCACCTCCAACAGCATCGTGCTCAACACCC
>CAMOSA010000173.1 GCA_946624335.1 uncultured Prevotellaceae bacterium
CTACGGACTCTGAGGACTCAAAGGACAAGTCCGAAAAGTCCCGAAAGTCCGTAGAATAAATAAGGTCTACGGACTCTGAGGACTCAAAGGACAAGTCCTAAAAGCCCGAAAGTCCGTAGAGAAAAAAAGGGTCTACGGACTCTGAGGACTCAAAGGACAAGTCCGAAAAGTCCCGAAAGTCCGTAGATAAAGAAAAAAGTCCGCCAGCGATCTTTGACATACTGAGACAAACGGATAAAAATCTCGCGGAAACATGCAGTTTCTCGCCAAAAAGTCGTATCTTTGCACCGTAGAAACAAAAAACGGAAGAAGGATATGGCAAAAGAGGAACTGAGAGAAACGAAGAACCGCATCGATTATGTGGTCATGTTGGTGCGCGATTTCGGCGATGCCCACCACTTGTCGCCCCGGCAGGCACACAACTACTTGCGCCGCCACAAGGCCCTCGACTATGTGGAGGAGTTCTACGACGTGGAGCACACATTGCCGCCCGAGGACACCATAGAATCCCTCGGCACCATCGCCAGACGTAACGGAGGACACTTGGCATGATAAGACTCTATCACGGCTCGAACCAGGAAATCGGCGAAATTGACCTCTCGCGCGGGTTGCCCGACAAAGACTTCGGGCAAGGCTTCTACCTGACCCACCTGCGCCACCAGGCCGAGCGCATGGCCCTCTCCAAGTGCAAGCGCTCGCAGGGCCTGACACCCACGGTGACCGTCTATGAGTTTGACGACGAGGAGGCGCGGCGCCAGAAACTGCGCATCAAAGTGTTCGACAAACCGACAGAAGCCTGGGCAAAGTTCGTCACCGACAATCGTCATGCCAGCCGCACGGGCTTCACCCATCGCTACGACATCGTGATTGGACCCGTGGCCGACGACAGCATGGCACTGCAGTTCCGGCTCTACGAGCAAGGCTACATCACGCTGCGACAACTGGCGCGGAAGATTACCTTCCCACAGAACAACAGTCAGCACTTCTTCGCCACCGAGCGGGCCGTCAGGCTGCTACGCAAGGTGGATGTCATCAACCTCTGACACTTACGGCTATGAGCAACCAACAGACCAAAGAGCAGCAGTTTCTCATCGACGGCATCACCGGCGACCTGGCCCTCTATCTCGTAGAGGATGACGGCATGACGGTGGACGAGGCACTGAACACCGTCTATAACTCTGAATACTATCAGCTGCTAAGCGACCCCGGCACCGAACTGTACCTGCGCGGCTCGCTGAACAACTACCACTATCTGCGACGCGAACTGGACTGCGGCAAGCCGTAGTCCCCACAACTTTTCCACCGAGATTTTTATCCGCCGAGACATCACTGCGATGGCTCGGCGGTTTCCGTTTTGTCCCGGATGGAAAAGCAAATCGGACGAAACAGTACTAATTATATTAAATGTGAAATGAACGAAATGAAAAAGTTAATGAACTTCTGGCTGATGGCCGCGCTCCTGTGCGGCCTCAGCATGAGCGTCGCCTCCTGCAAGGACGATGACGACGGCCTGACAGCCGAGCAGCAGGCCGAGAAGCAACAAGGCGAACAACTGGAGAAGGCCGCCAAGTTCTGGAACGTCGTAGGGCAGCTCGTGGGCACCAACAACACCCCCGACGACTACGCCTCGCAGACCTTCGAACCCACCATCGGCGAGCCTCTCAGCGGCAACGCCACCGTGAGGCAAGTGGCCACCAACGACCTGGAGGCCGCTGCCCAGCGCTTCTGCAACCTGGCCGGACTGCCCGAGGGCACGGTGACGCAGGAGACCGCCGCCTACACCTGGAGCGACCCCGACGTGGGTACGCTGACCTACACCAAGAGCACCGACGACAAGTCGCTGGCCACGGTAGATGTGAACATCCGCCAGGTGCCAGCACTGCGGCAGCTGGTCTATCTCACCCCCGAGCAGGCCGGTCACAACGCCAACTATACAACGTGCTACTATCGCTTCGGCGACGTCATCAGCCGTGTCCGCACCGACGACGGCGTCAGGGAGTTCTGGGTGTGCGTGCGCCCTTCTTTCGAACCTGAGGGCAAGGACAAGAGCCACTGGATCTCGCTGTCGCCGCTGCCCTCCGACAAGCTCATGGTCTATAAGGCCAGCAACGGCAACACCTATAAGCTGCCGAAACTCCTGGGTGTGAACAACGAGCAGATGGGGAACCTGGCGGAGATGCTCTTTGCCATGCTCAACCCCGAGCAGTGGCAGGAAAACATCTCCTATAATCCCTACAAGAGCGTGTTCAATAAAGGCGTCCCCATGTTCCACGACTTCGACAAGTCGAAGGTAAAGTATAACAGCAAGCACTTCTGGGCGCGTGTGGCCAAAGGATGGGACAACACCGAGGTTGACCTCACCACCGGCAAACGTGTGAACCTGTGGAAGGCCATCTTCGGCAACACCCACGAGTGGATGGACCGTCTCTACATCCAGGGCAAGATGCCGCTGAACCTTATCTGCAGCAGCTCTTCATGGAACACCTGGACCAGCAACTCGCCCACCATCTACGAGACCGTCTTCACCAACGGCGCGGACAAGGAGAGCAACATGCACCACAAGGAGTCAAAGGAGCGCACCACACAGGTGGTTGACAAGCGCAACCCCGACAACAACATTCAGTTCGACGTGACGGTACTCAGCACAGAGGACTCGCCCGAGATTATCTCCGACGACTACTTCAAGGACAACGGCGACATACACTACTGCATACGCCACGCCACCGGAGAGGACCTGGCAAAGTTGAGCCGTACAAAATACAACAAAAAGACAGCCATCAGCGGGTTCGACGAGGTGTTCTGCTACAACAAGTACTACTATCCGCCCCTCGGCTACGACCTGAACCTGGCGCCAGAGATCATCTCAACCGACCAGGGACAGCACAACCTGGGCGAATACGACGGATTGGACAGCTACTATCGTGCGGGCGACGTCTATCGCGACGATGAGGGCAACCGCTGGTTTGTCGTCAGCATGTCGGGCCAATTAGATGAATTTGGCGAGAAGTCGCCCTATTCTGAACTGATGACCTTCGACAACATCCAGGTGGCCAACGACGGCAGCCACGCCACCAACCTGCCTAACCGTGACATGGCCATACGCGGCTCCCTCTTCCTCTGGCAGTTCAATACCTATACGATAGATAAAAAAGAAGATGTTATAAGGAGTCAGCCTAAATATTCTTATAGGATATGGGAAAGCATCAATGACTATGCTGGCGTGGACTTGCGCCAGTTACACCAGGTAGTGGCGGCACAAAACCATAATCAACGCCAAAATTCTTGGCTCTACAGCGTGGCCTATAACGACGGCACGAACCAGCAGCGACTGCTCAGAGTCACAGCCGATAACCAGAGAGATGACAACATGTTTACCTATAGTTACTGGGACCACTATGTGAGCAGCCCCGACAGCGTAACACGTTTCTACCCTCCCGAGGCTTTCTCGAACATTGGCATCTATCTCAGCGACCTGGCCGACCAGCGGAAAATAGATGCGTATGCACTCGACACATACGCCATGCAACCCCTGCTCAACTGGTCGGGGGGCGATGGAGTGTCTAAGCGCAACTGCCGCAATACAACCGACGAACGTGCCACAGACGTGAGGAACTACCTCTACAACCGGCCTGTATGGCAGGCTTTTGAGAATCCCAGGGACATGTGGGGTGCACCCATCATCTTCTTCCGCATGACGACGGTTTACGACCGAGGCTCAAGTGACTATTCGATCATCACCACCGATGGCCGCCGACTGACCCGTGTGAATTCCATTAAACGTGTGGAAGACGACGGATGGGGACGCGATGTTGACGATTTCTATAATTTCAAGGGAGCCACCGCCTTGGTCTATAAGAACATGGCAAGTGATTTAAATTTACTGGACGGCAAGAACTTTGCCATACCCAACTGGCG
>CAMOSA010000174.1 GCA_946624335.1 uncultured Prevotellaceae bacterium
TGAACTGCTCGCCGCGGTCCTCCATGTTCTTGAAGAGGTCGAAGCTGGCGCAGCAGGGCGAAAGCAACACAGTGTCGCCGGGCTCGGCCATACGGTAGCAGGCTTCGACGCAGTCTTTCATCGAGTGGACTTCGGCCACAGGCAGGCCCATGGGATCGAAGAAAGCATGCAGCTTACGGTTGTCCACACCGAGGAAAACGAGACCCTTACATTTTTTGCTGACGAGTTCGCGAATCTGCTCATAGTCATTGCCTTTATCGAGACCTCCGAGTATGAGGACCGTAGGCTGCGTCATGCTCTCCAGGGCATACCAGCAAGCATCTACGTTCGTCGCTTTGGAGTCGTTGATGAACGTTATGCCATGCACTTTGCACACGAATTCCAGGCGGTGCTCCACACCCTCGAAGTCGCTGAGGCTTTGGCGTATGACCTCGTTTGAGATACCGCTGAGGTCAGCAGCGATGCCGGCAGCAAGCGAGTTGTACATATTGTGTTTGCCCGTGAGTGCCAGATCCTCCTGCTCCATATTGAATGGCGTTGGTCGCTCGATGACGTATTCGCCATCGGCGATATAGCCTATCATGCCCTGTTTCTTGATTATGCTGAACGGGCACATCCGGCTTTCGATATGGTATTTTTCCAATTCTTTGGTGACGACAGGGTCCTCGTTCCAATAGATGAAGGCATCGTCCTTGGTTTGGTTCTGAATGATACGCATCTTCGAGTCGGTGTACTCTTGCATTGAGTTGTGGTAACGATCTAGATGGTCGGGCGTAATATTCAAGAGGATGGCGATGTTTGCACGGAAGTCATACATATTGTCGAGCTGGAAACTGGAAAGCTCGATGACGTAGTAAGCATGCGGATCCTCAGCCACCTGCAGCGCCAGCGAGCGGCCGATGTTACCAGCGAGGCCGACGTCGTAGCCTGCCTGCTTGAAGATGTGGTATATGAGGCTCGTTGTCGTGGTTTTGCCATTAGAGCCCGTGATGCAGATCATCTGCGAGTTAGTGTACCGGCCTGCGAACTCTATCTCCGAGATAATCGGTATGCCGGCCTCTTTCACCTTGACGACCATGGGTGCCGTGTCAGGGATTCCTGGGCTTTTGATTATCTCGTCGGCGTTGAGAACCAGAGATTCAGTATGCCGACCTTCTTCCCAAGCTATGCCATGCTCATCGAGCATCTGCTTGTAGTGGGGTTTTATGGAGCCCATATCCGTCACAAAGACATCGAAACCCTCCTTCTTTGCGAGAACGGCAGCCCCGACGCCGCTCTCTGCGGCTCCTAATATAACGATTCTTTTCATTCTTATCTGATTTTTAGTGTTACGATGGCGAGGGCGCACATCATTATAGAGACAATCCAAAAGCGAGTAGTTACCTTTGACTCAAGCCAGCAGCCCTTAGGCCAGTTGAATAGTATCTTGAAGTCTGCCGGGATCTGGTCGGGGCGCACGCGGAAGGCATCGTGTATCGGAGCGCGCTTGAACACGCGGAGCTTCAATCCCTTGCGATTGCCATAGCGCGCATAGTTCGTCTGTGCCAGCACGCTCACGCTCTCTATGAAGAAGATGAAGCAGATGAGCGGCAGCAAGAGTTCCTTGTGAATGATAATAGCTGTGACGGCTATGATTCCTCCGATGGCCAACGAACCTGTGTCGCCCATAAATACTTGAGCCGGATAGGCGTTGTACCAGAGGAAGCCTATGAGCGCTCCTACGAATGCCATAAGGAATACCACAAGTTCTTCGGAGCCCGGGATATACATAATATTAAGGTAGGCCGCAAACTCTGTGTGGGACGAGACATAGGCCAGGATGGCCAGCGCGAAGCACATTATAGCCGAGTTGCCGGCACACATTCCGTCCATCCCATCGTTCATATTTGCGCCGTTGCTAACAGCCATGACTATGAAGATTGTAACCAACACGAAAAGCACCCAACCCGCAGCACTCTTATATTTGCCGAGCCACGAGCAGGCCTCGGTGTAGCTCAGGTTGTTGTTCTTCACGAAAGGTATGGTCGTGAGCGTGCTCTTGACGGGCTCGCTCTTGTGAACAATCTCTACGCCTTCCTGTTTCTGAATGCTCACATTTTCGCGGATGACCGCATCAGGGCTCAGCCACAGCACCAGTCCCACGATTAGGCCCAACACTGCCTGGCCGGCCAGCTTGACAATAGGACGCATGCCGTCCTTGCTCTGGGTCAGTTTCTTGTAGTCGTCGACGAAGCCGAGAAGACCCAGCCACAGGGTGGTGCCGAGCATCAGCAGCATATAGATGTTTCGCAGGCGGCCAAAGAGGAGGGCTGGCACCACCGTAGCCACGATGATGATGATTCCGCCCATCGTAGGCACCCCTTTTTTCTCCACGCCGTAAGGGTCGATGCTCGCGTCGCGTTGCTGCTCACTGAAGTTGCGGCGCTTCATATACTTAATGAACCACTCGCCAAACCATGCAGAGATCATAAGCGAGAGCACAAGAGTCAAGATGGCTCGGAACGAGATATAGCTCCACATGTGGGAACCTGGAATCCCGAACTCGTTGAGGTATCTGAAGAGGTAGTACAGCATGAGGAATGAAGGATGAAGGATGAAGAATAATGATTACCTTAGTGAATGAAGAATGGCGGATTACAGGGCGAAGGCTTCGCGTACGACTTCGTGGTCGTCGAAGTGATGCTTTACGCCTTTGACCTCTTGATAGTCCTCGTGACCTTTGCCGGCAATGAGGATGACGTCGCCTGGCTGTGCCAGCGCGCATGCTGTGCGAATTGCTTCGCGGCGGTCGACAATGCTGATAACCTTTCGCTTATCTTCGGCTTCGGTTATGCCGGCAAGCATGTCATCGATGATTGCCTGCGGTTCCTCGAAGCGCGGATTGTCGGAGGTGATGATGACGCGGTCTGAAGCGCGAACGGCCGACTGTGCCATCAGCGGTCGCTTGCCTTTGTCGCGATTACCGCCAGCGCCGCAGACGGTGATGCACTGTCCTGGCTTCTTCAGGATCTCATTGACTGTCGTGAGAACGTTGTCCAAGGCATCGGGGGTGTGAGCGTAGTCTACGATGGCGGTGACGCCTTCGCGTGAGCGGATGGTCTCGAAACGGCCATTCACGGGGCGCAGCGTGCTCAGGGCTACGAGAACGTCTTCGGGCTGTTTGCCCAGACAAATAGCAGCGCCGTAGACGGCCAGAAGGTTCGACACGTTGAACCGTCCAATGAACTGAACACAAACCTCGCGACCGCAGATGTCGAGGGTCATGCCCTCAAAACTTTCTTCCAGAATGCGAGCACGGAAGTCGGCCATGGCGCGTAGTGAGTAGGTCTTGACTTCAGCCTTCGTGTTCTGGGTCATGAACAATCCGTTCTTGTCATCGGCATTCGTGACGGCGAAAGCCCCTTTGGGAAGCAGGTCGAAGAACCCTTTCTTGGCATCGCGGTAGGCTTCGAAGGTCTTGTGATAATCCAGATGGTCGCGTGTGAGATTGGTGAAGAGCCCTCCCCTGAACTTAAGCCCGCCAATGCGTCGTTGAGCTACACTGTGTGAGCTGACCTCCATGAAGGCGAAGCGGCAACCCTCGTCTGCCATCTGTCCCAGCAGACGGTTGAGGGTGATGGGGTCGGGCGTCGTGTGCTCGGTAGGGATGGCTTTGTCGTCGATGTAATTGCAAACGGTTGATACGAGCCCACACTTGTAACCGAAGATGCGGAACATCTTGTACAGCAGAGTCGCAATCGTCGTCTTGCCGTTGGTGCCGGTGACACCGATCAAATCGAGTTTCTCGGTCGGGTCGCCGAAGAAATGGTGGGCCAACGGACCTACTGCCCCTTCGCTATCGGCCACCTGTATGTAAGTCACGCCTTCTGCGCATGACGTCGGCAGGGTC
>CAMOSA010000175.1 GCA_946624335.1 uncultured Prevotellaceae bacterium
AATCTTGTGCTGGTTGGCCAGGTCGGCAATATAGGCCACGAGGTCGGCCTTGTTCACGCCGTAGGGAATCTCGGTGACGACAATCTTGTCGTGCTGGTCGCCGCTCTCAATCTCGGCCTTGGCGCGCATGACGATGCGGCCGCGGCCCGTCTCGTAGGCGTCGCGAACGCCCTGCAGTCCGTAGATGTAGGCTCCCGTGGGGAAGTCTGGGCCGGGAATGTACTTCATCAGCCCGTCGGTGTCGATGTCGGGGTTGTCGATATAGGCGCAGCAGCCGTCGATGACCTCGCCCAGGTTGTGGGTCGGCATGTTGGTAGCCATACCCACGGCGATGCCGTTGCCGCCGTTGACCAGCAGGTTGGGCACCTTCGTCGGCATGACGGTAGGCTCCTGCAGTGAGTCGTCGAAGTTGTTCTGCATGTCGACGGTCTCCTTGTCGAGGTCGTCCATGATGTGCTCGCCCATCTTCGAGAGGCGGCACTCCGTGTAACGCATGGCAGCCGGCGAGTCGCCGTCGACGCTGCCGAAGTTACCCTGTCCGTCGACCAGCGTATAGCGCATGTTCCAGTCCTGGGCCATGCGCACGAGTGCGCCGTAGACTGACGAGTCGCCGTGGGGGTGATACTTACCGAGCACCTCACCGACGACGCGTGCGCATTTCTTATAAGGTTGCGTCGAGACGTTGTTAATGTTCATCATACCGTACAGGATACGGCGGTGGACGGGTTTGAAGCCGTCCCTGACGTCAGGGAGTGCACGTGCCACGATGACCGACATGGAGTAGTCGATGTACGAGGACTTCATTTCCTCCTCGATGTTGATTTTGATAATTCTGTCGTTGTCGAATGTTTGATCCATAAAAACTATAAATTTCGCGTTTAAGGCACTTTTCAGCCCCTCTGGCGCGTTTTTAACTGTGCAAAGGTACGAATAAAATCCCGAACGCGTGCAATCCTTTAAGTTATTTTAGTGGTTATTTTCTGCCGCTCCTTTTTTTTATTTCGGTTTTTGGCACGATGTTTGCAGAATTATTCGTAACTTTGCACCCCAAGGAGGGAGAGGAGGAAACCATACATTATATAATAAGGTAAGAGAAGTGACGAATCAGTTTTCACCAAAAGTATCAGAGGTACTGGCCTTTTCGCGCGAAGAGGCAGCACGCCTTGCCAGCCGCTACGTAGGGCCTGAGCACCTGTTGCTCGGACTGCTGCGCATGAGCGACGGTCCGGTGTACGACGTGTTCAACCGCATGCGCCTTAACCGGCAGTCGGTGAAGTCGCAGCTGGAGAGCAGGGTCAGGCAAGACCAGATCACGATGACCATCCAGATGAGCGACCTCACGCTGAACGAGAAGGCCAACAACATTCTGAAGCTCGCCGTGCTTGAAGCGCGCATACAGCGTACCGATAAAGTAAACGAACAACATCTGCTGCTGGCCATCCTGCACGACCAGGTGGACAACGGCGCCAAACAGGTATTAGTAGATAACAACATGAACTACGACAACGTACTGGCAGCACTCAGTGCACCACAACAGAAAGGCATCAGCGACGGCATCGGACTGCCCGAGGAAGAGGAGGAGGAGTACGAGAGCACGGGCAATGCCAACGCCTCAGGCCGCAACGAGAAGAACACGACGACGGCCAAGAAGAAAGAGTCGAAGACACCCGTGCTCGACAACTTCGGCACCGACCTCACCCAGGCCGCCCTCAACGGCGAGCTCGACCCCTGTGTGGGCCGCGAGCGTGAGATTCAGCGCGTGGTCGAGATCCTTGGCCGCCGCAAGAAGAACAACCCCATTCTCATCGGCGAGCCCGGCGTGGGCAAGAGCGCCATCGTCGAGGGTCTGGCCCAGATGATAGCCCAGCGCCACACGTCGCCCATGCTCTTCGGCAAGCGTGTCTTCACGCTCGACATGACAGGCGTCGTGGCCGGCACGAAGTACCGCGGACAGTTTGAGGAGCGGCTGAAGCAGCTCATGAAGGAGCTGGAGCAGAACAAGGACATCATCATCTTCATCGACGAGATACACACCATCATCGGCGCCGGTTCGGCACCGGGCACGATGGACGCCGCCAACATCCTGAAACCCGCTCTGGCACGTGGCACCGTGCAGTGTATCGGAGCCACCACGCTCGACGAGTACCGCAACTCCATCGAGAAGGACGGTGCACTCGAGCGCCGCTTCCAGAAGGTGCAGGTAGAACCGACCACCAACGAGGCCACGCTCCAGATACTCCATAACATCAAGGACCGCTACGAGCACCACCACCACGTCAGCTATACGGATGACGCGCTGGCAGCATGTGTCAAACTGACAGACCGCTATGTCAACGACCGCTTCATGCCCGACAAGGCCATCGACGCCATGGACGAGGTGGGCTCGCGCGTTCACCTCGGCAATGTGCAGATTCCGCCCGAGATTACCGCCAAGGAGCAGGAGATAGCACAGGTGAAGGAGCGCAAGCAGGGAGCCGTGAAGAACCAGAACTACGAGCTCGCCGCCAGCTATCGTGACCGCCAGCTCGTGCTCGAGAAGGAGCTCGAGGACCTGAACCAGAAATGGCAGAACGGAGACGACAGCGACCGCCAGACCGTCACGGAGCGTGAGGTCGCCGACGTCGTGTCGATGATGACCGGCATCCCCGTGCAGCGCATGGCCGAGCAGGAGGGCATCCGCCTGAAAGGAATGGCCCAGGAGCTCAAGGGCGCCGTCATTGCTCAGGACCAGGCCATCGACAAGATGGTGCGTGCCATCCAGCGCAACCGCGTGGGACTGAAAGAGCCTAACCACCCCATCGGCGCATTTATGTTCCTCGGTCCGACGGGCGTCGGCAAGACCTATCTGGCCAAGAAACTGGCCGAATTTATGTTCGGCTCGGCCGATGCACTGATACGTGTCGACATGAGCGAGTACACCGAGGCCTTCAACACCTCGCGGCTCATCGGTGCGCCTCCGGGCTACGTCGGCTATGAGGAGGGCGGACAGCTCACCGAGCGCGTGCGCCGTCACCCCTACTCTATCGTTCTGCTCGACGAGATTGAGAAGGCCCACCCCAACGTGTTCAACCTACTGTTGCAGGTGCTCGACGAGGGACGGCTCACCGACGGCAACGGCCGTCTGGTAGACTTCCGCAATACGGTCATCATCATGACCTCCAACGCCGGCACCCGACAGCTGAAGGACTTCGGTCGCGGCATAGGCTTCAACGCAGGCAGTCTCGGACTGGCGATGGACGACAAGGACAAGGAGCACGCCCGCTCGATTGTGCAGAAGGCCCTCTCGCGGCAGTTCTCGCCTGAGTTCCTGAACCGTCTCGACGAGATCATCACCTTCGACCAGCTCGACCTGCAGGCTATCAAGCAAATCATCGACATCGAGCTGCGCGGCCTCTACAAGCGTATTGCCGACCTCGGCTATACCATCGAGCTGACCGACGAGGCCAAGGAGCTGGTGGCTACAAAGGGCTACGACGTGCAGTTCGGCGCCCGTCCGCTGAAGCGTGCCATCCAGACTTACATCGAGGACGGTCTCTCTGAGCGCATCATCAACGGCGAGATTTCTCCCGGCGCCGTCATTCGCATCACGAAGTCGCCCGACAAGGACGAACTGCTGTTCGACTGACGGCGATACACCACATACGTCAACTACGAATTTCACGAATTATACGAATTGAGCCGTTTGGGTAAGCGTTCATTCGTATAATTCGTGAAATTCGTAGTTACCTATTTCGTAGTTGCCTATTCAATAGTTTGCGATTAAGGTTTTAGACGTTCGACGTCCTTCAGCCAGAGGGCACTGGAAGCATCGCTGGGCATGCGCCAGTCGCCACGGGGCGACAGGCTGACGCTGCCCACCTTGGGACCGTCG
>CAMOSA010000176.1 GCA_946624335.1 uncultured Prevotellaceae bacterium
TCGTCGTTGAGTCCGTTCAGTCCGACATCCTGGCGGGCACGCGCTCCCGCCTCGTTGTTGAAGGCATAGGTGACGCTTGTGGTGTTGGGTACACGGCCCCAAAGACCTTCGGTCCAGTATTGCGAATTGCCGTCCACGGGCATGCCGCTCTCAAAATACTTCTTGCCGTCCTTTAGAATGTCCTCGCTCACCTCTCCCAGGTTGATGTAGAAGTCGCCTCCGTGATTGCCTGGCTGGTCTTTTGTGTAAATGAAGGGGTCCATCATCCAGAACTCGATGTACTCGACGTTGAGTGTCTCGAAGTCGGTGTTGTCCAGTTTACGCATCATGCCTCCCCATCGCGATTCGGGCTGTGTGAGGTGGCCGTCGGGGGTGACGTCGGTGGTCAGGTTGTAGGCGCCGCGCTCGGTAGGGTAGTAGGCGATGTTGAGCACGCTGAGGCTGCTGGCGCTGGTGTAGCTGTTCTGTGCCTTGCGTGGATAGAGTTCGCGTTCATATACTTCTCGGACATAGTGGTTCGATAGTTGTTCTATGTCGCTCTTGATGTGGCTGGGGGTGAGGGTGCTGCTGCGTCGGGTGAAGATGGGGTCCACGTAGTACCAGGCCATCAAGGCGCGGTTGTAGCCATAGCGCAGGTCGCCCGAGAGGCTGCTTTCGGGGAACATGCTGGGCGTGGAGGAAATGGTCCAGTAGGTGGGCTGCGTCAGACTGGTCTTCTGGCTGCTGCTCTCAAAGTCGTCCAGATAGGAGGCTCCGCCCTGTATCTTGCGGTTCTGTCCGGCGATGAGCTGTGCTATCTCGCCGTCGAAGGAGATTCGGCTGGGCTGTGTGGCCTGGATGAGGGGCAGCTTGTCTATCATGTTGGTAAGCCACTGACTCTCCTTTTTCCAGCTGACGTGTCCGCCCCATAGCGTGTTCTTCAGCGGCTCGTCGCCCATGTTTACCTTTGTGGTGAGGGGCTGTTCGTTGAGGAACATCATGGTTCCGCCCACGGTAAGGTCGCGGCTCACCTCGTAGTCCATGTTCACGCCGAGCATCGTCTTGCGCTGCATGCCGTAGGTGTCGTTGCTTTCCACGCTTGCGCTGATATTTGTGCCGGCATCGATGAGGCTTTGGTTAATTATGTTCACGCGACCCATGCTGTAATCTACGGTGTAGTCGGTGTTCTCCGTCAGCGTGACGCCGCCGGCAGTGACGACGACAGAGCCAGGTGCCACACGACCCACGCCCAGATCGATCTCCGCTGCATTGCTGCCGCGATAGTGGCCGGTGAGCATGAATTTATCGTGCTCGGCAATTTGTTTGGCCACGGTCTTGGTGCTGTCATAGAGTTCTTCGAAGCAGTACTTGTCGGCCACTGCGTCGTTCCCTATCCACCTGCGCAGATGGCTGCCGAAGGGCTCAGTCACTGGGAAGATGATGCGCCCCTTCTGTATGGTGTAGCCCTCTACGTAGTCAAACTGGCCGTTGGGGTTGGCATTGTTGTTGGCATCCAGACGGTCGAGGTTCATGGCTTTGAGCAGTGTGGTGTTCTTGAGGTTCTCCTCGGGCAGATAGGAGAGATAGACGCCGGTGGAGTCGCTCAGGTATTTGATGTCCAAGCGGAATTTCTCTTTCTGCACGCTGCTGGCTCCCAGGTTGTAGATGTTCTTCATCATCAGTCGCCAAGTGGGTAGGCTTGGACTGCCGGTGGTGCCCTTGAGGAGCTTCACGAAGAGGGCCTGTGTGTTGTTGCTCAGGTCACTGGCGAACTCACCCACTTGGTAGGTGACGCCGCCATAGGTATATTCGTAGGCGACGGCCAGCACATCGTCCGTCTGCAAGGTGCTGTTCAGACTGACGTAGCCCAGGGCGCTGTTCAGTGTGTATTCGCTCGAGGAGAGTTTGCGTGCCGACTGCAGTTTCTCGTAGTCCACTGCTCCTTCAAATCCGTCGATGCCGTCCAGGATGGTAGTGGCCTGGCTGATGTCGCGGGCCTCTGCATAATCATTGACCAGCGCGTCGTACTCGCTGTTGCTGCGGTTGCTGGGCACGTTGACTCCAGTGGTTGTCCACAGTGGGTTGCTGATGTAGGTGGTCTCGCCCAGGTCGGCCAGGGCGATGATGTTGCGGTTGCTCTCGCTGTTGCTGGTCTTGTTGGTCACCCATATCTCCACACGCTTGACGCTGATACCGCTTGCGATGGTGGGCAGGGTACGCATGTTCTTGTCGTATTGCTCGCGAAAGAAGTGGGAAAGAAAGAAGTGGCGGTTGGCCTCATAGTCGGTGGCGCTGAACTCGAAGGTGTTTGTCTGGCTGCCGCCCTTGCTCGAGACGCTGGTGCTGGCGCTCTTCTTCTGGCTGACCACTGTCTGCATCTTCAACTTGCCGAACTGGAGGTCGGTGCGCAGACCGAAGAGGCTGCTGACGCCTGGCACCAGGCTCACATTGCTGGGGAACGACACGTTGCCAGCCTCGATGAGTTTCACAATTTCGTCTTCCTTTCCGTCGTACTTCAACTTCATGTTCTGCTGGTCGAAGTCAAAGGTAGCCTCGGTGTTATAGTTCAGGTTCAGGTTGATTTTGTCGCCCACCTTGCCGTTCATCGAGAGATTGATTTTCTCGTCGAAGTCAAAGCCGAACGTCTTTCGGCGGCTGGCGGCCAGTGCAGGGTTGTTCACTCGCTTCATGTTGGCACCCATTTTCAGCTCGGCACTTCCCTGAGTCTTCAGCTGCACGCCGCCCGGGCCGAAAATCTTCTCGGCCGGACCCAGGTCGAAGTGCATGTCGGTGAAGTCGAACTTGTTCTGTCCTTCGTTCTCGAATGCCTCGCGGTTTTTCATGCGGTAGTAGCGTTGCATGCTCTGCTTGAGGCTCCATGCCTTGTATTCCTCGGGCGTCATCAGTATGGGGGCGTCAAGATAGCTTGTGGCCACGCCCAGTGTCATTCCGCTCTGTCCTGGTATGCCAGTGCCCACGCTCACGGCGGACGAGCCCTGCTTGCTGCCTTGGCTGCTTCGGTTGTTCTGAGTGCTCCGACTGTTCTGGGTGTTGCGATTATTTGGAGTGCTCGGATTGTTCCGATTCCCGGCGCCGCTCTGGCCACCGGCTGTTCCCTTCGCTCCCTGAGAGGCGGCGCCTCCCAGCGTGGTGCCTACGGTGTAGGTGTCGTCGCGCTCGTCATAGGTTACAGAGGTTGATATGTTGTCCGGGTCGCGCAGGTCGGCCGTGCGATCCTTTAGGTCTTTCTTGTCCTGCACCGCCGTATGGCGCACACTGAAGCGTGCCTTGCGCCCTTTCACGGTGTCGGGAGGTGCTTCCATAGCAGAAGCTGCCTCCCCTGTATGGCCGGGGGTGGCAGAACCCATGGCCTCCAGCATGTTCAGGCTGATGGCCACGATCAGAGTCGTGATGATTTTACGCGCACTCACGTTATATATAACGCGCCTGCGTACCTTTTTATTATATCTAATGCCTTTTTTTTCGATAGTTGCTTCTTGACGCTCTGCTTTCAGCCCTGTTTGAACGGTCTGGGCGAAGGGGCCCTGGCACGTCGGCGTGCCTCTCGTCGCGTGAGATGAGGAAGGGGATACGAAGCGTTAGCTTTCGCGAAATTTTTATTTACACTGCTTTGTGCGGGATCCGGTGCAAAGTGCTTTGGTTTTTCGAGCGGCTCGTTCCATCGTCCGACGGAGCGTGTTCCATCTCCCGGCGGAGCGTGTTCCATCTCCCGGCGGAGCGTGTT
>CAMOSA010000177.1 GCA_946624335.1 uncultured Prevotellaceae bacterium
AGTCCCACGTGTTGACGCCGTCCTTGCCGTAGCGGCCCACCTTCGTCGATAGGATATAGCGTTCGCGAGGCAGTTGGCGCAGGGCGCGTCCCAACACGCGTTCGGCACGGTAATGCCCGTAGTAGGGCGAGACGTCGATAAGGTTCATGCCCCCGTCGAGGGCCACACTGACGGTCTCTACGGCGCGATCTTCATCTATTTCATGGAAAACGCCGCCGAGCGACGAAGCTCCAAAACTCAGTGCTGACACCTTTAGACCTGTTCTTCCCAGAGCTCTATAGTCCATTTTCTTGGTTTTATGGGGTTATTTGTCGACAAAGGTAAGGCTTTTTGCCGATGTTTTGTATTTATTACATAAAAAATAGCTACCTTTGTGGCAAAATTATAAAAAAAGTGACAACTTAACCAAGAAAAGTGACAAAGCAAATGCAAATAGGTGATAAAGTCAGGTTCCTGAACGAAGTGGGCGGCGGACGCATCACGGGATTTCAGGGTAAGGACATCGTGCTGGTGGAAGATGAGGACGGTTTTGACATCCCGATGCTCCGCTCTCAGGTGGTGGTGATCGATACGAACGCCAACAATTTTGAAGTGAAGAAAGAGGTGAAGAAGGCAGCGACGCCAGCCGCGCCGGCAACACAGGTTCGCTATCTCGACGACGACGTCGACGATGACCCGTCGGCGCGCCCCACGACCTATCAGCCCAAGCCCGTGGAACGTAAGGGCGGCGACCTGCTGAACGTGTGCCTGGCCTTCGTTCCCGAGGATTCGCGCGAGCTGACGCAGACACGCTTTGAGGCTTATATGGTCAATGACAGCAACTACTATCTCAGCGTCGTCTTTGCTCACAACGAAGGAGCAGCCTGGCACGCTCGCTGGCAGGCTACGATGGAGCCGAACACGAAGTTGCTCATCGAGACCTTCGATCGCTCGGCGCTGAATGACCTGGAACGGTTGTGCGTGCAGCTCATCGCATGGAAGCAGGACAAGCCTTATCGGTTCAAGCCGGCCGTCAGCGTGGAGTTGCGCCTCGATCTTGTCAAGTTTTACAAGCTGCATGTCTTCCAGCCGTCGCCCTTCTTCCGCGAGCCGGCCTTGGTGTACGATATCGTCCGTGACGACCGGCCCATCAAACAGGTGTTCGTCGATGCCGAAGAGGTGCTCGATGCCATGCGTGGCAGCGCGGCGCCATCGGCTGACGAGAGGCCGGACAGGCAGCCGGCAGCTGTCGCCGTACCGCAACCGGCAGCACCCGCGCAGCCTGTCCAACAGCGGCCACAGCAGCACGCGGAGCCTCAGTTGCAGACCTCCATACAGCGGCTGACCGACCTGCAGGCCGAGTTTGCCGCAGGCGGCGAGACGAGGGCGGAAAACGGGATGCCGCAGCGGACGCGTGAGGAAGAGCGCGAGGCACTGAAGGCTGCCAAGCGCGCCCTGAAGGCAGAGCAGCAAGCCTTGAAGGCTAAAGAGCAGGCACAGAAAGCCGAACAGCAACGGCGAACGAGGGTGAACGGCGAAGCCCACCGCGACGTCGTCGAGGTGGACCTGCACATCAATGCCCTGCTCGACAACATCGAAGGTCTCTCGCCCAGCGTCCTGCTCAACACCCAGCTCACGGAATTCCGAATCATGATGGATCGTAATATCCGCAAGAAAGGGCAGCGCATCGTCTTCATACACGGCAAGGGCGACGGCGTCCTGCGCGAAGCCATCATCAAGGAGTTGTCCCATCGCTACCGCTCGTGCAGCTACGAGGATGCACCCTTCCAGCGCTATGGTCATGGCGCTACGATGGTGACGATAGGTTGAGTGATAATTGTTGCATCTTAAGACAAAGAGAAAGATTGGAATCTCCTAAAGACATACGTATAGCCGACTTCGCCTACGAGCTACCCGACGAACGCATTGCCAAGTATCCGCTTGCCGAGCGTGATGCGTCGCAACTGCTCGTCTACGATCACGGCACCATCAGTCATCGCCACTTCCGTGACCTGCCCGCCCTGCTGCCCGAAGGCTCGCTCATGGTGATGAACAACACACGGGTCATTCAGGCCCGCTTGCACTTTCGCAAGGAGACAGGCGCCCTCATCGAGGTCTTCTGCCTCGAACCGGCCGTGCCGCACGACTACGTGCTGATGTTCCAGCAGACCCGGCACTGCACATGGCACTGCCTGGTCGGCAATGCCAAGAAATGGAAGGAAGGCCCGCTGTGTCGCAGCATCAGCGTGGATGGCCGGCCATTGACGTTGCGCGTTGAACGCGTCTCGGCAGCCGAAGACCCTGCGCTGTCGGCTGCGCCTCGCGGCGAGACACTCGTCTGCTTCGAGTGGGATGATGACGACGTGACTTGGGCTCAGGTGCTTGATGCGTGCGGCGAGCTGCCCATACCGCCCTATCTCAACCGCAAGACTGAAGCCAGCGACCTGCAGACCTATCAGACGGTCTACTCCAAGGTCAAGGGCAGTGTCGCAGCCCCGACAGCAGGGCTTCACTTCACGCCGGCCGTGCTCGAGGCTATAGACCAGCGTGGCATCGAACGGGCCGAACTGACGCTACACGTCGGCGCCGGCACCTTCAAGCCCGTCAAGAGCGAGCGCATCGAAGGCCATGAGATGCATTCCGAGTGGATCTATGTCCCGCGGCGCGTCGTCGAGGCTTTGATCCGACACAAGGGCGAGTGCACAGCTGTCGGCACAACCAGCGTTCGCACGCTGGAGTCATTATATTATATAGGTAAGAAGATCATGGCACACCCTGATGCCACCGAGAGCCAGCTCAGGGTGGGGCAGTGGGAGCCATACGAGGCGGAGGAGACGGACGAACAGTCGTCACTCCCGCCGCTGAGGGCCATCATCGAATGGATGGATCGCAACCACATCGACGCCTTGCACACGGCAACGCAGATCATCATCGCTCCCGGCTACCATTATCACATCGTGCGGCGCATGATCACCAATTTCCATCAGCCACAGTCGACATTGCTGCTGCTCGTGTCAGCCTTTGTCGGCGGCGATCGTTGGAAGGACATCTACCGCTACGCCCTGGACCACGACTTCAGGTTCCTCAGCTATGGCGACAGCAGTCTGCTCATGCCCTGAGGCGGTCGGCCGGCCGACATCGTTGTGTCAGCCGGCTGACATCATGAAGTCACCTGGGTGACATCGTAAAGTCACCTGGGCGACAACACAGGGCCACCTATACAAAATAGACAGCACAAAGAAGTTTACCTTATGAAACAGAACAAACTGATAGGCCTTTTCTTACTCGCTATGCTGCCCCTCCTGACCATGGCCAAGGAGAACAGCGCCATGGTGCCGGCCCGTCTCCACTGGATTGGCTCGACGCCGGTGGCCGACCGCCCTGTCAGCTTCGGCATCCCTTTTGGCCGGGGCGAAATGAAGGTCGACGATGCTTTTCTTCTTACAACAGACCAAGGCCAGGCGATTCCCGCCGACTTCTGGCCTACAGCGTATTGGCCCGACGGATCGGTGAAGTGGGGCGGTTTTGCTGCCGTAGTGCCTGGAGGCACTGAGGGCGTAGCCTTTGCCAAAGTGAAGAAGGGCAAAAAGGGGCAGGCCGCCGGAGCCACGGCAACCGCCACAGACGCGCCGTCGGCACTCACGATCGACGACACCGACGCCCGCATCACCGTCAGCACCGGCCCCCTGCAAGCCTATATCTCCAAAGCCGGTCAGGCTTTCATCGACAGCCTCG
>CAMOSA010000178.1 GCA_946624335.1 uncultured Prevotellaceae bacterium
CCGCAGGCGTCAAAGCCTTCGTCCTCGGCGAAGAGGCCGCAGATGCCATCCACAGCGTATTCACAGCTGTCGCCAACGGCGACATCTACGATCTCGCAGGACGCAAGGCCGCTCAGATGAACAAGGGAGGCGTATACGTCGTGAATGGTAAAAAGATAATCATAAAATAATCATAAGAGAAGAGAAAGGCGGGAAGAATGATCCGCAAAGGAAATGGTTAGTTCTAAGTTAGTAAATGATTTGTTAGTTAATAGATTGTGTAGATCAAGAGGCTTCATCCCAAGAAGTGTAGCAGGACTCGTTCTTCTCCTTTTCTCTTTGTCTTATCCCAAAAAACAACCATTATGAAAAAGACATATATCACACCCGAGCTCCAGGCGCAGCTCGTTCACACCGAAGGCCTCATCGCCATCTCGCTGCAAAGCGGTAAAGCCGACAATAGTGACGCACTCGTCAAGGAATACGACTGGGACATCTTCGGAGAATACTCCGGCAATAACCATGGCTACAACGTCTGTGACGAAGCCTGGTAAGAGTAAAAGTATTGTTTTTTTTAGTTTAGGTCGCCGCTGTCGCAGCAGCCGATGTAGGCGCGCCGCAGATGGTGGCGACCCTTTCTTTGTCCTTTTAGTGAATAAAAACAGCGATTCAATAGCCCCTTCCAACCTATGAAAAAGAGATGTTTAGCATATCTGCTCATGGCTGTCATGAGCTTCTTCCACGCCGCAGCACAGGACGCCTATAGCGGTACGCTTGTGGCCGACGAGGGTGCGTGGTGCTGGTTTGCAGACCCCCGTGCCCTGCACTATGAGAATGCCGAAGGAACCATCAACGCTACCTACATCGGATACATCGATATCCACGGCAACGTCAAGGCCACGCAGTACGACTGGATCAAGCACCGCAAGACGGATGTCCTCATCCGCAGCTACTTCCAGCCCGACGACCACAATAACCCCACCTTCATCGTGCTGCCCGACGAGCGCGTCATGATCTTCTACACGCGCCACACCGACGAGGCCAAGATCTGGTACCGCATCTCGCGCCGTCCGGGTGACATCACCGCCCTGGGCGAAGAGAAGTACCTCGCGCCCGTCAACAAGACGACCTATCCCTCGCCCTTCATCCTGAGCGACGACCCCGAGCACATCTATCTCTGCTGGCGCGGCATCAACTGGCATCCCACCATCGCTCGCCTGACCATGCCTGATGCTGACGACAACTGCACGTTCGACTTCGGACCCAAGCAGATCGTGCAGAGCACGGGAGCACGCCCGTATGCCAAATACCAAAGCAACGGCAAGGATAAGATCTATCTATCCTATACCACAGGGCATCCCGACAACGAGATGCCGGACTGGCTCTACCTGAACGTCATCGACATCAATCACGGCAACGGCCCCATCCTGCGCGACATCCAGGGCAACCAGCTCGCCGTCATCGCCAACGGCCCGCACAACGTCAACAAGCAGAGCAGCTACGCCAGCGCGCATCCCACAGCCGTCGTTGATAAGTCCGACAATATCCGCAACTGGGTGTGGCAGGTGACACTGGACGAGAAAGGGAATCCCGTCATCGCCTATCCCCACATCGACAATGCCAAGACGACGCACGTCTACTGGTATGCACGCTGGACGGGTAGCGAGTGGCGTCGCACATGGGTGCAGTACGCCGGTCATGCCTTCCACCAGAACTGGAACGTCACCGAGCGTTGCTACAGCGGCGGCATGGCCATCGACCCCGAGAACATCAACGACCTCTACCTCAGCATCCCGACCAAGGGCGGGCAATATAGCAAGGATGGCGTCTACGAAATCTGGAAGTACACCATCAACGACGAAGGCAAGGTGGCGGGCAGCGAGCAGATCACCCGCAACTCCGCCAAGAACAATATGCGACCCTATATCATCCCTGGCTCCAAGAACTCCGGCATGCGGCTGACATGGATGAATGGTGACTACTTCTATTGGATGGTCAAGCAGGGCTACCCCAAAGGATTCCCCACGAACATACGTGTGGACTGCGAATGGGACGAAGAGCTGACGACGGAGCTGCCGGAGGACGTGAATCCACGCACCGATATGCCTGGCCTGGGTAAGGACAAGTCGCTGTGCCTGGCTTTCGCGATGAATGTGGACAAGTATAGCGGCAAGCTCTTCACTCTGGGCAATATGACTTACACGCTGGGAACCGACAACTACCCCGTACTGACCATCGGCGGCACGGCGTACAAGAGCCAGAATCGCCTGCTCACCTCCGACAACTGGGCCACGGGCTCCACGGGCACCGGCGGCGACAGTCATCCGACGAAGGTGAACACATGGATCCTCACCCTGACCTACGACGGAGAGGTGCTGACGACATACCGCAACGGCCTCGTTGATCAGGTGATAGAGACCACGGAACTCGAAGGCGGCACGGCCGTTGGCAATGGCAACGGCTTCAACCATCTTATCGTGGCACAGCGTGACTTCTATGCCTGCGCTTCGCCCCTGACGGTGCAGCGGCTGGTCGCCGACGTCCAGCAGGAAGTCGATGCCGCTACGGCCAGGAATGCGCTGACCATCATGATGCTGCCCGCAGAGACGCGCACCGACCTCGTCCTGCCCGCCACGATGCTGGGCTTTGACATCAGCTGGAGCAGCTCCGACGAGCAGGTCATCTCATCCACGGGCGTGCTGTCCAGCCTGACGGAGGACACGCCCGTCACCCTCACTGCCACCATCGGAGATGCCAGCCGAAGCTTCGACGTCAAGGCGCTGGCACGCGACATCGCCAAGAACCTGCGCTATGAGCAGGCAGAGGACCTCGACCTCACGGGCAACACCACCGGCGCCTTCGCCACCAACAAATACGGAACGGCCCCACAAGGGTTGCTCAAGGACCTGCGTTCCTACACCTTCCTCGTCGAGGCCAAGGTGGCAACGATGCTGAAGCAGCCCCGTCTCTACGACTTCGGCTCAGGCTCCGGCAACAGCCTCTTCCTGCGTGCCGACCCCCTCGCTGCCGGCATCAAGTACAACAGCGGAACTACCACGATGGTCAAGAGCCAGACCAAGCTGGCGGCAGGCAACGCCTACAAGCTGGCCGTGAGCTACGATGCCGCCACCCATAAGACCACGATATATATCGATGGCGAGGTGGATGCCAGCGGCACCGACAACCAGGTAGAAGCTTTCCAGCTGGAGGCACTGGCTGCCGACACCCGCAACCTCATCGGACGCACGCAGTGGTGGGACGGCTCCTACGCTGCCGACAACCAAGACTTCTGTGGCACCATCAGCGGTCTGCGCCTCTACGATGTGTGCCTCACGCAGGAGGAGATATGCGGACTGCAAGGCATTCACCAAGGAGGCGATTTCATCGATGAAATCGGCAAAAAAGACACCTCAGACCCTACGTGGT
>CAMOSA010000179.1 GCA_946624335.1 uncultured Prevotellaceae bacterium
TCGGCAAGACCATCAAGGTCGGCGAACTCAGCTTCGAGGGCCTCGAGCTCGTCACCTCGCCCAGCGTCGTCGTCTGCCAGGTTAAGATGACTCGTAACGCTCGCAGCGCCGCTTCGGCTGCTGAGGCTGAGGCATAAGAAGGGGTATTACCTTCAAGGAAATAAAAGGCGCAAGGACATTCACAATGGCTTTGCGCCTTTTTCGTTAAATAAGATTCTCAATAATAAACCCTTTTTATCCAGTGTTCTCCTTCCTGAAAAGACTTTTTACAAAAGATACCACTCTCCCCTTAGAGGGGGAGCGGGGAGGGGGTCTCCCTATGGAAAAATTCCTTATCGTGGGCCTTGGCAATATAGGCCCGGACTACGAAGGCACTCGCCACAACGCTGGTTTCCGCATCGTCAATGCCCTGGCCGCTTCCGTCAACGAAGACAAGGGCCGCGAGACCGTGTGGGAGGACCGTCGCTACGGTTTTGTCACGCGCATCAGCGTCAAAGGCCGTCAGCTCATCTTGCTCAAGCCCAGCACCTTCATGAACCTCAGCGGCAACGCCGTGCGCTACTGGATGCAGCAAGAGAAGATTGAACTGGAGCATCTGCTCATCTGCGTCGACGACGTGGGGCTTCCCTTCGGACAGCTGCGCATGAAGCCCGCTGGTAGCGACGGCGGTCACAACGGCCTCAAGCACATCGCTCAGACGCTGGGCACACAGCAGTATGCCCGTCTGCGCTTCGGCATCGGTCACGACTACTATAACGGTCAGCAGATCGACTACGTCCTCGGCCACTTCACCCCCGAGCAGGAGGCGCAGATTCCCGAGTGCACCAAGGCAGCCGCTGCGGCCATCAAGACGTTCTGCCTGGCAGGCATTCAGATGGCGATGAATCAGCTGAACAGGAAAAGGCCCACCCCTAAGGAGGAATGAAGAATAATAATGAATAATGAAAAATGAAGGTTACCATCAAGGCTGACAGGTAACTCTTATCCTTTATTCTTCATTATTATTATTCATTCCTTAAGAGGGAGTAGTTACCTTCAAGATATGAATACAGATAAGAACCAATATGCAAATCACTCCACTCCCTCCCTCACAGGGAGGACGGGGGGAGGGTCTGTAGCTGCAGGCTCTGTTGCCCGCATCGACAAATGGCTGTGGGCTGCCCGCATCTATAAGACGCGCTCTATGGCCGCTGCAGCCTGCAAGAAAGGGCAGGTGAGCATAGGCGGGGTGCAGATGAAGCCCTCACGGATGGTCAAGCCCGGCGATGTCGTCGACGTGCGTAAGTCACCGGTGACCTATAGCTTTCGCATCCTGCAGGCCATAGAACATCGTGTGGGGGCTAAGCTGATCCCTGAGATCCTGGAAAACGTTACATCGCCAGAGCAGTATGAGCTGTTGGAGATGAATCGCATCAGCGGCTTCGTGGGACGTGCCCGTGGTACGGGCCGACCGACGAAGAAAGAGCGTCGTGCCCTCGATGACTTTGACGCACAAGCTGCAGACATCCCCGTCTTCATCAGCGATTTCGACTTCGATCTCGACGACGAGGATGACGAAGAAGAATAATTGATAAAAGGTTATTCTGCCATCAGCGTCAGGTCGTGCTTCGCCGCCATCTTGCGCAGGTTGAGGATGGCATAGCGCATACGACCGAGGGCAGTGTTGATGCTGCAATTGGTGAGGACCGCAATCTCCTTGAAGGATCGTTTCTCATAGATACGCATCCGGATGACTTCCTGCTGCGGCTCGGGCAGATGAGTAATCATCGTCTCGAGCTGCGTGAAGGTCTGCTCGTTGTGGTACTCATCCTCGATATTCCCCACGGAGAGGAGGGGGTTGTTGAGCAGGCGTGTACGCTCCTTGTCGTCGACAATCTCAATGATGGGACGTTTATGGCGTACGACATCGATAACCATATTCCGCGCGATGCGCATAATCCACGCCTGAAACTTTCCACTTTCGGTGTATCGATGGCTGCGTATGCAGTTGATCACCTTGTAGAATGTCTCCTGAAAGACATCATTGGCTATATCTTCGTCGTGCACGAAAGCGAAGATATAACTGAACAACATCTGCTGATGACGTTCGAGCAGTACGTCGAACGCGTTGTCATTGCCGTCTTCGTAGAGCCGGACGAGTTGCTCGTCAGTCTCGTTGCGTAAATCTTGCATTACTGTCCAAAATGTTGGTTAGGAGTAATGGTTGTCTCGATAGGCAATGACCTTTTTGTGTGGATAATAGGGTTTAAATGGTTTGATAAATGGCATAATTTGCCGTATATCGGCGACAAAGTAACATCTTTTTCTTGAAACCACCAAACTTTTTATCACTTTTTTACACTTCGACGAGTACTGCACCTTCGAGATGAGCGCCACGGAGGAAATCGGAGGCTGGCATACGACGCTTGCCGGCGAGCTGGATGTCGGTGAGCAGGAGGTTGCCGGAGGGGAGGGCGATGGATAATGCGGAATGGATAATGGACAATGGATAATGATGCTGAACTTGAGCATCTAATTGTCCATTGTCCATTATACATTGTCCATTCTTAAAGTCTTTTTCCGCGAAAAAGACTTTAAGCTGCGTTTCCTTGCCGTCGGCTGTGCGCAGTGTGGTCCATGCGCCGGGGTAGGGCGAGAGGCCGCGGATGAAGTCGTAGGCGCTCTTGACGGTGTGCTGGTGCCAGCGGATCTGAGTATTTTCGCGTGTGAGCTTGGGAGCGGGGCGGAGGGCCTCGGCGGGCAAACCGCCGAGCACACTGCCTTGATCGATGGCCTCGACGGTGCCGTCGGCGATATCGTCGATGGTGCGCAGGACGAGGTCGGCGCCGAGGACCATGAGGCGGTCGTGGACATCGCCCACGGTGTCGGTGTCGGCAATGGGAACGGGCACGCGGTGGATGATGCGGCCGGTGTCGATGTCGTGGTCGAGGAAGAAGGTGGTGATGCCGGTCTCTGTCTCACCGTTGATGACGGCCCAGTTGATAGGCGCTGCGCCACGGTACTGGGGCAGCAGGGCGGCGTGGAGGTTGAAAGTGCCCAAGGGCGGCATCGCCCACACTACCTCGGGCAGCATGCGAAAGGCCACGACGACTTGAAGGTCGGCCCTGTAGCTGCGCAGCTCCTCGAGGAATGCCTCATCCTTCAGCCGCTCAGGCTGAAGCACTGGTATGCCGTGCGCCACGGCATACTGTTTTACCGGCGACGCCTGCAGCGTGTCGTGATGCCGGCCCACAGGTTTGTCGGGCATCGTGACGACAGCCACTACGTTATAGTTGTTCTCTACAAGTTTGCTGAGGGAGGCGACCGCGAAGTCGGGGGTGCCCAT
>CAMOSA010000180.1 GCA_946624335.1 uncultured Prevotellaceae bacterium
TCTCGCCGCAGGTGCTGGTGGAGAAGTCGCTGCGCGGGTGGAAGGAGATAGAGTACGAGGTGGTGCGCGACCGCTACGACAACTGCATCACCGTCTGCAACATGGAGAACTTCGATCCGCTGGGCATCCACACCGGCGAGTCGATTGTGGTGGCCCCTTCGCAGACGCTCTCGAACAGCGAATATCATAAGCTG
Organism: uncultured Prevotellaceae bacterium; assembly: GCA_946624335.1. Taxonomy (GTDB): domain Bacteria; phylum Bacteroidota; class Bacteroidia; order Bacteroidales; family Bacteroidaceae; genus Physcousia. The sequence continues at coordinate 195 of CAMOSA010000180.1, forward strand.
CGCGCCCTCGCCATCAAGATCATCCGTCACATCGGCATCGTCGGCGAATGTAATGTACAGTACGCCCTCGACCCGCAATCCGAGGACTATCGCGTCATAGAAGTCAACGCCCGCCTGAGCCGCTCATCTGCCCTGGCATCCAAGGCCACGGGCTATCCCTTGGCCTTCGTGGCGGCCAAGCTCGGGCTGGGCTACGGGCTCTTTGAACTGCAGAACACCGTCACCACGACTACCTCGGCTTTCTTCGAACCGGCACTCGACTATGTTGTCTGCAAGATTCCGCGTTGGGACCTCTCAAAGTTTCGCGGCGTCAGCCACGAGCTGGGCTCCAGCATGAAGAGCGTGGGCGAGGTGATGGCTGTCGGACGCACCTTCGAGGAGGCCTTGCAGAAAGGCCTGCGCATGATCGGGCAGGGGATGCACGGCCTCGTGGATAATCATGCGATAAAGATCATTGACGTCCCCGAAGCCCTCCGGCACGCCACCGATATACGCATCTTCGCCATCGTCAAGGCCATGATGATGGGTAACACTACAGCGCAGATCCACCAGCTGACCTGCATCGACTGCTGGTTCCTCGAGAAGCTGCGCCACATCATCAGCATCAATGACCTCTTGGGCGAGTTCTCTTATCTGGCGACGTGTATGGAATATGTGGAGCCGACGGAGTTTCTGGAACTCCTCGAGGAACCTGCCTTCTGCCGTCTGTTGCGTCAGGCAAAGGTCTATGGCTTCTCTGACTTCCAGATCGCCCGCGCTCTCGGCCTTGAAGCTAACATGAACATGGAACAGGCTGGGCTCACGGTTAGACAGTGGCGCAAGGAGCTCGGCATATTGCCTACGTGCAACCAGATCGACACCCTCGCCGCTGAGTACCCGGCAGAAACCAGCTACCTTTACCTGTCCTATCAGTAAGTAAAAGTCCACCCCCGACACCTCCCTGGGGAGGGGAGAAAAGAACTCCCCCGACCTCTCCTGTGAGGGAGAGGGGAGGGAAGCCAAAGGACAGGCAAAATTTTTATCTTTTAATTCATTTTTAATTTTTATCTTTTAATATTTATCTCTTAATCTTTAATTCCCTTCCACTTCTTCCCATTGCAGTACGCTGCCGTTGCGTCGTGCGGGGTCGGGGCCGACGCAGTCCATGGAGTAGGGGCTGCCTGTCGTGGGTGACTTGGCGATATAACGGTGGTTGCGGAGCGAGAGGAGCATGAAGTCGTGGTCGAGGAAGTCCTGCCACAGGAAGACCTCGGCCTCGTCGGCTTCGAGCGTGAAGCGTACGTCGCCGGCCAGACCGTCGCCATAGACACGTATGTAACGTCCCTCGGCGCACTGTAGACTGACGCGTCCGTTGCCTCGGTCGATGATACGGAACTGTGTGCGAGTGCTCTTGTCGTCGGGTCGTGAGTCATAGAGGATGCCGTGTGGGTCGCAGGTGGCGGGTCGTCCCGTAGCTTTATTGATGATGCGGAAGGTCTTGCCGTAGGGGATGTTGTGCGAGCGGTCTGCGCAGGGCTCTTCGACGGTGAAGTTGTCGAACTCGGCATAACCGCCTTGCTTGCCGAGCACGTTGAAGGCGAAGAGGGCGTGACGCGAGCCTTGGAAGGTGATGAGCTGATAGGAGAGGGGCATCATGCGTCCGAGCGTTTGGAAGTTGACGCCGTCGGTGGAATAGGCGTATTGGGCCTGGTCGTGGTCATAGTCGCCGACGGAGCGTAGCCAAATCTTGCCGGCGGGCAAAGCAATCGGCAGGCTGATGGTGTCGTTGGTGAGCTGTTCGAAGCAGCGTAGCAAGTATTTCTCACTCTTCACTTCTTTAGAGATGCCTATCCATGAGCAGGGGACATTGATGTTGCCCAGTCCTGCCACGTCGCCGTCCTTAAGACCTCGCACGCTGAGCTCGACCGTCGTGATCGACTTGGGACCTACGACGCGTTGAGTCAGCGTGTTGCGCGCCCACATCAGCTGCTCGGCCGGCTGTGCGTTGATGCGCAGTCGTCCACCCTTGAGTTTCCACTGACTGTCATCAGGGTTATGGTTCCACTGCCAGATGCGCCCGAGCTGTTTGCCGTCAAAGTTGTCGCTGCGGACATAGGGCGCATGGCCTCGGGCCAGGGTGGGGCTGTCGGGGCTAACCCCAGGCTTAAACCATGTGCGAGGTGCGCGTCCGATATTGCCTTCCAGACCTATCATGGGCCAACCGTCCTGCCAGGTGATGGGCATCAGGCATACGGTGCGTCCGATGGAGTGGAAGTCCATCATCAGCAGTGCCCACCACGATCCGTCGGCGTACTGGACGATACCTCCCTGGTGAGCGTTGGTGCAGGCCGTGGCGTCGCGGTCGACCCCTCCGAGGGCGAAGCGTGTGCCGTCACGTCCGATGCGGTACTGCTCGCCGCGTGGCACTTGTGTGAGCGAGGCGGCGTGGTAGCCGTAGGTCTCGTCGGCGGTGATGACGCGTGTCTCGTAAGGCCCCCAGATGCTCTTCGACCGTGAGCATAGTGTGCGGCCGTTGGGGCGGTAGTCGGTGGAGATCAGGTAGTAGGTGCCGTTGATCTTGTACATATGATGGCCTTCGCCCACGCCGTTGCCCTCGGGTATGATGACGCGCTCGGTGCCCTCGACGGGTCCGCTCATGTCGGGCTTCAGCTCGGTGCATTTCACGGTGCCGTAGCCGTGAATGGCGTAAATCTTGCCATCGTCATCGAAGAGCACGCCGAGGTCATATATATTGCCCTTCATGTTGTGGTGCTGCCAGGGGCCGCGTATGTCCTTGGCGGTGTAACACTGCAGGCCTTTGCCATTGACGTTGGAGAAGACGTAAAACTGTCCGTTGGCATAGCGTATGCAGGGCGCCCAGATGCCCTGGCCGTAGATCTCCTGATGATTGCGCAGGGCGAAGCGATCCTCGGGGAAGTCAAAGCGGTCGAAGCAGTAAGCTACGTTCTCCCAGTTGACAAGGTCCTTGCTGTGAAGGATGACGAGACCGGGCACGGCGTGCATGGTGGTGCCGGCCAGATAGTAGTCGTCGCCAACGCGAAGGATGTCGGGATCGGAGAACTCG
>CAMOSA010000181.1 GCA_946624335.1 uncultured Prevotellaceae bacterium
GCCTTGCCAGCTGTATTCCGGCTGCAGCTCGCTGTTGCCGACCTCGATGCGCAGGGTGCCGTGGTGGACGCCGTTGGAGCCGAGCTCGCTGAGGTTGGGGGCACGGAAGCCACGGGCTATGTTGGCACGGATATTGACCTGAGGATGCACGTGGTAGACGGCGCCGAGTGACCCGGATGCCGCTGAGAAGTTACGGGTGAAGTCCTTGAAGCGCAACTCGTCCTCTTCCTGCAGGGCAAGGCTGTGGAGGTGGCGTACGTCAAAGCGCAGGCCTCCGCTGAGTGTCCACTGGCGCAGTGTCTTGCTGGCTGTCGCATAGACGCCGAAGTCGAAGAGACGGTAGGCGGGAATGAGGAACTCTTCGCCCTCGTTCGACGAGCGCTGGTACATACCGCCGACACCGCCTGTCAGCTTCCATCCTTCGAAGCCGTTGAAGGCATAGCGGACATCGTAGGTGAGGGTGTGGAGGAGGAAGTCGAGGCCGGGACCGTCGTGGTGGTGGTCGTCGTCATTCTCGACGGGAAAACCGTCGAGCACACTTCCTTCGTGGTGGTTGTCGTGTTCCTCTCCTTCATGCTCATGTTCCTCTGCTTCGTGCTCATGTTCTTCTCCTTCGTGTTCATGGGCTTCCTCGTCATGATGGTGGTGCTCGCCTTCGAATTCCTGTCGGCGGTTGTGCTGATAGCCAATGATGGCTTTCAGGAGTCCGTCGCCGATGGCGAAGGAGTTGTCGAGGACGGCTTTGAAGTGGCGTATCTGCTGGTAGGGCAGGGCTTTGTGATAGGATTTCAGTCCACGGCAGCCATAGGCATCAGTATCGTAGAGGAGGTCACCTGTCGTTGCGTCACGTTCACCCTCCGTCATGCTCGGGGTGATCTGGTAGTAGCTGAGGTTCAGGTGCGTGAAGCCCCATGCCTTGTTGAGTCCGAGGAGGGCGTTGGCAGCCCGCTCGTGGAACTGAGTGCCGGGGACGTAGCCGTCGTAGCGGTTCTTGTAGGCGTGGGCGAATTTCTCGGAGTAGCGCGTGTTCCATACGAAGCCTTTGTGATTGCCGCCAAGGCGGAGGGAGTAGTCGAAAAGACCGCTGTTCGTCTGGTATTCCGAAGCAACGCTGGCGCCGATATGTCCTTCGGGCTCGATGGCTTCGGGGTGGAAGATGACGACGCCGGCCATGGCGTCAGAGCCGTACATGAGCGATGCCGGTCCCTTGAGGATCTCTACCTGACCGATGCCCTGACCATCGAGCTCTATGCCGTGCTCGTCGCCCCATTGCTGTCCTTCCTGACGGACACCGTCGGCGACGGTCACGATGCGGTTGTAGCCGAGACCGCGGATGACGGGTTTCGATATGCCGCTGCCCGTGGTCACTTGCGATACGCCGGGTTGTTTGGCGACGGCATCGATGATATTGGTCGACGATGTCTGGCGCAGCGTGCGGTGTGTGACGACCGAGATGGGTGTGGCCGACTGCTTACGCTTGATCTGCCCGACAGGGCTCGACACGACGATCTCGTTCAGATTGAGGTGATTGAAATAGATGTCGGCAGAATCCGTCTCCGACTGAGCCGATGCCGTCATGCATACGCACAACAGCATCAGCGTGAGATATGCTGATTTCATTAAAGATGTGTATGTGTTATGTAGATAAACAGATAATATATAAATAAGGTGTGGATCTGTTTATCTGGCTGGAGGCCCTCGCGGGGCGTAATGCCTGCGGCGGGAGGTGGCTAAGCGAGCCACGTAGGATGGCAGCAGGTCATGACAAGGGAGGGTTAATACAAAGAGCAGGGTAGTGGAGGCCACCAGGAATGTCGAGGCCATCAGCTGACACAGCACGCAGTCATGCAGATGACCGATGTCGGCGGTGAGGTGCCCTGGGTGAGCCTGATGGTGGACGCAGGCACTACATTCAGAGAGGATTGAGCTGTCGGACTCGTGAACATGGAGCGCCGACAAGACCATCATCGGCACGAATACCGACAACAGCAGCCATGAGATGATCGTCCTCTTCTGTCCTGTTTTCATTTCGTCGGCAAAGATAATGAGTTTTTTTCGTTTTTTTGTGCGGCTATCTTATTTTTTTGTAGTACCTTTGCACACGTTAACAAATAAGTAAGATTATGTTTTCCGGAATTGTAGAAGGCATGGCCGTTGTCGTAGCCATTGAACGAGAGCAAGATAACTTGCATTTTACCCTGCGCTGTTCTTTCACCGACGAGCTGAAGATTGATCAGAGCATTGCGCATAATGGCGTCTGCCTCACCGTGGTACGCATCGAGGATGACACCTACACGGTGACAGCCATGCGCGAGACCCTCGAGCGCTCTAACCTCGGCCTGCTGAAAGTCGGCGATGAGGTGAACGTCGAACGGTCGATGCAGATGGGCGGACGTCTGGACGGACATATCGTGCAAGGTCATGTCGATCAAACGGCACGATGCATAGCCGTTGAGGACCAGGAAGGCAGCCATGAGTATACGTTTGAGTACGATGTCGATCCGGAGATGGTACGTCGGGGCTACTTCACCGTCGACAAGGGCTCCGTCACCGTCAACGGCGTATCGCTGACCGTCTGCCGTCCCACGCGCAACACCTTCGCCGTGTGCATCATTCCCTACACTTTCGACAACACCAATTTCCACAGCATCCATGAGGGAAGCGTGGTCAACATCGAGTTCGACATCCTGGGCAAGTATATCGCCCAATACCAGTCAAGAATGAATGAATTAAGTATCTAAAGATATGGCAGAGAATATCAACAACGAAGCTCAGGAGAAGAAAAGCGTGAGCTTCATCGAGCAGAAAGTGATCAATGACCTGGCCGAGGGCAAGAACGGCGGACGTTTGCAGACACGCTTCCCGCCTGAGCCTAACGGCTACCTGCACATAGGCCACGCCAAGGCCATCGCCATCGACTTCGGTCTGGCCAAGAAATATGGCGGCAAGTGTAACCTGCGCTTCGACGACACCAACCCCCAGAAGGAGGACACGGAGTACGTCAACGCCATCGAGAAGGACATCCGCTGGCTCGGCTTCGAGTGGGCCAACATCTACTACGCCTCGGACTACTTCCAGCAGCTGTGGGACTTCGCCGTATGGCTCATCAAGCAAGGACGTGCCTATGTCGACGAGCAGAGCGCCGAGGTCATCGCCCAGCAGAAAGGCACCACGACATCACCCGGCACCAACAGCCCCTTCCGCGACCGTCCCGTCGAGGAGAACCTGCGCCTGTTTG
>CAMOSA010000182.1 GCA_946624335.1 uncultured Prevotellaceae bacterium
CTGCGATTCACTAACCGCTCTCCCAGGCCAATGAGAAAAGCTATTAACACGCAGACACAGAGCCCATTGAAGGGTTCCTTGATAATAATCGGCGTGCAAAGGTACGACTTTTTCTGCATTCGGCAAGTTTTTTTAGCTTTTTTTTCTTTTCATCGTCGCACAAAGTCATAAATAATGCTTACCTTTGCGCCCGATTTGAGGCCGCGAAAGCTCGCGGACCACAACCCCAACCCTTTGTCTTTATATTATAAGGTACGCACATATGAGATTATTGACATCTTGCTTCTTCAGTCGCTGCGGCATAGTCCGCATGGCGTCCATCCTCTTTTTGGTGACCACAGCCCTTCTCTCTTGCAACGACGGTGAGACCTACGCCGAGCAGAAGGAGAAGGAGCGCAAGGCTATCAACAGCTTCCTCAGCCGTGACGTGGCCATCGTCAACCGCGACGGCGATACGCTCGTCAATGTCGGCCGCATCAATGTCATCAGCGAGGAGCAGTTCCTGAGTCAGGACAGCGTCACGGATCTCTCACGCAACGAGTATGTGCTCTTTGGCGGAACAGGCGTCTATATGCAAATCGTGCGCCGCGGCGTAGGTCCCAAGCTGGAGTCGGGACAGAACAAACGCATCATCGCCCGCTACCTCGAGTTCAATATCCTCACAGACTCCGTGCTGACCAGCAACGACGTGCTGTACTACTCTACGACGCCCGACATCATGGATGTCACGAACAGCTATGGCACGTTCACCGCCTCGTTCAACACCGAGAACGGCGGCGGAGCGATGTATCGCACCTACGGCAGCACGGAAGTGCCATCAGGGTGGCTGGTGCCGTTCACCTACATCCACATCGGCCGCCAGACATCAGCCGAAGGCATTGCTAAAGTACGACTAATCGTGCCGCACTCACAGGGCCAGAGCACAGCGCGCTCCAGCGTCTACCCCTGTTTCTACGAGATCACCTATCAGGAGACGAGGTGAGACAGAGAGGAGGCCCGACCAGAACAACGTAAGGACAACGCACACAACGCAAGAAGCCCCGCCGGACAACAACCGGCGGGGCTTCTCGTTGTAGATATCAGGGAAGGACTTAGTCCTGATCCTTCTGGCTCTCCTCGAACTCCTTCTGCAGTTTCTGCTGAACGTCGGCAGGCACGAGTTCGTAGCTGGCAAACTTCATGACGAAGCTGGCGCGTCCGCCAGTGATGGAGCTGAGTGCTGTGGAATAGCTGGACATCTCTTTCAAAGGCACCTTGGCGGTGAGCTTCTCGTAGCCGTTCTCGGACGTCATACCCATGATCATGCCACGGCGGCCCTGGATATCGCTCATTACGTCACCCATCTTGTCGCTGGGCACGAAGATCTCGACATCGTAGATAGGCTCCAACAGCTTCGGACCGGCCTCCTTGAAGGCTTGGCTGAAGGCATTGCGGCCTGCGAGCATGAAGGACAGCTCATTGGAGTCCACGGGGTGCATCTTACCGTCATAGACGATGACGCGGACGTCACGGGCATAAGAACCGGTGAGCGGGCCCTGCTCCATCTTGCTCATGATACCCTTGAGGATGGCCGGCATGAAGCGCGCATCGATGGCACCGCCGACGACGGAGTTGATGAATACCAGCTTGCCGCCCCACTCGAGGTTGATGACGTCCTCGCTCTTGGCGTTGATGCGATACTCCTGACCGCCAAAACGGTAGACCTCGTTGACGGGCTGACCGTCGGCATACGGTTCCACGATGAGGTGGACCTCGCCGAACTGACCGGCACCACCCGACTGCTTCTTGTGACGATAGTCGGAGCGAGCAGCCTTGGTGATGGTCTCGCGATAAGGCACACGTGGCTCATCGTAGGCAATCTGTATCTTATCGTTGTTCTCAATGCGCCACTTGAGGGTGCGCAAGTGGAACTCGCCCTGACCCTTGACCAGGATCTGGCGCAGCTCCTTGGACTGCTCGACGACCCATGTGGGATCCTCCTGCGACATACGCTGGAGCACGTTCATCATCTTCTCCGTATCGGCCTCATTGGCAGCACGGATCGCGCGGATATACTTAGGTTCGGGATATTTGATGAAGGCGAAGCGGTTGTCGCAGTCCTTGCCGTTGAGGGTGTTGCCTGTCTTGACGTCCTTGAGCTTGACGCTGCAACCTATATCGCCGGCCACGAGCTCGGTGACCTTCGTGCGATTGGCACCGGCACAGACGAAGAGCTGTGCGATACGCTCCTTCGAGCCACGGTCAGCGTTGGTCAAGTCGTCGCCTTCGTGGACGACGCCACTCATGACCTTGAAGTACTGAACCTCACCGATGTGCGGTTCGACGGCCGTCTTGAAGAAGTAGAGGCTTGTCGGTCCGTTGGCATCACACTTGACCTCCTCGCCGCGAGTGTTGTGCACGGGGGGCATCTGATCAACGAAGGGTACTACATTGCCGAGGAATTCCATCAGACGACGCACGCCCATATCCTTGCCAGCGCAGACACAGAAGACGGGGAACATACCGCGGCTGGCCAGACCGGCACGGATGCCGTCTCGCATTTCGTCCTCAGTCAGCTCTTCCGTCTCGAAGAACTTCTCCATCAGACTCTCGTCATGCTCGGCAGCGGCCTCGACGAGCACCTTGTGCATTTCCATTGCCTTATCCATCTGGTCGGCAGGGATGTCCTCGATGACGGGAGCACCGCCTTCGGGCTTCCATGAGTACTTCTTCATCAGCAGCACGTCAATGACAGCGTTGAAGTCGGGACCAGTCTTGATAGGATATTGTACGGGAACGACCTTGGAGCCATAGATGCTCTGCAACTGCTCCAGCACGTTATCGTAGTCACACTCGTCGTCGAGACGGTTGATGAGGAAAATGACGGGCTTCTGCATCTTCTCCGTCATACGGAAGTGGTTCTGCGTGGCCACCTCGGGACCGTTCTGCGCGTTGATCAGTAGGATCGTGGTGTCCGTCACGCCCATGGCTGTCATGGCTGCACCGGCGAAGTCATCCGAGCCCGGGCAGTCGATGATATTCAGCTTCTTGTTGTTCCACTCGACATGGAAGGGAGTAGCAAAGACCGAGTAACCGTACTCCTGCT
>CAMOSA010000183.1 GCA_946624335.1 uncultured Prevotellaceae bacterium
AGGCGTTGAGCTGAGCGCCGAACTTCACGCCGATGCCCTCGAGGTACTCGATGAGCGAACTGTCGGGGAAGTGCGTCGTGCCGTTGAAGCACATGTGCTCGAGGAAGTGTGCGAGACCGCGCTGGCTCTCCTCCTCCTGGATGGAGCCCACCTTCTGTGCGATGTAGAAGAAGGCCTGGTTCTTGGGCTCCTCGTTGTGCCGGATGTAGTAGGTGAGGCCGTTGTCCAACTTGCCTACGCGGACCTTCGGATCCACGGGTAGCGGCTGCATCAGCTGGCTCATATCCTGTGCCATCGTCGGCAGGGCGCTGAGCATCAATGCAGCTGCAAAGAGAATCTTTTTCAGTTTCATTTGCTTGTTACGTTTTATTGTTGATGATGGTATGTTTCGTCTTTTTATGCTTCCTTCTTTGTACAAGTGACCCTGCGGCTACCAACTTATGGTGAAGTGGACGCGCACGTTGACCTTGCGCAGCTCCGATCCGACCTGGTACTGGTACTGCATCGTCACGGTGTGCTCGTCGTCGTAGCACGTGTCGTTGCGTACGCCGCAGTTCCAGTTGAAGAGGTCTTCGTAGACTTCGATGTAGACGTGTCCGCCATCCCATTGCCGCGGGTTGTCGCTGCCGTTGAACCATCCGCCGAAGACGCCTTTCGTGTTGTTCTTGCCTTCGGTGCCGTCAGTGTTGAGGGGGACGATCTTGACGCGCTCTTCACGCAGTTGTCCTTCGGCGACGTCCATGAGGCGCATGACCTCCTGGCGGTCGACGGCGACGACATTATTCTGTGTGTAACCGTCGCTCCATGACATGGCCGTGGTGACGTCGATGGTGCCGCACAGACGTTGGCTGTCGATGGCAGGCAGCACTTCTTCCTCGCCGGGAAGGGGTATGGCGTTGATGATATTGTCGGTGTAGGTGACGCGATGATCGAGCCATGTCTTCATCTTGGCCACCTCCGTCTCGAAGTTCTTGCCGCTGATGGGCCATTGCTGTGCCTCACGTGTCATGGCTCCTTCGCGCAGATGGCCGATGTAGTGCTCCATGACGCCCCACGTGTGGCTCATCAGCGAGTCGGCATAGTGATTCCAGGTGTCTTTGTAGAGCTGCACGAATTCCTTGCATCCGAACAGGTCGGTGAAGAAGCGTGAGCAGACGTAGGTGCTGTTACGCTTGACGGGGTTTGAGCCGAACAGCGTCTCGCGGTAGTTGCCGAAATAGTCGTGGCCGTGGTACATATCATTCCAGTCGAAATCGTAGCCCGCATCGAAGTCCCACAGCGGCCCCATTGTCCATTTCGTGCCGGCGTCCTTGTGGATGAAGACGCTGCGGGGTGCCGAGAGCTCAACGTTGTAGATCAGCTGCTGTATCATCATGTAGCGGACCATCGACTCCATGTCCATCAACTGGCTGGCGGCCTCGTAGTCCTTACGCTTGATGGCATCCTCGAGTTTTGCGAACTCGGCTATGATCTCGCTCTTGCGCTGGGCCGTCAGCAACTCGTCATCAGGGTATTTGATGACGACGGGCAGCTGGAAGTCTTTCGACCAGAAGTTGTCCGTCGCCGACGGGCTGAGTTCCGGCCCGTCATCCATGTCCAAGGCCAGCAGGATGCCCGCCTCGTCGCTGACCGCCACACGGCTCTCGCCCTGCTGCACCTGTTCTGTCAGCTGGTAGACGCCCATATAGTCGCCGTTGACGAAGAGCTCGACGTAGCGCGTATGATTGGTGTAGGGTAGGCCCATCCATCGTCCGAGCTCGAAGACGAAGGTGTTCATCAGGTCCGTCACGTCGCGGTAGTTGGCCAGGAGCACCCACGACTTGGCTTTCGCCATGCCCAGCATCTTGTGCTTCTTGTCGAGCTTGATGCGATAGGGTTTCTTGTCATACCACTCCCATGTCGAATTGCCCCGTCCGCGTATCTGTCCGGCGACGAATCGGCTGGCGTAGGAGTCCTCGCCGTTCAACGCCACGTAGCAGGGCACGTAGGTCTCCCTGGAGGTGATGCGCTGTGCGTTGGCGGTGTAGACGTACATCTGATAGACGCGATAGGGATCCTTGGCCTCCTCCTCGTCGCTCAGCGTGGTGGCATAGTCGATGCTGTCGACGCTGCTCAGCGCGAAGGGCAAGGCAAAGCCGGCATTGGTGCGTGCTCTCAGCGTGGTGAAGCCATTGATGAGGTCGAGGTTCGACAGGCTGTCTGCATGAATCGGCGTCGCCCATTCATGTCCTACGCTGTGATGATGTATGCGGAGCCACTCGATGGCCGTACCTTCTGGTGGTGTCGCTTCCTGTGCCGTGGCGGCTGTCGCAACAAATAGCGCCAGCCCTAAGATAGCCCAAAAACGTGCTTTCATCTGTCGTATGTTAGCTTTTCGGCTGCAAAAATACGAAATAAGTCACAAGGCTGTGCAGGAAAGCTCTATTTTTTCGCTTCATAAGCCCAAAAATTAGTGTATTTTATACAATAAGCCCCGCCGACAGCCTTCATGTCCTGTCAGCGGGATGCTTGAGGCTATTTATTTCGAGATTGATGTCCAGAGTCAGCCATTTATTTGAATCTTAGCAACAAAAAAATGCCGCCAGAGGTTATCCGGCGGCAAATCTTTGTGGTTGGAATGCGCTTTCTTAGAGCTTCGGACCAGCAGCGACGAGAGCCTTACCAGCCTCGTTGGTGGTGTACTTGCCGAAGTTCTTGATGAAGCGTGCGGCAAGGTCCTTAGCCTTCTCTTCCCACTCGCTTGCGTTGGCATACGTGTCGCGAGGATCGAGAATAGCGGGGTTGACGTTGGGCAGAGCCGTGGGAACCTCGAAGTCGAAGTAAGGAATCTTCTTGGTCTCAGCCTTCAGGATGCTGCCATCGAGGATAGCGTCGATGATACCACGTGTGTCGGGGATGCTGATGCGCTTGCCTGTGCCGTTCCAGCCAGTGTTGACCAGATAAGCCTTGGCACCGCTCTTCTCCATCTTCTTGACGAGCTCCT
>CAMOSA010000184.1 GCA_946624335.1 uncultured Prevotellaceae bacterium
CGTGAGCGTGGAGGTGCCCAGGAGCTCGAGGTAGTCGGTGGCGGCATCGATGCGCTTGTCGGCGGCTGTGCCGAAGGGCAGGCGGAAGGTGAGCGAGAAGATGTCGTTCTCGGTGTTCTGCTTGTAGGCCAGCTCGAGGCCTTGCGACGTCTCGCCTACCGTGAGGTCCTTCTTCAGGTCGACGAACTGCGGCTGTATGGGCTCCACCTCGGTGTCCTGGATCTCCTTGACGAAGGCGCTCATCTCGTCGCGGTTGGCGGGGATGGCGGTGATCTCTGGCTTGTCGATCTTGACGATGTTCTTGTCCTCGCCCTGACGCTTGAACACGGTGACGAAGTTGTCGGTCAAGTGCTTCTGTGCGAAGGCTACGATGTCTTCTTTCGTCAGGCGTGCGATGCGGTCGATGCGCTCCACCTCGTCCTTCCATGTCTTGCCGTTGATGAAGGCGTCCTCGAACATACTGGTGCGGGCACGGTTGTTCTCCATCTGGCGCTGCTGGCGCAGCTTCATGTTGTTGATGATAGCCTGCAGGAGCTCGTCGGGGAAGTCGCCGCTCTTGAGCTTGGCGAGCTCGGCCAGCAGCAGCTGGCGGCACTCCTCGAGCGTCTGTCCCTCACGCGGATTGCCGGCCATGAAGAAGATGCTGTAGTCGTTGAGCTGGTAGTCACCGGCTCCGGCGCCGAGCATGGTCTGTTGCTGGTTGATGTCGAGGTCGATGAGGCCGGCGCGTCCGTTGCTCATGACTTCGCTGATGAGCGACAGCGTGTCGCAGGCCAGGTCTTTGGCGCCGGGGAAGCTCCAACCCATGTACAGGCTCTCGGCTTCGAGGCCCACGACGGTCGTGTCGACGGGCGCGCTGAGGGCGGCGATGGGCTCATACTCGGGGCGTGCGCAGTCGGGGTTGGGCTGCCAGCCGCCGAAGTATTTCTCGATGACGGCGATGGTCTTGTCGGGGTCGAAGTCGCCGGCCATGAAGATGGCGCAGTTGTTGGGGCAATAGTAGTTGTGGAAGTAGTTCTTGATGTTCGTGATCGAGGGGTTCTTCAGGTGCTCCTGTGTGCCGATGGTCGTCTGTGTGCCATAGGGATGCGTCGGGAAGAGCTTGTACAAGAGAGCGTTGAGCATCTTCTCGCCATCGTCCGAGAGGTACAGGTTGTACTCCTCATACACGGCTTCCAGCTCGGTGTGGAAGCCACGGATGACCATGTTCTGGAAGCGGTCGGCCTGGATGCGGGCCCAGTTCTCGATCTCGTTGGACGGTATGTTCTCGACGTAGACGGTCTGGTCGAACGAGGTATAGGCGTTGGTGCCGTCCGACCCGATGAGGGCCATCAGCTTGTCATACTCGTTGGGGATGTTGTATTTGGCCGCCAGCTGCGAGACGCTGTCGATCTCGTGGTAAGCCTGCTTGCGGGCTGCGGGGTCCGTGAGCTGGCGGTAAGCCTCGAAGCGCTGCTCGATCTCGTCGAGTAGGGGAGCTTCGGCCAAGGAGTCGGTGGTGCCGAACTGCTTCGTGCCCTTGAACATCAGGTGCTCGAGGTAGTGGGCCAGGCCGGTGGTCTCCGAGGGGTCGTTGCGTGAACCGGTGCGCACGGCGATGTTGGCCTGGATGCGAGGCTGGTCCTTGTTGACAGAGAGGTAAACCTTCAGACCGTTCTTCAGCGTGTAGATACGCGTCTGCATCGGGTCGCCAGCGACGGTCTCGTAGTCTTTGTTGTCACAGCCCGTGAGCGTGAGCATGACAGCTGCTGCCGCAGCAGCAATAAGTTTTAAGTGTTTCATGTGCTGTAGTATGGTAAAGTGAATACGTCTTCTTGACTTAAAATATGCCGCAAAGATACGTTATAATTTATAAATTGTAACCATTTTGGGCATTTATTTTCCTAAAGGCAGTCTTTTTTTTGAGAAAATAGCTACCTTTGCAACCGCATAAGCGCTTTTCTCTTCACTTTCGCCCAATGAAACGTATCCTCTTTGTCTGTCACGGCAATATCTGTCGCAGTCCTATGGCTGAGTTCGTCATGAAAGATCTTGTGGCTAAGGCGGGTCGCGAGCGTGACTTCTACATCGAGTCGGCCGCGACGTCGACCGAAGAAATCGGCAACGCCGTCTATCCACCCGCCCGTCGCAAGCTGGCAGAGCACGGCATAGCCTGTTCGGGCAAACGGGCCCGCCAGGTCACGGCCTCCGACTACGTACGCTTCGACCTCATCATAGGCATGGACGATTGGAACATCCGCAACCTGCTGCGCATCTTCGGTGCCGACCCCGACGATAAGGTGCATAAACTGCTGGAACTCATCGACCCGTCATCACCGCGCTTCGGCGCCGACGTCGCAGACCCATGGTACACAGGCGACTTCGATGCCACGTGGCGTGACGTCCTCGAGGGATGCGAGGCACTGCTGCGCAGATAGTCGGCCGATTATGATAACTTACTCAATAAGTAGAAAGTAGATGTACACAATTAGTCTATATGATAGCAACGAATTAAATTCTTGTCTATTAAGAGGAATGGCGGATAGAATTCGTATAATTCGTAAAATTCGTTGTTAAAAGAAAACGTGTCAATGAATATTGTTCGGTTACTTAACATCAAACTATAAGACAATGAATAAAACAAGACTTTTGATCATCATCGCCGCCATCGTCACCTTCGTGTGCGGCGTAACGGTTGGCATGATTGCTTGCAAGGAAGCCAACGCACAGAACGAGAATCCGGCATCAGCGGTGACTAACGTCGAACTGATACGCACGTCGAAGAGCTGGGACGGCGTGGAGCTGCCCGACTACCTGCAGGGACGGCCCGAACTCGTCGCCGTGAAGTACGAGTTCCCTGCCGGACAGAAGCTGGGATGGCATCACCATCCCGTGATGAACTACGGCGTGC
>CAMOSA010000185.1 GCA_946624335.1 uncultured Prevotellaceae bacterium
TTCCAACACGTACAAGACATCGGCGACCTCAGCGTCGCCCTCGCGGAAGCGCAGGAAGTGAAGCGCGACCGCTACCAGTGGCAGCACTTGGGCAAGAACAAGACCGCGCTGCTCATCTTCTTCAACAACTCGCTCCGCACACGCCTCTCGACGCAGAAGGCTGCCATGAACCTGGGCATGAACGTCATCGTGCTCGACGTGAACCAAGGTGCCTGGAAGCTGGAGACGGAGCGCGGCGTCGTCATGGACGGCGACAAGAGCGAACACCTCTTGGAAGCCATCCCCGTGATGGCCTCCTACTGCGACATCATCGGCGTGCGCTCCTTCGCCCGCTTCGAGAGCCGTGAGGACGACTACGAGGAGAAGATCTTGAACCAGTTCATCCGCTACAGCGGCCGCCCCGTATTCTTCATGGAGAGCGCCACGGTGCACCCGTTGCAAGCGTTTGCTGACCTCATCACCATCAAAGAACAGACCCCCTCCCCGCTCCCCCTAAAGGGGGAGAGTAGTCACCTCCAAGATCAGGCACCCTCTCAAATACATTCTACTCTCCCCCTTGAGGGGGAAAGGCTACGGGTAGGCGAGCTTTGCTCGGGAATGCGGGGAGGGGGTCTGCTTAAGGTCGTACTCTCCTGGGCACCGCATCCCAAAGCCCTGCCGCAGGCCGTGCCCAACAGCTTTGCCGAATGGATGTTGGCCGCTTCCCAACAGGGACTTGGCATCGACTTCGTTATCACACATCCCGAGGGCTACGAGCTCGACCCGCAGTTCGTCGGCGACGCCCGCGTGGAGTACGACCAGATGAAGGCCTTCGAGGGCGCCGACTTCATCTACGCCAAGAACTGGAGTTGTCCGGGCGTGACGCGTCCCGAAGACTACGGCAAGGTGCTCGACGACTACCACACGATGATGGACTGGTGCGTCAGCGCACGCCAGATGGCCGTGACCAACGACGCGCACTTCATGCACTGCCTACCGGTAAGAAGAAACATGATCGTAACGGACGACGTCATCGAGGGGCCGCGCTCACTGGTCATCCCCGAGGCCGCCAACCGCGAGATCTCGGCACAAGTGGTGCTGAAACGAATGCTCGAGAGCCTATAGCGCCGACATGGTGCCACGCTCCCTGTTGCGATACTCCTTCGGGCTGACGCCGACGTATTGCTTGAAGTATTTCCCGAAGAACGACTGCGTGGGGAAGTTGTAGGCCGAGGCGATCTCCTTGATGCTGAGGTCGGTGCTGAGCAAATCCTTGCGTGCCGAGCTGATGACGATCTGCACGATCCACTGCAATGCCGAATGCCCGCTCTTCTCCTTGATGACACTGGAGAAGTAGCGCGGCGTGAGGCACTGCTCCTCGGCATAGAAGTTGACCTCGCGCTGACGTCGGTAGTGCTTGAAGAGCGACACGAGGAAGGCCTGGAAGATGCGGTCTTTCGTGTCACGGATCTCCGGGCGCAGCGACTTGTTGGAGGCGTAGTCGTAGATGAGCTCGTAGAAGAGGCTCTGCGCAAGGCTGAGCACGAGATGCTGCAACGCCTCAGAGGCGCCGGCCTGATAGGAAGCCGACGTCAGCTGCCGATGGTGCTCGCGCACCAGGTTGGCCAGACCTTCGAGCTTGTGTTGCTGGTCTGCCGAGAGCGAGACACAAGGGTTCTCGCGGATCGTCAGCAGGCTGCTGACATTGTAGGACTGCTCCACCATGGGCAGCACGAAATCCAGGTCGCACTTGACGGCAATGCCCTCGAGGTCACGCGAGTGGCTGAGCAAGCCCACGAGCATCGTGGGCATGTAGAAGTAGACGTCGCCGCGCTGGATATGGTAGGTCTTGTCGTCGAGGCTCACGTCGACGCTGCCACGCTGGCAGAGGAAGAAGCCGCAGACGTCCATCATGGCGATCATGTGGCCGTTCTCATCGATGATGTGCGTGGCGTCCTGGACGGATATATATTCGAAAGGCAGTTGTTGATTGTTCATAATACACTGAGTTAGGTTCCGTTAAGCCTTGGCACAGGCACCGGTGATGGCTCCGAGGTCGATGGTGCCGTCGCGCACGAGCAGATAGACGATGACAGCGACGAGGGCCACGATGATGATCGTGCCGAGGCATCCGACAACGGCGCAGCCCCACGAGCAGCCGCCTTGTTCCTGCTGCTGTCCGGCCAGGCCGCCCTCCTGAGGCGTCGTGCCGGCGGAGGCATTGTTCTGACCCTCGGCTTCGGCGATGGCATCGTCGAGGCTGATGGCGCCGCCCTCGGCACGGCCTTTCTTCGAGGCCTTGGCGACCTTCGAGGCGGCGGCGCCACCGATGCCGAGCCATGAGAGTACGTTGAGCTTCTTCCACGAGAGCAGGCGTTTGTTGTAGCTCACGCCTTTGCCCATGCTCACGTTGACGGTGACGCCCGTAGAGCCTATGTTCAGCGTCTTGCCCTTAGGGCCTATGGTCAGGCTGACGCCGCTCTTGCCGACATTGGCTTTCAGCCACGGCAAGATGTTGATGCGTTTATTGAATCGTACTCCCATATCTACTGTTTTTACGTCGTTTTCGCCTGCAAAGATAGTTCTTTTTAGCAAAAGGTGAGCACAAAACAGCAAATTTTTCACGTTTCGTTTTCCACTTTTCACTTTTATCCTTACCTTTGCGCCCGAATTATCAAGGGGTGCCTTGCCGATGTGGCGGGCTGAGATCAAACCCTCCTCACCTGATGCGGACAATGCCGACGTAGGGATGATAAGCGGAATTTTCTGAGCAGGCGTGCCTGCACCCCTTTATTGTTTAACCCAAAATGATAAAGGAAACCACCATCATGAACAGAAAC